>CAXTHY010000012.1:2766-47232 GCA_964244175.1 uncultured Jatrophihabitans sp. | reverse complement strand
CGCCTTCACGCCAGCCGCCATGTCCGGCATGCTGCGCCGACTCGTCCTCGACGCGGTCACCAGCCCATCGTGTCACCGCCGCCGCCGGCCCGCGCGGGGAGAATCGCCTACCCCCAGGGGTGGGAGGATGGGCGCCGTGACCTTCCGCTCCGGCTTCGCCTGCTTCGTGGGGCGTCCCAATGCGGGCAAGTCGACGCTCACCAACGCGCTCGTCGGCTCGAAGATCGTCATTACCAGCGACAAGCCGCAGACCACGCGGCACGCCGTGCGCGGCATCCTCACCCGCGACGACGGGCAACTGGTCCTCGTCGACACCCCGGGCCTGCACCGGCCGCGGACGCTGCTCGGGCAGCGGCTGAACGACGTCGTGCGCAACACCCTCGCCGACGTTGACGTCGTCGGGTTCTGCATGCCGGCCGATGAGCGCGTCGGCGCGGGCGACCGATTCATCGCGGCCGAACTCGCCGCCGTCCGGGCGCCGGTGATCGCGATCGTCACCAAGACCGACTCGGCGTCCAAGCAGCGGGTCGGCGAACGGCTCATCGAGGTCTCGAAGCTGGCCGAGTTCGCCGACATCATCCCGGTGTCGGCGGTATCGGGGGAGCAGGTCGCATTGCTCGCCGACCTGCTCGTCGCCCGGCTGCCCGAGGGCCCGCAGCTCTACCCCGACGACGTCACTACCGACAACGACACCGAGACGCGCGTCGCCGAGCTCGTCCGCGAGGCGGCGCTCGACGGCGTGCGGGACGAACTGCCGCACTCGATCGCAGTGACCATCGACGAGGTAAGGCGCCGCGACAGCGGCTTGCAGGAGGTCTTCGCGACCATCCACCTCGAGCGTGACAGCCAGAAGGGCATCATCATCGGCCCCGGCGGTTCCCGGCTGAAGAAGATCGGCGTCACCGCACGCCCGGGGATCGAGTTCCTGCTCGGCGAGAAAGTTCATCTGGCGTTGCACGTCGCGGTCGAACGCGACTGGCAGCGTGATCCGAAGAAACTCGACCGGCTCGGTTTCTGATGTTCACGCGGTACCGCGCGGTCTTCCGCGTCCCGGGCTCCGCGGCGTTCTGCGCCGCGTCGTTCGTCATGCGCATGCCGATCGCGATCTACCCGATCGGCATCGTCCTGATCATCTCCGCGCGCGACGGGCGGTACGGCTTCGCCGGTGTGCTCAGCGCCTGCTACGTCTTCGGCGGCGCGGTCGGCATGATCGTCTCGTCGGTGCTGATCGACCGTTTGGGCCAGCGCCGCCTGCTGCTGCCGGCCGCGGCGGTGCACGCGGCGGCAGTCGTGACACTGGCGGTGCTGGTGCGCACCAGCGCGCCGCACGCGCTGCTGGTGGTGCCGACGGTGCTGTTCGGGTTCACCTACCTGTCGGTCGGGTCGCTGGTGCGGGCGCGTTGGGCCTACGTCCTGGACGGCCGCTCGGAACTCGCCACCGCGATGTCGCTGGAATCGGTGCTGGACGAACTGATCTTCGTCATCGGACCGCTGATCGCCACGATTCTTGCCACCCAGACCGTGCCGGTGCTCGTGCTCTATGTCGCAGTTGCGCTCGTGGCCGGCGGCTCCCTGTGGCTCTCGACGCTGCACGCCAGCGAGCCGCCCGTGCACGACAACCACGGTGAGCCCCACGTCTTCGCGCTGCGCGCCCGCGGCATGTTGATGCTGACGGTGGCAACGGTGGCGATGGGTGCCGTCTTCGCCAGCGCCGAGGTCTCCGCGGTGGCGTTCTGCGGGCAGCACGGGCACCGCGGCGCCAGCGGCATCGCGCTGGCCGCCATCGCCGCCGGCAGCGCGGTGTCCGGGCTCATCTACGGCGCGCGCGAGCACCGGACCGGCTCGCTCGTGCGTTTCCGCCGGCAGGCGCTGGTCTTCGCGGTGCTCCCGGTCGCCCTGCTCGGCGCGGTCAACGTCCCCCTGCTCGTCGTCGCCGGATTTGTGCTCGGCATCGGCATCGCGCCCACGTTGATCAACGCGTTCGGGCTCGTCCAGGAACTGGTGTCGCCGGGCGCGCTGACCGAGGGGCTGTCGTGGATCAACACCGGGCTGAGCGTCGGCTACGGCGCCGGCGCTGCACTCGTCGGCGGCATCGCCGACGACCACGGGGCCCGGACGGCTTTTCTCGTTGTGCTCGCGTCGTCGCTGATGGCCGGGCTGCTCGCGCTCGTGCTGGTCGCCCGGGTGCGCGGGGCGAACGCCGCGTCGCAACCGGTCGCTGTCGGTGCCGGGTGTGAGAATTACTGAGTGCCGCTCTATCGAGACGACGCGGTCGTCCTCCGGGTGCACAAGCTCGGCGAGGCCGACCGGATCGTCACGCTGCTCACTCGCCGGCACGGCCGGGTGCGCGCGGTCGGCAAGGGTGTGCGGCGCACGAACTCGCGTTTCGGTGCCCGCCTCGAGCCCGGCAGCCACATCGACGTGCAGTTGTACTCGCGGCGGCCCGAGGGCCAGGCGGCGCCGGACGGCCGGCGCGGCCTGGACGTCGTCCAGCAGACCGAGTCACTGGGCGCGTTCGGGGCGCAGCTGGCCGGTGACTACGCGCGGTGGACGTCGGCCTCGGCGATCTGCGAGACGGCCGAGCGCCTGACCGAAGAGGGCGAGCCGGCGCTGCGCCTGTACCTGCTGGTGGTCGGGGCGCTGCGTGCGCTCACCACCCGCGAGCACGAGGGCGGCCTGATCCTCGACGCCTTCCTGATCCGGGCGATGGCCAACGCCGGGTGGGAACCCGCGCTGCGCGAGTGCGCCAAGTGCTCCCGCCCGGGGCCGCACGCCGCGTTCAATGTGCCGGCCGGAGGTGTGGTGTGCGAGCTGTGCCGCCCGGGTGGATCGGTGCGCCCACCACCGGCCACCATCGACCTGATGGCGGCGCTGTTGGCCGGTGACTGGGTCGTGGCCGATGCCAGCGACGCCGGTGTGCGGCGCGAAGCCAGCGGGCTGGTCGCGGCCCACCTGCAATGGCATCTCGAACGCGGGCTGCGCTCGCTGCCGCTCGTCGACCGCGCCTGACGTCGAGCGCGTGATCAGCCGGCCCCGCCGAGCACCCGCCGCCCGGCCTGACCCCGGGATAATGTGGCGCGATGACCGCGCCCCACCGTCCGGCCGACAGCGGGTGGCTGGGCCGGCGGGCGACCCGGAACTGGCCGCCCCCGCCGCCGCACCCGTCGGGCGCGCAGCCCCCGGAGATCCCGGCCAACCTCGTGCCCAAGCACGTCGCGATCGTGATGGACGGCAACGGGCGCTGGGCCCAGCAACGCGGGCTGCCGCGCACCGACGGCCACCGGGCCGGCGAGGCGGCGCTGATGGACGTGCTGCACGGCGCCATCGAGCTCGGCATCTCGACGATCTCGGCCTACGCGTTCTCCACCGAGAACTGGCGCCGCTCGCCCGAGGAAGTGCGCTTCCTGATGGGCTTCAACAAGGAGGTGATCCGGCGGCGCCGTGACGAGCTGGCCGAGATCGGCGTGCGGATCCGCTGGGCCGGGCGCCGGCCGCGGCTGTGGCGCAGCGTCATCAGCCAGCTCGAGGATGCCGAGGAGTACACCCGCGACAACGACCGGCTCACCCTGCAGTTCTGCGTCAACTACGGTGGGCGGGCCGAGATCGTCGACGCCATTCGCGCCATGGGCCGCGAGGTGATGGCCGGCCGGCTGAACCCGGCGAAGATCGACGAGCGCACCGTCGACGCCTACCTCGACGAGCCGGGGCTGCCCGACGTCGACCTGTTCATCCGGACGTCGGGGGAGCAGCGCACCTCGAACTTCCTCCTCTGGCAGTCGGCGTACGCCGAGCTCGCGTTCATCGACACCCCGTGGCCGGATTTCGACCGCCGCCACCTGTGGCAGGCCTGTCTCGAGTACGCGCAGCGCGATCGCCGATTCGGGGCCGCCGGGCCGGTGGACGCTACGACATGATCGCGCTCACCCACTTCCGTGCCGGTGCGCCCGACTTCCCCGACCGGGCGCAGGCGGCGTTGACGGCTCTCGCGGCGCGACCCGGCTACCTGCGCGGCACCCTGGCCCGCTCGACCGACGACGCCGGCGCCTGGGTGCTGCTCACCGAGTGGGCCAACGTCGGCTCCTACCGCCGGGCGCTCGGCAACTACGAGGTCAAGCTGCACGCGACCCCGCTGCTGGCGTCCGCCCTCGACCTGCCGAGTGGCTTCGAGGCCCTCGTCGAGGTCGCGCCGGGCGGGGCGATCGCCGTGGCCGAAAGCGACCGCGAGCCGGGGCTGTGACGCCGCGGGCGCGCACCGATTGGCTGCCGCTGGACACCACCGCCGGGCAGCTGTTGCGCGGGCTGCGCTGGTCCGCGATCGCCGGCTACCTGGGCGGCTTCGGGTACTACTGCTATGGCTACGGTGTCCCGCTCGACCGTGAGGGCCTGCTGCTCTGGATCGCGAGTGGCCTGGCGGCGGGCTGTATCGGCCGGCATCCGAGCTGGCTGCTGTGGGTCGCGCTCGACTTCGTCCCCTTCGCGGCCGTCCTGGTCGCCTACGACTACCTGCGCGGACTGTCGGACAAGGTCGGGCTGCCGACCTGGTGGCACCCGCAGATCGACATCGACAAGTTCCTGTTCTTCGGCCACGTGCCGACCGTGTGGCTGCAGGAGCACCTGAAGCACCCAAGCTCCGACATCCAGTGGTACGACGTCGTCGTCTGCCTCGCCTACATCTCGTTCTTCTTCCTGCCCTACCTCACGGCCGGGTTGATGTGGCTGCGCAGCCGGGCCGACTTCTACCGTTGGACGCTGCGCTTCGTCGGGCTGTCGTTCTTCTCGTTCGCGCTGTTCCTGCTCATCCCGGCCGCGCCGCCGTGGGCCGCGGCGCGCTGCACCCCGGCCGAGGTCGCCGGCCACCCCAACAACCCCGACTGCATGTACTTCAAAGGCAACGCGGCCTCCGGTGGGCTGCTCGGCAAGTTCACGACCCATCAACCCGGCGCGCACCCGTGGGTCGAGCAGATCGCCACCCGCGGCTTCTTCGAGCTGCATCTCGGCGTGGCCGACAACCTGATCAGCAAGGGCCGGGGGATCGCCGACGCGGTGGCGGCGGTGCCGTCGCTGCATGTCGGCGGCACGGTGTTGTTCGTGATCTTCGTGTGGTCGCGGCTGAACCGATGGTGGCGGCCATTGCTGGTCGCCTATCCGCTGGTCATGATGTTCAGCCTCGCCTACGGCGGCGAGCACTACGTGGCCGACGGGATCGCCGGTGCCCTCGCCGCCGTCTTGATCCACTGGGCGGCCAACCGGATCGAGCGGCGCTGGGCCCGGCGGGCGACAAGGCGAGAGGCCGAAGGGAACCCAGATACGCTGGAATCGCTGGAATCCCAGCCAGCGCAGTCCGAACCGACGCAGGAGACCCCGTGCCCGCCCACCCGTCCGCAGCCCGCAACGACGCCGTCGTCAACCTGAGCAAGCGGCGCGGATTCGTCTTCCCCTCGAGCGAGATCTACGGTGGCAGCCGGTCGGCCTGGGATTACGGGCCCCTCGGCGTGGAGCTCAAGGAGAACGTCCGCCGGCAGTGGTGGAAGACCATGGTCCAGGGTCGCGACGACATCGTCGGCCTCGACTCGGCCGTGCTCCTCGCGCCTCAGGTGTGGGAGGCCTCAGGCCACGTCGCCACCTTTTCCGACCCGCTGACCGAGTGCCAGCACTGCCACCGCCGCTACCGGGCCGACCAGCTGGAAGACGAGTTCGAGGCCCGCAAGGGCCGGGAGCCGAAGAAGGACGGTGCTGGGGTCTCAGCCGAGATCGCCTGCCCCAACTGCGGCACCCGCGGCCAATGGACCGAACCCAAGCAGTTCAGCGGCATGCTGCGGACCTACCTCGGCCCGGTCGAGGACGAGTCCGGCCTGCACTACCTGCGCCCGGAGACCGCGCAGGGCATCTTCGTCAACTTCCTCAACGTGCTGAACACCTCGCGGCGCAAGCCGCCGTTCGGGATCGCGCAGACCGGCAAGAGCTTCCGCAACGAGATCACGCCCGGCAACTTCATCTTCCGGACCCGCGAGTTCGAGCAGATGGAGATGGAGTTCTTCGTCGAGCCCGGCACCGACGAGAAGTGGCACGAGTACTGGCTCAAGGAGCGCTGGAACTGGTACGTCGAACTTGGCATCGATCCCGAGAACCTGCGCTACTTCGAGCACCCGCAGGAGAAGCTGTCGCACTACTCGAAGCGCACCGTCGACATCGAGTACCGCTTCGGTTTCGGGGGCACCGACTTCGCCGAACTCGAGGGCATCGCCAACCGCACCGACTTCGACCTCAAGACGCACTCCGAGCACAGCGGCGCGAACATGACCTATCTCGATCCGGCGAGCAACGAGCGCTACACGCCCTACGTCATCGAACCGGCCGCCGGCCTGACCCGCGCCGTGCTCGCGTTTCTGCTCGACGCCTACACCGAGGACGAAGCGCCGAATGCCAAGGGCGTGCTCGAGAAGCGCACCGTGCTGCGTCTCGACCATCGGCTGGCCCCGGTGAAGGTGGCGGTGCTGCCGCTCTCGCGCAACGCCGACCTCTCGCCGGTGGCCCGTGACCTCGCCTCGGCGCTGCGCCGCCACTGGAACATCGACTTCGACGACACGCAGGCCATCGGCCGCCGCTACCGCCGCCAGGACGAGATCGGCACGCCGTGCTGCGTCACCGTCGACTTCGACACCCTCGACGACAACGCCGTGACGATCCGCGAACGCGACTCGATGCAGCAGGAGCGGATCGGCCTCGACGGCGTGGTGCCCTACCTGGCTGCGCGCCTGCTGGGCTGCTAACAATGTGTACGCTAGGTGTATGACGCGCACAAACATCGACATCGATGACGCGCTGATCACCGAGATCATGTCGACCTACCGCCTGACGACCAAGCGGGAAGCGGTAGACCTCGCGCTGCGCATGGCTCGACGACCGGCGCCGATGACCCGCGCGCAGATGCTGGCGATGGAAGGTGTTGGTTGGGAGGGTGATCTGGACGCGATCAAAGGCGGTTTCCGGCCGGCGGGCGAATGATCACCCTGATCGATTCGTCCGCCTGGATCGACTACTTTCGCGACGCCGACTCCGAGGCGAGGTCGACCGTACGCCGCGTGTTGGCCGACGGCGAAGCTGCCACTACTGATGCGGTGCGGCTCGAAGTCCTCGCCGGGACCTACCGCGGACCGACGCTGCGTGAATTGACCAGCTTCCTGGACGGGTGTCACGACATGGGCCAACTCGCTCGCGTCGACGTGGAGTCCGCAGTGCAGATCTACCATCGCTGCCGGCGAGCAGGAGAGACGGTGCGCTCCCTCAACGACTGCCTGATCGCGGCTGTCGCTGTGCGCAACGAGGTTCCGGTGCTGCACAACGACCTAGACTTCGATGTCATCGCCGAGTTCAGCGACTTGCGGGTGCTTCGAGCGTGACCGCGCTCGCCGCCGTGCCGCTGCGGCTGTCGGCGCGGGTCGTGGCCGATCCGCCGGTCGTGCTCGCGCCGATGGCCGGCATCACCAACACCGCGTTCCGACGGCTGTGCCGCGAGTCGATGGCAGCGGCTCTCGACGCCGGTCAGGCGGGTGGCCTGTTCGTCTCGGAGATGATCACGACCCGCGCGCTCGTCGAGCGCAATCCCAAGACGATGCAGCTCATCCGGTTCGAGCCGGACGAGACCCCGCGCTCGATCCAGCTCTACGGCGTCGATCCGGCGATCGTCGGGCAAGCCGTGCGGATGATCGTCGACGAAGATCTCGCCGATCACGTCGACCTCAACTTCGGCTGCCCCGTACCGAAGGTGACCCGCAAGGGCGGCGGCTCCGCGCTCCCGTGGCACATCGGGCTGTTCGACGACATCGTGCGCGCCGCGGTGCGTGAGGCTCGGGGCGTGGTGCCGGTCACGGTGAAGATGCGCGTCGGCATCGACGCCGCGCACATCACGTACCTCGAGGCCGGGCTCCGGGCCCAGGACGCCGGCGTCGCGCACGTCGCGCTGCACGGGCGCACGGCCGAGGACTTCTACGGCGGCCACGCCGACTGGTCGACCATCGCCGCACTCGGCGAAGCGCTGGACGTGCCCGTGTTGGGCAACGGCGACATCTGGGAGGCCGACGACGCGCTGCACATGGTGCGTCAGACCGGCTGCGCGGGCGTGGTGATCGGCCGCGGCTGCCTCGGCCGGCCGTGGCTGTTCACCGATCTGGCCGCCGCATTCGCCGGGCGGCCCGAACGGGTGCGCCCGGACCTGCGCGAGGTGGCCCGGACGATGCGCCGGCACGCCGAGCTGCTGGCCGAGTGGATGGGCGAGGAGCGCGGCGTCACCGACTTCCGCAAGCACGTCGCCTGGTACCTCAAGGGCTTCGCGGTCGGCGGCGAGGCCCGCTCGGCGATGGCCATGGCGTCGTCACTGGCCGAGCTGGGCGACCGGCTGGCCGCGCTCGATCTCGATCAACCTTTCCCGACCGAGGTGCTGGGTCAGCCGCGTGGGCGCACCAGCGGCGGGCGGCCGGTGTCACTGCCCGAGGGCTGGCTGGCTGGACGCGACTCGCGTGCCGTCCCGTTCGGCGCCGAACTCGCCCACAGCGGCGGCTGACCCGGGCCCTCCGGACGTATCAGGGCGGCGGCGTGGGGGCTCCTGTCCCTCATGGACGCTGCGCTGGGCCTCGTCGGCGGGCTGATCATGGCCCTCTCGGCCGCGTACTACCTGCTCGATGTGGTGCGCCGCCGCACCCGTCCGCAACGCTCGTCCTGGGCGGTCTGGGCGGTCACCGGCGCGGTGGGCTTCGGCACGGCCGAAGCCGGGGGAGCGGGCCCGGGTGCCTACGCCGCGGCCGTCGACGCGATCGCCTGCCTGGTGACGTTCGCGATCAGCCTGCTGCCCCGCTACGGCAAGCCCGGCGGACGACGCACCGATCCGGCATTGGTTGCGCTGGCCCTGACCGGTGTCGTGCTGTGGCGGTGGGGGCCACTGCCCGAGGGCGGCGCGGCGGCGCTGGTGGTCGGGTGCGAATGCGTGGCGCTGTGGCCGACGCTGCGCGAGGCCTGGCACCAGCCCGAGCTGGAGTGCCTGGCCTCGTGGGCGGCCGATCTCGTCGGCAGCACGCTGTGCGTCTTCGCCATAGCGCACGTGAGTCTGGCCGCCGTCGTGTACCCGCTCTACTTGGTGGCGGCCAGCGCAGCCGTGGTCGCGATCCTCCTGGCCCGCCGTCGGAGCGCTTACGGGAAGGACGGCACCAACTCGCGCCGGCGCTCGCGCTCGACCTTCTCCTCCTCCGGCATGACGTAGGCGCCCGGCTTCTGGCGCGGGCCACCGCCGGGGAAGGCCAGTCGCAGGATCGTGCGCTGCACGGTGCCCCACTGCTTGCCCAGCGGTCCGGTGTTGTACGGCAGGCCGTACTCCTCGCAGATCTCCTTCACCCGAGGAGCGATCTGGTTGTAGCGCGAGCTGGGCATGTCCGGGTACAGGTGGTGCTCGACCTGGAAGGACAGGTTGCCGCTCATCACGTGGAACAGCGGGCTGCCGTCGATGTTGGCCGCGCCGATCAGCTGGCGTACGTACCAGCCGCCGCGGGATTCGTTCTCGACCTCTTCCTCGGTGAACATGAACGTCTGGTCGGGGAAGTGCCCGCAGAAGATGATCGCGTTCGACCAGATGTTGCGTACGACGTTGGCGACGGCGTTCGCCGTCAGGGTCGACTTGTAGCCCTTGCGACCGGAGAGCGCCGGGTAGGCGATGTAGTCCTTGAGGATCTGCCGGCGACCCTTGCGGCCGATGCCCTTGAGCTCGTCCCAGACCTGCGCCTTCGACTTCTTACCCTTCTTGATGGCGTCGAAGTCGAGGTCGTGCAGCGCGACGCCCCACTCGAAGGCGAGCATCAGGACGATGTTGCCGATCGGCTGGAGCAGGTAGGCCGGACTCCACTTCTGGCGCGGGTCGACGCGGAAGATCTCGTAGCCGACGTCCTTGTCCTTGCCGATGATGTTCGTGTACGTGTGGTGCACGTAGTTGTGCGAGTGCTTCCATGCGGCGGCCGGTGATGCGGTGTCCCAGTCCCAGGTGGACGAGTGGATGTTGGGGTCGTTCATCCAGTCCCACTGGCCGTGCATGACGTTGTGCCCGATCTCCATGTTCTCGAGGATCTTGGCGATCGACAGACCGAGCGTGCCGACCACCCAGGCCGGCTTGAACCGCGAGAACAGCAGCACGCCGCGCGACATCGCGATCAAGCGACGCTGCAACGTGATCATGTTGCGGATGTAGCGCGCGTCGACGTCGCCGAGATCGCTGAAGATCTCGTCGTGCAGGTCGTCGAACTTCTTGCCGAGTTCCTCCAGCTGCTGCTCGTTCAGTGTGTAGAGCGGGTTGGCCGGGTCGTACGGCTCGGCGATGCGGTCGGGCATGAAAGGGTTCCTCTCCCTACAGATCTACTTCGACATGGCCTTCGGGTGCGCTGATACAGATACGGATCATCTGGCCGCTGGCTTGCTCGACCTGACCGGTGCGGACGTCGCGGACGGCGCCGTCCTGCAGGCGGCCGACGCAGGTGTGGCAGATGCCCATCCGGCAACCGAACGCCAGGCTGGCGCCGGCCTCCTCGCCGCCCACCAGGATCGAGACACCGGCGTCGCACTCGGCCTCGCAGTCGGACACGCGGAAGTGCACGGTCCCCCCGGACCCGTCCCCTCCGCCGTTGCCGACCACAGGCTGGAAGCGCTCGGTGTGCAGATGTTCGGAGCGGCCCTCTTTCTCGAAGCGCTCCTCGACGGCGTCCATCATCTCACGCGGGCCCGACAGGAAGACCTCGCGCTCGCGCCAGTCCGGGCAACGATCGTCGAGTTGATCGGGCGTGAAGCGCGGCTCGTCCTCGGTGTGGATCTCGATCAGCTGGTAGCCCGAGCGGCGGTCGGGCAGCTTGCGCAACATGCCGCCGAAGATCATGTCATCGGCGGTGCGGCAGCTGTGGATGTGCACGGCGTCATCGAGCGCATCGCGCCGGTCCAGCTCGCGCAGCATGCTCATGATCGGCGTGATGCCGCTGCCGCCGGAGATGAACAGCGCGCTCTTCGGCAGCGGGTCGGGCAGCGTGAACTCGCCCTCGACCTCGCCCAGGTAGACCTTCTGGCCCACATGTACCTGCTGCACGAAGATCGGCGACATCTTGCCGCCCTCGGTGTGCTTGACCGTCACGCTGACAACGCCCTCGGGATGCGCCGGGTCGGAGGTGATGGTGTAGGCGCGCCAATGGCGGATGCCGTTCACCTCCATGCCGATGCGCAGGTACTGCCCCGGCGTGTGCTCGGGCCACTCGAAGTCAGGCTTGACGACGATGGTGGCCGCGTTGCCGTGATGGCGACGAACCCGGATGACCGTTCCGGTGAGCTCGCGGGTCGACCAGGTGGGCTTGATCAGGGCGAAGTAGTCGTCGGGAAGTAAAGGCGAGGTGAGGGCGCGCCCAATGCGCGACACCTGTTGGCGCACAAAGGAGACCTTCGGGGTGGCACCCGTTTCGACCATGTCACTCCTCGATAATTCCGCTGGTTACCGAGACAAACATTTCAGTGCACAACTGTCAACTGAAACTGTGATTCGGGTCCCCCACTACCTCGTACCCCTTTCCGGCGCTTAGGCTCGGCCCACATCCCCTCTCGTCCGGACGGAGCATGCTGATGCCGCCCACGAACAAGTATGTCTACGACTTCGCCGAGGGGAACAAGAACCTCAAGGATCTGCTCGGCGGCAAGGGCGCGAACCTGGCCGAGATGACCAATCTCAAGCTGCCGGTGCCCCCCGGGTTCACGATCACCAGCGAGGCCTGTCGGGCCTACCTGAAGAGCGGCCACGAACCCGCCGACCTGTCCGAAGAGGTCACCGAGCACCTGACCGACCTCGAGAAGACGATGGGCAAGACCCTCGGCCAGTCCGGCGACCCGCTGCTCGTCTCCGTCCGGTCCGGCGCCAAGTTCTCGATGCCCGGGATGATGGAAACGGTCCTCAACATCGGGCTCAACGACCAGTCGGTCCGCGGCCTGGCCAAGCAGGCCGGCGACGAGCGGTTCGCTTTCGACTCCTACCGCCGCCTGATCCAGATGTTCGGCAAGACGGTGCTCGGTATCGACGGTGCGCACTTCGAAGACGCGCTCGACGAGGTCAAGAAGGGCAAGAACAGCGACAACGACCTCGACCTGGACGCCGACGACCTGCGCAAGCTCGTCGAGACCTACAAGGAGGTCGTGATCGAGCGAGCCGGGCGACCCTTCCCGCAGGAGCCGCGCGAGCAGATGGATCTCGCCGTGCGGGCGGTCTTCGACTCCTGGAACACCGAGCGGGCGGTCATCTACCGGCGCCAGGAACGCATTCCGGCCGACTTGGGCACCGCCGTGAACATCTGCACGATGGTCTTTGGCAACCTCGGGATGGATTCCGGCACCGGCGTCGCCTTCACCCGCGACCCGGCCTCCGGCGCGCAGGGGCTCTACGGCGACTACCTGCAAAACGCCCAGGGCGAGGACGTCGTCGCCGGCATCCGCAACACCGTGCCGCTGGCCGATCTCGAGGACGTAGACAAGCGCTGCTTCGACGAACTGCTCGACATCATGCGCACGCTCGAGGAGCACTACCAGGATCTGTGCGACATCGAGTTCACGATCGAGCGCGGCAAGCTGTGGATGCTGCAGACCCGGGTGGGCAAGCGCACCGCGGGGGCCGCGTTCCGGATCGCGACGCAGCTCGTCGATCAGGGCCTCATCGACATGGACGAAGCGGTGTCGCGGGTCACCGGGGCCCAGCTGGCGCAGCTGATGTTCCCCCGGTTCGACGATTCGGCGAAGAAGAAGAAGATCGGCCAGGGCATGAACGCCTCGCCCGGAGCGGCCGTCGGCAAGGTGGTCTTCGACTCCGACACCGCGGTCAAGTGGTCGCGCTCGGGCGAGGACGTGATCCTGGTCCGCCGCGAGACAAACCCCGACGACCTCAACGGCATGATCGCCGCCGCCGGCATCCTCACCTCGCGCGGCGGCAAGACCTCGCACGCGGCCGTGGTCGCGCGCGGCATGGGCAAGACGTGCGTCTGCGGCGCCGAGTCGCTCGACGTCGACACCAAGCGCCGCATCCTGCGGGCGCGCTCCGGCGAGGAGATCCACGAGGGCGACGTCATCTCGATCGACGGGACGTCCGGCGACGTCTTCCTCGGTGAGGTGCCCGTCGTCGACTCACCGGTCGTGCAGTATTTCGAGGACGGTGTGGTCGACGACAGCGACGACCTCGTCGTGGCCGTCGACCGCTTAATGAAGCACGCCGACGGCGCGCGGCGGATGGTTGTCCGCGCCAACGTCGACACCGCCGAGGACGCCGCCCGGGCCCGCCGCTTCGGCGCGCAGGGCATCGGGCTGTGCCGCACCGAGCACATGTTCCTGGGCGAGCGCCGCCAGCTCGTCGAGCGGCTGATCCTGGCCGACTCCGATGAGGAGCGCGACAAGGAGCTCGCCGGGCTGCTGCCGCTGCAGCGCGAGGACTTCGTCGGCATCCTCGAGGCGATGGACGGGCTGCCGGTCACGATCCGGCTGCTCGACCCGCCGCTGCACGAGTTCCTGCCCGACATCACCGAGCTGTCGGTGCGTGTCGCGGTGGCCGAAGCTCGGGGCGAGAAGCGTGAGGGCGACCTGCGCATGCTGCAGGCCGTGCACCGGCTGCACGAGCAGAACCCGATGATGGGCCTGCGCGGCGTGCGGCTCGGCGTGGTCGTGCCCGGCTTGTTCGAGATGCAGTCGCAGGCGATCCTCGAGGCCGCGGCCGAGCGCATCAAGGCCGGCGGGGTGCCGCGGGTCGAGATCATGGTGCCGCTGGTGGCCAACGTTCAGGAGTTCGAGACCGTCAAGGCCGCGATCATTCAGGTTGCCCGCGACGTCCGTACCGCTACCGGCGTACACCTCGAGTTCCTCATCGGCACGATGATCGAACTGCCGCGCGCGGCCATGACCGCCGACCAGATCGCCGAGCAGGCCGAGTTCTTCAGCTTCGGCACCAACGACCTGACCCAGACCACGTGGGGCTTCTCCCGCGACGACGTCGAGGCGGCGTTCTTCTCCGCCTACCTCGAGAAGGGCATCTTCGGGGTCAGCCCGTTCGAGTCCATCGACGTCGAAGGCGTGGGCGAGCTCGTGCGCATCGCCGCCGAGAAGGGCCGCTCGCGCCGTCCCGGTCTCAAGCTCGGGGTCTGCGGCGAGCACGGCGGCGACCCCGACTCGGTGCACTTCTTCGAGCGCGTCGGCCTCGACTACGTGTCCTGCTCGCCGTTCCGGGTGCCGGTGGCTCGCGTCGAAGCCGGCCGCGCCGTCCCCGTCGACTGAGTCACCTCAGCGCGGTGTAGACGGCGGCCAGGTCGTCGTCACCGTGGCCGTTGTGCGCGGCCACGTCGTACAGCGCCCGGACCCCGTCGAGCAAGGCCGTGCTGACGTCGGACCCGTGGGCGGCGTCGGCGATGAGGCCGAGGTCCTTGCGCGCGCCGTCGACCCCGAACGACGGTGTGAAGTCGCCGGCCAGCATCGCCTTGCCCTTGAGCTGCGCGTAGGGGCTGTTCGAGGGCGTGCCGTCGATGGCCTGCAGGAACAGCTCGGCGTCGACGCCCTGCGCCTGGGCCAGCGCCACCGACTGCGCCGTGGCCGCAGTGATCGACAGGACCCACGCGTTGCAGGCCAGCTTGAGTGCACTGGCCGCGCCCAGCTCGTCGCCGGCCACGATTGTCTTGGCCCCGATAGCGTCGAGAACCGGTTGGACGCGCTCGACCAGCTCGGGCGGCCCGGACACGATCGCGACGAGCTTGCCGTCCTCGGCCGGCTGCTTGGTGCCCAGCACCGGGGCGTCGAGCAGCGCCACGTCGCCGACCCGCTGCGCCAAGGTGGCGATGCCAGCGGGACCGATCGTCGAGCTCTGCAGCCAGATCGCATCCGGGCCCAGCGCCCCGGTGAGTTCGTCGGCAATCTCCAGCAGCGAGTCGAGGTCGTAGAGCATCGTCACGACCACGTCGGCACCGGCGACGGCCTCGGCCACCGAGTCGGCCACGGTGATCCCGTCCTCGGCCAATGGTTCGGCCTTCTGGCGGGTCCGGTTCCAGGCCGTCACGTCCAGCCCCGTGCGCTGCATCGAGCGGGCCATCCCCGCGCCCATCGTTCCCGTCCCCAGAATCGAAAGCCTCATGCAGTCACCTTCACCTGTCGATTGGCGGCCCTAACCTCGATCGCCGCGTCACCGTGGCTGAGTAGGTTTGTAGGGTGTTTCGACGTCGTTCTCGCACTGAACCCGAGCAGGCGCTCACCTCCCGGCGGCACCAGCCCGGCGGCTCGACCATGGTGCTGCCCACCGTCGCCCTCGTGCAGCAACTGCTCGACGAGTTCGGCCTACGCCACACGATCGACGAGGACGGCGACCTGGTCGTGCGTTGGGAGAAGTGCAGCGTGTACTTCTTCTTCTACGGTGATCGCCGCGAAGTCCTGCAAGGGCGGATGTACCTCAACCGCAGGTTCAGTGTGGATAACCGCTCCACGATCGCTCTGCTGCTCGACGAGTGGAACCGGACCAAGCTGTTCCCCAAGGCGTTCACGATCCTGCCCGACGACGGCATGGTCGGGGTGTGCGCCGAGCACTGCTATGACTACGAGGCCGGCGCGACGCGCGCGCAGCTGAAGTACGCGGTCGGGATGTGGATCGACACGCTGCTGCGCTTCTCCGACTGGATCGACGACCAGCTGTAACGGGTCGACTGTGTCGAGTGACGAAATGGCGCCCTACGGGGCGTTCGAGCGCGAGCGGTTCGTCGGCGAGCCGCCGAAACGGGCCGGGGCGCAGCCCGGGGCGGCCCGCCGCGACGACTTCGCCCGCGACCGCGCCCGCGTCCTGCACTCCTACGCGTTTCGCCGCCTCGCCGACAAGACGCAGGTTGTCGTGCCGGGCGAGGACGACTTCCCCCGCACCCGGCTGACCCACTCACTCGAGGTCGCCCAGATCGGCCGCGAGATCGCCCTCGCGCTCGGCTGCGACCCGGACGTCGTGGATGCTGCCGGCCTGGCCCACGACATCGGGCACCCGCCGTTCGGGCACAACGGCGAGACCGCGCTCGACGCCGCCGCCGGCGAGTGCGGCGGCTTCGAGGGCAACGCGCAGACCTTGCGGGTGCTGACCCGCCTCGAAGCGAAGACGTTGCGCCCGTCGGGCGAGCCGGCCGGTCTCAACCTGACTCGCGCCGTCCTGGACGCATCCTGCAAGTACCCCTGGGAGCGCCCGCCCGAAGGCGGCAAGTTCGGCTACTACGCCGCGGACCGGGCCGCCTTCGAGTGGTTGCGGGCCGGGGTCGCCGAGGGGCGGCGCTGCCTCGAGGCACAGGTCATGGATTGGGCCGACGACGTCGCCTACTCCGTCCACGACGTCGAGGACGGTGTGCACGGCGGCGCGATCCGCCTCGATGCGGTCGACGACGACGCGCGGGCCGCGATCTGCGAGATCGCCGCCGCGGAGTACTCGAGCGTCGCGGCCGGCGATCTGGCCACGGTCCTCGACGGCCTGCTGGCCATGCCGACGTTGCGCGATCTGGCCGGCTACGACGGCTCCTACCGCGCGCAGGCCGCGGCCAAGCGGGCCACCAGCGAACTCACCGGGCGCTTCGCCGGCGCCGCGGTCGCGGCCACGCAGGCCGGGCACGGGAGCCGGCCGGCGGCGCGCTACGCGGCCAGCCTCATCGTCCCACCCCACGTCGAGGCGGAGTGCGCGTTGCTCAAGGCGTTGGCCGCCCACTACGTGATGCGCCGGGCCGGCACCCTCGAGCGGCAGGCGCACCAGCGCCGGCTGCTCAGCGAACTGCTCGACGCTGTCGCCGACGGCGCCCCGGCAACCCTCGACCGCGGGCTCGTGCCGGGCTGGCGAGAGGCCGGCTCTGATGCGGATCGGCTGCGGGTGATCATCGACCAGGTCGCTCAGCTGACCGACACCTCCGCCGTCGTCCGACACGCCGCGCTCATCGGTCCCGACTGAGGGTGTGGATCACGTCCGGTGCGTCCCGCCGCTCACTACACTCGCAGCTGTGGCAGGGCGGATCAGGGACGAGGACATCGCCCTCGTCCGCGAGAAGTCGCCCATCGACGACGTCATCGGCGAACAGGTACAGCTGCGCAACGCCGGTGGCGGCAACCTGAAGGGCCTGTGCCCCTTCCACGACGAGAAGTCGCCGTCGTTCAACGTCACCCCGGCGCGTGGACTGTTCTACTGCTTCGGCTGCGGCGCCGGCGGCGACGTGATCAAGTTCGTCCAGGACACCGAGCACCTCGACTTCAGCGACGCCGTCGAGCGGTTGGCCGCGCGCGCCAACATCCAGCTGCGCTACGTCGAGGGCGGCCCGGTCACCGACCGGCACCGCGGCCAGCGTCAGCGCCTGCTCGACGCGCACCGCGAGGCGGCCGCGTTCTACGCCGAGCAGCTCAGCAGCGCCGAGGCCGAGCCGGCGCGCGAGTTCCTGCGCTCGCGCGGCTTCGACATGGTCGTCGCGGCCCGCTACGGCTGCGGGTTCGCGCCGTCGGGCTGGGACGCGCTGACCCGGCACCTGCTGGCCAAGAAGTTCACCGCGCCGGAGCTGACGTTGGCCGGGTTGTCACGTGAGGGCGGCCGCGGCGGCTACATCGATCGCTTCCACCGCCGGCTGCTCTGGCCGATCCGCGACATCGGCGGCGAGGTCGTCGGCTTCGGCGCCCGGCGGCTGTTCGACGACGACCGGGTCGAGGCCAAGTACCTCAACACCCCCGAGACGCCGATCTACAAGAAGAGCCAGCTGCTCTACGGCGCCGATCTGGCCAAGAAGGACATCGCCCGTCAGCACCGGGCCGTGATCGTCGAGGGCTACACCGACGTGATGGCCTGCCACCTGTCCGGCGTGCCGACCGCCGTCGCGACCTGCGGCACCGCGTTCGGCAGCGAGCACGTCTCGGTCATCCGCCGGCTGCTGATGGACTCCGACGCGTTCACCGGTGAGGTGATCTTCACCTTCGACGGCGACGCGGCCGGCATGAAGGCGGCCGAGCGGGCCTTCGGCGACGACCAGAAGTTCATGGCCCAGACGTTCGTCGCGATCGAGCCGACCGGCATGGACCCGTGCGACCTGCGGATGAGGTCCGGTGACACCGCGGTGCTCGACCTGGTCGCGCGGCGTATCCCGCTGGTGGAGTTCGTCCTGCGGGCGACCGTCGACCGCTTCGACCTCGACACGGCCGAGGGACGCACGGCCGCCCTCGACCGCGGGATACCTCTAGTCGCGCAGATCAAGGACCGCGCGCTGCGCGACGAGTATGCCCGCCGCCTGGCCGGGCTCGTCGGCTTCTCCGGCGAGGACGATCCGATGCGCGTTGTCCAGCGGGTCCGCGGGCTCATCCGCTCCGACGACAACAAGGCCGCGCGGGTCGAGGTCAAGCCGGCTGAGCCTGACCAGGCCAAGGTCGACGAGGCGGTGGCGGCCGTCGAGCGTGAGGTGCTCAAGGTCGCGCTGCAACTTCCCGCGGTCGCCGGCCCGGAGTTCGACGCGCTCGCGCCCGAGGCGTTCCTCATCGACGCGCACCGGCAGGTCCGGCAGGCGATCGGTGCGATCGGCGGAACCGGCGCGGCCGTCACCGGCCCAGGTTGGGTCGAGGCCGTGGCCAGCGAGCTGACCGACGAGCGGGTCAGGCGCGGCGTCCACGGCCTGGCCGTCGAGCCGCTGCGCTCGGGCGGGATCGGCGACGAGCGCTACGCGACTCTGGTGCTGGCCCGCATGCTGTCCAACGTCACCGGCCGGCAGATCCGGGCGATCAAAGGCAAGCTGCAGCGCATCAACCCACTCGAGCAGCCCGACGAGCATGCCCGCATGTTCGGTGAGCTGATCGCCCTCGAGAGCTATCACCGCGGGCTGCGCGATCGCGCCAACGGGGGCCCGTGATGGCGCTGTTCACCCGGCGCGAGCGGCCGCCGGCCGAGCTCGTCGCGGCGCTGACCAAGGACGAGCGTGTTGTCTCGTGGGCCGACACCGACACCGACGCGGTGGTCGTCGCGACCCCCAAGGGGGTGTGGTGGCCGGGTGACGACGGCCCGCGGCTGATCCAGTGGCAGCACATCGACAAGGCGACGTGGCGCGACGGGTGGCTGTCGGTCACCGAGGCCGAGGTCGTCGACGACCTGCTGCTCGTCGACCGGCCGACGGTCACGGTCAAGCTCGCGCGCCCCCGCGATCTGCCGCCGACCATCCGTAAGCGCGTCGAAGCCAACATCGTGCGCACCGAGCTGCTGTCGATCGGTGCGGGAGCGGTGCGCTTCGTCGCCCGCAAGCAGCCTGGCCGCGACGGAGTCGTGTGGTGGGCCCGGCTCGAGCCGGGCACCCGGGACACCGAGCCGGTGCGGGCGGCGATCGGTGCCCGGTTGGCGATCCTGCGCGCCGGTTAGCTGCTGCGGTACCCGTTCGTCCCATTGCGCCGCGCCGCTTGCGGGGCCCGCTGGCCGGTGATCTTGGCCGCGACCACCTGGCGGGCGTGGGCGGCTGTGGCGTCGAGCTGCGCCTGCACGACGCCGGCCGTCGCCTGGACGGTCTGGCTGCCGGCGACTCGACGGCCGATCCGCACGATCTGGTCGTAGCGGTCGCGTCCCGCACGGGCGCCGAGCACGTAGCCGGCCGCGCCGTAGACGACGTTGGAGAGCTTCACCGTTGGTCCCCTCGGATGCTGATCCACCACCCTAACCCGGCGGCGGCGGCCGCTCCCGGTGAGCTATTCTGGCTCGGCTGTCCGCGGACGGTGCGCGGCAATCCCCCGTAGCTCAATTGGCAGAGCATTCGACTGTTAATCGAAATGTTACTGGTTCGAGTCCAGTCGGGGGAGCTGAACGGCCCGGGTACCGGGGCTTGTTGCATTCCGGTACCCATCTCTTATTGGATGACGCGGAGACGGCGGGATGGGCCGTCCACCGCTGCCGATCGGGCGCCGCACTGCGCACTAGGCGAGTAGTTCGTTGGTTCGGACCACTGCCGGGTTGGCGAAGGCCGACGCCATCGCCGCACACGCGCTCTTGGCCAGTCCATTCCGAGCTGCGACCGCCTCCCACGTCGAGACGGCGTCACGCACCTGGCGAAGCACTCCGAGCGCGTCGGTCTCGCTGAGCCGGTAGAGCAGGGCGGTAGCGAGAAGGCTGTCGACATCAGCGGTGGTGTCCCGGTCGATGGCGGTCGAGAGGTGGCGCTCGCCGGGCTGGGGGTTGGGGTTGATGTCGAAGGCCGGCGACAGTTCCCAGATGTCAGCGTGCTGGTGGAGAAAGGCGTGGTTGCGTAGGTGGTCGTCGGTGTTGGAGATCAGGATGTTGAACGCGACGCGACGGAAAAGCTGCTCCAGTTCAGCAGTGGCGGCCCGACTGCGGGTCTCGATGAGTTCAGCGATCTCGAGGTAGCTGCCGGGCTCGCCGACGGTCCGCTCGAGCGCGGTCATCGCGGACTGATAGCCGCGGCGCCGTCCGTCACGCAGCCGGTCGAATCGATCGACGATGAGGACGTTGCGTCCGCCGATCGTGACGAGCTGATTGTCGGGTACGACGATGCCAGCGGCGGCGGCAAGGTCGAGGGCGGTCTTCTCCCACGCCATGACGTTCCACTCGTCGCTCGGGCTCGGGAACTTGGCGATGGCGATGCGGCCGTCACTGTCACGTACGTGCGCCTTGGGCCTGGCGCCGCCGAGGCTGGAGCCTTGCCGCAGCAGCAGCGCCAGCGACTGCGGGTCGTCATCGGAGTTGTCGTCGGCAATGTTGTCAGCGGCCGAGAGCAGTGCGGGCAGATCCGTCAGCGCGGGAACACCGAGCGAGGCGTGCTCGAGGAACTCGTCGCCGCGACGGAACCGGACGGAGCCTTGCCGCAGGTCGTCCCGCACTCGTGTGAGTAGGTCCAACTCGCCGAAGCTGACCGGCGCTCGGCTCGTCGCGCTCGCCTGGTGCGTCTCGGTGCGTTCGATGAGTTGACGGCCCCACCGGTCGGGGCACGAGTCGGTAAACGCGCCGAAGAGTCTCTGATTCGTCGGGGTCTGCAGCGTGCCGGAAACCCGTGGCAGAGAGGGGTCCAGCGCGTACGCGGCTTCGTTGGATACCCATCCCGGGTCGTAAGTGAACGACGCCGACTCGGTGCGTCCTCGCCGATGAGCGAACAGTCGCCCCGCGAGGGTCGGTACGCCGGCCAGGTCCACCCACACCTGCACGTCGGCGGCTCGCTTGCTATTCGCGTGGTCGCCGCGGCGCGCGCTGGTCATGGCTGGTCCGGATAGTCGTGGCGGCGCCGCACCCGCTGGGGCAGCCGCTCGTCTGCGCGTTGGCGTCCGATGTCGCTTCGGTACGGGTCGAGCGCTTGGGTGATGTCGTCGAGCACGCCGAGCGCGCGGGCGACCCGTAGCAGCGCCTCGAGATTGGCCCCCTGGCCTGACTCCAACCGAAGGACGGTGGATCGGGCGACGTCGGCGCGTTCGGCGACCTCTACGGCAGTCAGCCCGCGGAGGCGACGCCAGGTGCCGAGATGTTCGCCAATGTCCTCCAGCGCTCGACGGACCGGCAGAGGTACTGCCTTGCCTGATTTGGCGCGTGCCGCGGTACCACGTCCGGTCGCCATGGCCGACTCACCGCCTTCCTGTCCAAGTACGGCCCTGTGCCGCAGCGTGGCAGGGTGGGGCCACGCAGCTGATCGGCCGGGTGCGGACAACGGTTTACGTAGTCGAGAATACAGCTAAGATTTCAAACTTGGACTCTAAAGTCGGTTTAGGTGTCAAATTTGACGCCTTACGATGCGGCAGCCGTAGTGCATGCAGCGAAATCTCGGACGCAGCTCACTCGACCAAGAGCTCGCCGACGCCGGCACCACGGCCGGAATCGAGCATGGTGCCATACTGGCACCATGAAGCGGATGAACCTGCGCGACGTGCCGGACGACGTGTACTCGACGCTGGCCGAGGCGGCGGCGACGAACCGGCAGTCCCTGAGCGCCTATGTTGTCGATCGACTGACCGAGGCGGCGCAGGTCGCACGCATGAGCGGCTACCTGGCGACCTACGAGCCCGCGGGCGCCACCGGCGTCTCCATCGACGATGCGGTGGACGCGGTACGCGAGGTCCGCGAAGCACCGTGAGCTTGGCTGTTGTCGACGCCTCTGTGCTGGTCGCGTTCTACGTCTCCGACGACCCCAGGCGCGGGGACGTTGTGACCCGGCTCACTGCTGGCGATGCCTTCTACGCGCCGGTGCATCTCGATGCAGAAGTTGTCTCTGCGCTTCGCGGGCTTGCCCGGGTGAAGCCGGACCTCGACCCGGTGGTGCCGGGCGCGCTGCGCCACCTTGCGGCCCTGCCGATACGCCGTATGCCGCTGGCCGCGTTGCTCGACCGGATGTGGCAGCTGCGAGCCAACGTCACCGCCTATGACGCCGCGTACGTCGCGCTGGCCGAGCAGCTCTGCGCCCCGGTCGTTACCTGCGATGCGAAGCTCGCAGCAGCCGCCGGAACCTGTTGCGACTTCGAGGTGATCGCTCGACCATGATCGACAACGGCTCGACGGTTTCAAGATCAACCGAACCAGAGTCATCTTTTGCGCAACTAATATGGCCGATTACAAACGATTATGATCATGAACGACCTACGTCTCCATGAGCAGGGCCTCCACGGAGCGATCATGCCGTACCCGATCCCACCCCAGAAGCCGCATGTAAAGTCCGTGTTAGAGTAATGCGGGGGCAAAGCGGCGTCATCCGGCGTGCGCAGGGTCGTAACTGTGCGGGCTGCGCGTTCTCGGGCCGGCCTGGTCATGGCCCCCGAGTTCGCGGAAGAGGGGTGCCGTGCCGCCCCCAACCCGACTGCGCGCCGTCGCCGCACGGATCACCCCAACGCAGCGCTACCTGACGTTCGGGCTGCTCGTGGCGGCGCTCTACTTCGCGTTCCCCGCCTACCATCTCGAGTTCTGGACACCGCTGGGCGTGTCGTCGGTCGTGGCCACCGTGATCGGGATCCGCCGGTTCCGGCCGCGCCAGATCCTGGCGTGGTCGATGCTCGCGGCGGCCGAGTTCTTCTTCATCGCCGGGGACACGACCTACACGATCCTGCGGGTCTTCTTCCATGAAGCGAACCCGTTTCCGTCGGTGGCCGACGTCTTCTACCTGCTCACCTACCCGTGCTTCGCCACCGGCCTGTTCCTCTTCGTTCGGGCGCGGTCGGGCGGGCGGGACCGGGCCAGTCTGGTCGACGCCGTGATCATCACGACCGGCCTGGCGCTGCTCTCGTGGGTGTATCTGGTCATCCCGAACTTCCAAGCCGACGGCCTGAACGGCTACCAGCGCTTCATCTCGGTCGCGTACCCGCTCGGCGACGTGCTGGTGCTCGCCATGCTGGTCCGGCTGGTTGGGGGCGGCGGCCTGCGCCTGCGGTCGATGAAGTTGCTCGTCCTCGGCGCAGTCGGGCTGTTGGTCGCCGACGCCCTGTACGGGCTGATCCAGCTGGACGGTAGCTGGCGCGAGAACGGCCCGGTCGACGCCGGCTGGGTGCTGTTCTACCTGGCCTGGGGGTGCGCCGCACTGGATCCGTCGATGGTCAGGCTGGGTGACATCCGGCCGCGGCGCACCCAGCGGATGGGCGGGCGGCGCGTCGCCGCGCTGGCCCTGGTCAGCCTCATCGCACCGGCGATCCTGTACGTCGAAGGGACCCGCCACAAGACCATCGAGGCAACGACGATCGCGCTGTTCTCCGCCACGCTCTTCCTGCTCGTCATCGCCCGGTTGTGGATCATTCTCGAGGTCCACAAGCAGTCGATCCGGCGTGAACGCATTCTGCGCACCACCAGCGAGACGTTCGTCAAAGTCCAGGGGATACCGGCCATCTGGCAGGTCGCACTCGACGGAGTGCTCGCCCTGGTCTCCGGCCAATCGACCACGCAGGCCGCGATCTACTCGACCCTCGAGAGCGAGCTCACGTGTGTCGCCGACACCGGTGTGCGGCCGGCCATCGAGCGCCACGCCGAGCTGCGGGAGATGGCCGATACCGGTGGCCGCTTGAACGCCAGCGGGACGTTAGGCGTGGTGCCGCTGAGCTATGGGGTCCAGGACCGCGGGATGCTCGTTGTCGAAAGCACCACGCCCATGACGCTGGAACAGCACGGCGCCGTCGCCACCCTCGCCGCCCAGGTCGCGCTGGCGGTGAACAGTGCCCACCGGGGCGAGGACCTACGCCAGCGGCAGAGCGAGGAACGATTCCGCGGCATCCTGCAGAACGCGTCCGACATCGTCGTCATCGTCGATGCGGGCGGCCAGATCATCTACAGCACGCCGTCGCTGGCCCGAAATCTCGACCGGCCCGATAACCAGGTCACCGGCCACGAATTGGTGGAATTCCTGCACGAGGACGACGCCGCGCGAGCAATTGCGATGTTCCGCGAATTCGGCGTCGGCGCCGGGAACGCCGAGGCCGTCAACGACTGGCACCTGCGACACCGTGACGGGCGCCTCGTGGCATTCGAGGTGCTGTCGAACAACCTGCTCGCCGACCCGCTGGTCGGCGGGATCGTCCTGACCATGCGTGACGTCTCCGAGCGACGTGCCCTGGAAGAGGAGTTGATGCACCAGGCGTTCCACGATGCGCTGACCGATTTGCCGAACCGAGCGCTCTTCCAGGATCGGGCCGAACATGCGTTGGCGCGGATCGTTCGCCTGGAAACGGTTGTGGCCATGCTGATGCTCGACCTCGACGACTTCAAGAATGTCAACGACACCCGCGGCCACGCGGCCGGGGATGAACTGCTGCGGGAGGTTGCGTCCCGCCTGCAGCAGACGTTGCGCTCCGGGGCCACGGTGTCCCGGTTCGGCGGCGACGAGTTCGCGATCCTGGTCGAGGACCTCGCCGACGTGCCCCAGGCCGAGAGTTTCGCCGAACGAGCGCTGGACCTGTTCGCAACTCCGTTCACGATCCAGGGTGAACATGTGACGGTGCGCGCCAGCGTCGGACTGGTCGTCAGCGGCGGTCGGCACGACTGGTTGGACATGACCGAGCTGATGCGTTGCGCCGACATCGCGCTCTACGCGGCCAAGGGCCGTGGGAAAGACCAGATCGTGCTGTATCACTCGGACCTGCAGACGCTGATGCTGGACCGGCTCAACGGACGCTCCGACCTCGAGCGGGCAATCAGAGCGGAGGAGTTCGTCCTGCACTTCCAGCCCATCGTGGTGGTCGACACCGGTGCCGTCGTGGGCTGCGAGGCCCTGGTCCGGTGGCAGCATCCGGTCCGCGGTCTGGTGCCGCCGCTCGAGTTCATCGACCTCGCCGAAGAGACCGGGCTCATCGTCGACGTCGGGCGCTGGGTCCTCGATCAGGCCTGCGCGCAGTTGCGCACCTGGGCCGACGCCGGGATACCCCGCCTGCGCATGTCGGTGAACGTCTCCGCCCGGCAGTTACGCGAAGCCACGTTCCTCGACGACGTGCGCCACGCCCTCAATCGCCACGGCATTCCCAAAGACCAGCTGGTCCTCGAACTGACCGAAAGCCTCTTCGCCCTCGACGCTGCGGAGATCTCGGCCCAGCTGCAGGGTCTGCGCGAGCTGGGGATCAAGATCGCGATGGACGACTTCGGCACGGGATATTCCAGCCTGGCCTATCTGCAGAAGATCAAGCTCGACATCCTCAAGATCGACAAGTCGTTCGTCGACGAGCTCGGTCCCGGCAACGCCGACGGGAGTGCGCTGGTGAACGCGATCATCTCGCTGGCCGCATCGCTCCAGCTCGAAGTGGTGGCTGAAGGCATCGAGCGGCCCGATCAGCGTGACGCGTTGAAAGCCATGGGCTGTCGGCTCGGGCAGGGCTACCTTTACTCCCGGCCGGTCGGCGCTGACGCAATGACCGCGTTGTTGCGCACATCTTCACTCGTGCGCTCGCAACCCGCTCTCTAGCTCGGCCGATCCACCTGAGCGCGACCAGCGGCGCGGGAACGAACCAGGAAGGTGAAACCATGAGAATCGCAGTTGCCGGCGGGACCGGCGTGGTCGGTCGCTACGTCGTGAGCGCGCTGGCCGAGAAGGGCCACGAAAGCGCCCTTCTCACGCGCCGCACCGGCGTGAACCTGCAGACCGGCGAGGGCCTGGACACCGCGCTGGAGCGGGTCGACGCCGTGATCGACGTCACCAATGTCGCCACCATGCGCGCGAAGGCGGCGACGCAGTTCTTCGAGGCGGCCACGACCAACCTGCTCGCCGCGGCCGGCCGCGCCGGGGTGGGGCATTTCGTTGCGCTGTCGATCGTGGGCGTACAGCGCGTCGACGTCGGCTACTACCTCGGCAAGCGCCGGCAGGAGGAACTGCTGCTCGCCGCCGACGCGCCGGTCGCGACCTCGGTGCTGCGGGCCACCCAGTTCCACGAGTTCGCCGGGCAGGTGCTCAGCCGGATGGGCGGCCCGTTTGCGCTCATCCCGAACATGAAGAGTCAACCGATCGCCGCCCGCGAGGTCGGACGTGCGCTGGTCGACCTCGCCGCCGGCCCCGCGGTCGGGATGGCGCCGGAACTGGCCGGTCCCCGCCCGGAGCTGGTGGCCGACATGGCCCGCCGGCAGCTGCACGCGCTCGGCTCGCGCCGGCGCGTTGTCGCGGTCCCGATGCCGGGCCGCGCCGGCAAGGCGGCCGCGGACGGTGCCCTGTTGCCGACCGGTCCCGGCCCGCGCGGCCTCCAGACCTTCGACCAGTGGTTGCACAGCCCGGACGCGCCCGCCCGCTCATGAACGGTGGGTCGCGTCAGAGACGTCCAGCTTCCTCGATCCGACCGAGGAACTGTCGGGTGCGTTCGGCGCGGGGAGCGCCGAACACCTGATCCGCCGTGCCCTGCTCGAGCACCCGGCCGCCGTCGAGGAAGCAGACCTGGTCGGCGATCTGCCGGGCGAAACCCATCTCGTGCGTGGCCACGATCATCGTCATACCCTCACGTTTCAGTTCGCCGATCAGGGTGAGCACCTCGGCCACCAGCTCCGGATCGAGGGCGCTCGTCACCTCGTCGAAGAGCATCAACCGAGGGCGGTTGACCAGCGCGCGGGCGATGGCCACCCGCTGCTGCTGCCCCCCGGACAACTCGTCGGGCCGGGCGCCGGCCCGGGCGCCCAGTCCTACGCGGTCGAGCATCGCGCGGGCGTCGACCTCGGCCCGGGCCCGCGGCACGCCGTGCACCCGCCGCGGCGCCAGCGCGACATTGTCGAGGACGCTCAGGTGCGGGAACAGGTTGAACGCCTGGAAGACGATCCCCACTTGGGCGCGGACCTTGTTGACCTCGACCCGCGGATCGGCGATGTCGAGGCCGTCGAGTTCGATCACGCCGTCGTCGACGACCTCGAGCAGATTGAGGCAGCGCAATAGCGTGGACTTGCCCGAACCGGAGGCGCCGATGAGCACGGTGCAGGTGTGCTCTCGTACGTCGAGGTCCAGGTCGTCGAGCACCACCGACTTGCCGTAGCTCTTGCGCAGGCCGCGTACGGAGAGGATGACCGACGGGTCGTCGGCCGCGTTCATACCGCGCCCCCGACCACGCCGCGCCAGCCCTGCCGGCGCCCGATCCAATCGGTGAACCGGGCAAGCGGGATCGTCAGCACGACGAAGATGAGCCCGGCCATCACGTACGGCACGAACTTGAAGTCCTTGGCCGTGTCGTTCTGGGCGGTGAGGACGACGTCGATCACGCCGAGAATCGACACCAGCGACGTGTCCTTCTGCAGGCTCACGAAGTCGTTGAGCAGAGGCGGCAGGACCCGGCGCACGGCCTGCGGGAAGACGACGAAGCGCATCGACTGACCGTGCGTCAGCCCGAGCGACCGGGCCGCCGCCCGCTGGCTGGGATGCACCGACTCGATGCCGGCGCGGAAGACCTCGGCGACGTAGGCCGTGTAGGTCAGGACGAGCGCGATGATGCCGAGGACGAACGGGCTGGTGGGGGCGCCGGTGAGCCGCAGCCCGGGCAGCCCGTACCCGACGATGTAGAGCACCAGCAGCAAGGGCAGGCCGCGGAAGATGTCCACGTAGGCCGTCGCAAGGAAGCGGATCGGGAAGAACGCCGGTCCCTGCAGCGTCCGCAGCCAGGCCAGGATCAACGCGAAGACGAGAATGAACACCTCGCTGATCAGCATGATCTGCACGTTGATCCACAACGCCCGCAGCAGGCCGGGCAGGATGTGCCAGCCGCGGTCGAAGTCGAAGAAGCTGTCGCGCACCCGTGGCCAGCCGGGCGTGGACCTGACGACCAGAGCCACGACGACCGCGACGACGGCCGTGCTGAGCGTTGCGATGAGCACCGACCGCCGCGTGCGGCGGCGCCGGTAGGCGTCACGCTGCCGTTGCCGCTCCGAGGGCGTCCACGGATCCACGTCGGCGCTACTTCAGCTCAGGTGCGCCAGCACTCGTCGTCAACCACTTCGCTTGCAGCGCCTTCAGCGTGCCGTCGGCCCGCAGCGCGTCGACGGCCTTGCTCAGGCACGAGGTCAGGGGGCTGCCCTTGCCGAGCACCAGCCCGAACTGCTCCGGCTTGCCCGTCACCGGCAGCTGGCCGACGATCGACGCGTTGTCGAGTTCGGCCGCGGTCAGGTAGAGGCCGGTGGGCAGGTCGACAACCAGGCCGTCGATCTGGCCGTTCTTGAGCGCCTGCACGGCAAGGTCGTTCGTCGGGTATTCCGACGGCGTGCGTCGCGGTTTGATCACGGTCTTGATCGCGTCGAAACTGGTGGTGCCCTGCTGGGCGCCGAGCTTGGCGCCGCGCAGACCGGCGATGGTCGTGACCCCGGCGATCTTGCTCTTCTTCAGCGTGATCACCGACTGGGCGACGTCGTAATACCCGCTGGAGAAATCAACCGCCTTCGCCCGGGCCGGCGTGATCGAGACCTCATTGATGTCGAAGTCGTAACTCTTCGCAGTAGGCGCGATCACGCTGTTGAACGAGGCGCGGGTCCAGGCGACCTGCGCCGGTGAGTAGCCCAACTGCTTGGCCACCGCGAATGCGACCGCCGACTCGAAGCCCTTGCCGTTCGCCGGCTTGTTGCCCACGAACCACGGCTCGTACGCCGGGCTGTCGGTCGCCACCGTCAGCTTGTTCGCCGTGTGTGTCTTCAGCGTGGCCGGAGAGCAGGCCGCGGGCGGGATGGACGCCGGGGGCGATCCGGCCCCGGACGATGCACCGCTCGAGCCCGACGACCCGCCACTCTGGGCGGCGCACGACGACAGCACCAGCACGGCGCCGAGCGCGATCGGGATGAGCGGATTCACACGCGGCATGGCTGCACTCCGAGTGGGTTGGGGGGTGACGCTAGCGCGCCGGATACGAGTTGTGCAATGTCTACAAAGGTAATAGACATTACCTCGAGTCCAGCGATTATGGTGCGATCATGGGCACGGAGGTACTGCATGATCGTCACGACCGTCGTCGGCAACCCCAAGCCGCAGTCGCGGACCTTTCACGCCGCGGCCCGCGTCGCGCGCGGTCTTTCCGGCGCGGCCGCGGATGCCACGATCGATCTCGCCGAGCTGGGATCGGAACTGCTGGACTGGAAGAGCGCCGACGTCGCTGCCGCCAAGGAATCGGTCAAGGGCTCGGATCTGGTCGTCGTGGCCAGTCCGACGTACAAGGGCACCTACACGGGCCTGCTGAAGCTCTTCCTCGACCGGTTCGGGGCCGACGAGTTGTTCGGCGTCACCGCGGTCGCGTTGATGCTCGGCGGCGACCTGCGCCATTCGCTGGCGCCCGAGGTGTCGCTCAAGCCGGTCCTCACCGAGATCGGGGCCACGTGTCCGACGCGCGGGCTGTTCCTCGTCGACTCCACATGGGACGACCCGTCCGCGCTCGACGGCTGGATCGAATTCGCGCGTCAGCAGGTCGCGGCCACAGTGGGTGGCCTGCGGTGACCGTGTTGCGCTACGCGAGCCCGATCGACGCCGGACGACACGGCGTGCACCACTCGCCCCGTCCGACCGCTGAGTCGCGACCGGCGTCACGCTTCACGCAACGGCTCGGCCGCGACGTGCCGGCCGAAGCGGGCCGTTACCACCTGTACGCCGGTCACTTCTGCCCGTGGTCACATCGGCTGTCGATCCTGCGGCAGCTGGCCAACCTGGCCGACGATGTGTCTATCTCCTACGTCGACGGTCTGCGTGACGGACGCGGGTGGGCGTTTCGGCCGGCTACCGGCCGCGACCCCGTCAATGGGTTCGCGCTGGTGCGCGAGGCCTACGCCGCGACCGATCCGGGCTATGCCGGCCAGGTGAGTGTGCCGGTGCTCTGGGATCGCGCCGAATCCCGCATCGTCAGCAATGAGCCCATCACCCTCGGTATCGATCTCATCACCGCGTTCGGCTCTGGTGCCGGACCGGCAGCCGGGCTGTATGCGGCGGCCGACCGCGACCGGATCGAGACGTTCGACCGGTGGTTACGGCCGGCGATCACCTACGGCATCGCCCGCGCCGCCGTCGACCGTGTCGCCGCCGAGGCCCTCGCGACGGCGTGGCGTCGCCTCGACACGCTGCTCGAGCACCGCACCTTCGTGCTCGGCGAGCGGCTCACCGACGCCGACATCCGGTTGTGGGTCAGCCTCGTTCGCTACGACTGCGGGCCCAATGCCCACGGCACCCTGGGGCCGCGGCTGGCGACGTACCCGCACGTTTGGGACTACGCGCGGGCGTTGTTCGGCCTCGACGCATTCGCGGCGACCACGGATTTCACCGCCTTCACTGCGCCGTTCGCCGTCGCTCCCGATTGGGCGGCGCCCACCGATCGGATGTCGGCCGGCGAGTCGATCTGACTCGGCTGACATCAGTCGAGCAGCGGCCGGGCTCCCTCGGCGAAGGCGTACGCCTCCTCGAGATGCGGATAGCCCGACAGGATGAACTCGTCGATACCGATTCCGCGGTACTCCTCGATCCGCTCGGCGACCTCGGCATGGCTGCCGACCAGCGCCGTTCCGGCCCCGCCTCGGACCAAGCCGATCCCGGCCCACAGATTGGGGCCGACAACCAATCGATCGTCCGCGCCCCCGCGCAGATCGAGCATCCGCTGTTGGCCCACCGACTCCAGGGTGCGCAACCGACGCTGCCCGGCGTCTATGGTCGCCTGATCGAGGCCGGCGATCAGCCGGTCGGCGTCCGCCCACGCTAGCGCCGCCGTGTCGCGGGTGATCACATGGATCCGCAGCCCGAATCGCAGGCGGCGGCCGCGGGCCGCGGCCAGCTCGCGTACCCGCTCGATCTTCTCGGCCACCATGGCCGGCGGCTCGCCCCACGTGAGATAGACGTCGGCCTGTTGCGCGGCCACCCGCAAGGCCGGTTCGGACGATCCACCGAAGTAGACGTCCGGCACCGGCGCCGGCGGCTCGCGCAGTTGCGCTCCGGCCAGGTCGTAGAACCAGCCGTGGTGGTCGAAGGGCGCGCCGGTCCAGGCGGCGCGGACGACCTCGACGAACTCCTCGGCTCTGGTGTAGCGCTCGTCGTGGCCCGCGTGGTCGCCGTAGCCGCGCTGCTCGGCGTCGCTGCCGCCGGCAACGACGTTGAGCAGCAGGCGCCCGCCGGACAGGTTCTGGAACGTCGCGGCCATTTGCGCGGCCAGCGCGGGCTCGATCAGGCCGGGCCGGAACGCCACGAGGAACTTCAACCGGCTGGTCTGGGCGATGAGCGCAGCGGTGGCGATCCAGGCGTCGCTGCAGTGGCGACCAGTGGGGGTGAGAACCCCTTCGTAACCGAGCGAGTCAGCCGCCCGGGCCAGCTGGACCAGGTAGTCGAGCGTGGCCGGTCGGGCCGCGCCGGCGACCGGCCGCGTGCCCTCGCCGATCCCGGACCCGTGGACGCCACTGGCGAGGTCGCGGCCGTCGCCGCCGGTCGGCAAGAACCAATGAAAGCGCGCCGCAGAATTCATATAATCTCGAGCGAAATAGTTTGGCCCATTATTCCGTTAACCGCTGGGACCCGAACTCGAGGATTAAGGCACCGCACCCGAGTCCAAGGATCTGGAGATCGACATGTCTGCCGCACCGCTGCATCTGGCCGTCGCGCTTGACGGGACGGGGTGGCACCCCGCGTCCTGGCGCGAGCCCGACGCTCGACCTGGCGAGCTGTTCGATCCGCGTTACTGGGCCGATCTTGTCGGCGAAGCCGAGATCGGGTTGCTCGATTTCGTCACGATCGAGGACTCACTGAGCTTGCAGTCGAGCGAGCTGACCGCTCCCGACGCCCGCACCGACCAGGTCCGCGGCCGCCTCGACGCCGTCCTGATCGCCGCTCGCGTAGCCCCGCTCACCCGCCACATCGGCCTGGTGCCAACCGCGGTTGTCACCCACACCGAGCCCTTCCACCTGTCGAAGGCGATCGCCACGCTCGACTTCGTCAGTACCGGGCGCGCCGGGGTACGGGTGCAGATCTCCGCTCGCGCGCACGAAGCGGCCCACTTCGGGCGGCGGACGGTGCCGCCGTTCACGTTGGCCGAGCGCGACACCCCCGAGGTGCAGGCCCTGCTCCGGGAGTTGTTCGACGAGGCCCGCGACTACGTCGAGGTGCTTCGGCGCCTCTGGGACAGCTGGGAGGACGACGCCGAGATCCGCGACGCCGCGACCGGCCGCTTCGTCGACCGGGCCAAGCTGCACTACATCGACTTCGCCGGTTCGCACTTCTCGGTCCGTGGGCCGTCGATCACGCCGCGGCCCCCGCAGGGCCAGCCGATCGTGAGCCTGCTCGCCCACCAGGAACTGCCCTACCGGCTGGCCGCGACATCGGCCGATCTGGTGTTCGTGACCCCGACCGACACCCCGGACGCGGCGACGATCGTCAGCGCCATCCGCCACGATCAGAGCCAGGCCGGCCGGGAAAACGAAACCCTGCACGTCTTCGGCGATCTGGTCGTGTTCCTGGACTCGAGCGAAGACGCTGCGCAAGCGCGGCGCGAGCGTCTCGACGAGGTTGGCGGCACCGCCTACCGCAGCGATGCGCGGATCTTCACCGGGACGCCGGCACAGCTGGCCGACCTGCTGCTCGAGGGACAGCGCGCCGGGCTCAGCGGCTACCGGTTGCGCCCGGCCACGCTCCCGCACGATCTGCGGCAGATCACCCGACAGCTCGTCCCCGAGCTACAACGCCGCGGCGCCTTCCGGACCGGTTACGAGGCCGACACGCTCCGCGGGTTGCTCGGTCTGCCTCGCCCGGCCAACCGCTACGCCGCCTGAGGCGAAGGAGATTCGATGAGCAAGCCCCGCAAGCAGGTCCACCTCGCCGCGCACTTCCCCGGCGTCAACAACACCACGGTGTGGAGCGATCCGGCCGCCGGCAGTCACATCGACTTCAGCTCTTTCGTCCATCTCGCCCAGACGGCCGAACGCGCGAAGTTCGACTTCCTCTTCCTCGCCGAGGGACTGCGGTTGCGCGAGCAGAACGGCGAGATCTACGACCTCGACGTCGTCGGCCGTCCCGACACGTTCACCGTGCTGTCGGCCCTGGCCGCGGTCACCGATCGGCTCGGGTTGGCCGGCACCATCAACTCGACCTTCAACGAGCCGTTCGAGGTCGCCCGGCAGTTCGCCAGTCTCGATCATCTGTCCGCCGGTCGCGCGGCGTGGAACGTGGTCACGTCGTGGGACGCGTTCACCGGCGAGAACTTCCGGCGCAGCGGGTTCCTGCCCCAGGACCAGCGCTACGAGCGGGCCCGGACCTTCCTGCAGACGGCGTTCGAGCTGTTCGACTCGTGGCGGGGCGACGAGATCATCGCGGACAAGGAGACCGGCGCCTTCCTCTCGCACCCTGACGTGGCCACGTTCGAGCACAGCGACCGGCATTTCGACATCCACGGCCAGTTCCCCGTCCCACGCAGCCCGCAGGGCCGCCCGGTGATCTTTCAGGCCGGTGATTCCGACGAGGGCCGCGAGTTCGCGGCCTCGACCGCCGACGCGATCTTCAGCCGCTACTCCAAGCTGGACGAGGGGCAGGCGTTCTACCGCGACGTGAAGGGCCGGCTGGCCCGGTACGGGCGCGGCCCCGACGAGCTGAAGATCCTGCCGGCCGCGACCTACGTGCTGGGCGACTCCGAGAGCGACGCGCAGGACCGGGCGCGCGAGGTGCGCTTCCAGCAGGTCAGTGGGCAGACGGCCATCAAGTTCCTCGAACAGCTCTGGAACCGTGACCTGTCTGCCTACGATCCCGATGGCCCGCTGCCCGAGGTCGATCCCGACCTCGGTGAACACACCATCGCGCGCGGCCGCGCCAGTGTACGGATGCACCGTGATCCGCTGGCCACCGCGAACGAGTGGCGGGCCAAGGCGGCGGCGCAGAACCTGTCGATCCGCGAGCTCATGGTCGAGGTGACCGGACGGCAGTCCTTCGTCGGGACGCCGGGCACCGTCGCGCAGACGATCGATGACTTCGTCCAGCAGGACGCGAGCGACGGCTTCATCCTGGTCCCGCACATCACGCCCGGCGGGTTGGACGAATTCGCCGACACCGTCGTGCCGTTGTTGCAGGAGCGCGGCGTCTTCCGCACCGAATACGAGGGGACGACGCTGCGCGAACACCTCGGACTGGCTGCGCTGACCGCGCGCGTCGCCGCCCGGGCGGCGTCGTGAAGTACCTCGCGATCACCCTGATCGTCCACGGCCCGGACCCGCTCACCGGCGTGCAGAAGTCGACCCGCGACCGGTTTCGGGAGGTCGTCGCCAACGCCGTCCTGGCCGAGGAGCTGGGCTTCGACGGCTTCGGCGTAGGGGAGCGGCACGAGCGGCCATTCATCTCGTCGGCGCCGCCGGTCGTGCTGAGCCATCTGGCCGCCCGCACGGAGCGCATCCGGCTGTTCACCGCCGTCACCACCTTGAGCCTGCTCGACCCGGTGCGGGCGGCCGAGGACTACGCGACGCTCGACAACCTCTCCGACGGCCGGCTCGAACTGATCATCGGCAAGGGCAACGGCGCCGCCCAGCGTGAGTTGTTCGCGGTCACGCCTGAGGACCAGTGGGAGCGCAACGCCGAGAGCTTCGAGCTGTTTCGCACGATCTGGCGCGACGGACGGGTCACGGCCACCCCGAAGTACCGACCGGCGCTGCGCGACGCCGAGGTGTGGCCGCGGCCGCTGCAGCAGCCGATTCGCATCTGGCACGGCAGCGCGACCAGTCGTGAATCGGTCGACCTCGCCGCGCAGTACGGCGACTCGCTGTTCTCGGCCAACGTCACCAACCCGATCGAGCCCTACGCCGAGCTGATCGACTACTACCGCGAGCGGTGGGCCCACTACGGCCACGACCCGGCCGATGCCGTGGTCGGGGCCGGAACGGCCGGCTTCTACGCCACCCCCCGATCCCAGGACGCGCTCGATGCCTACCGCCCGATCTTCGCGGCCCAGCGCGCAAGGCGGCGGAGTTCGGCCTGCCGCAGCCGTTCGACGGGTTCGACGATTTCGTGGCCCGCAGTTCGGCCTTGATCGGCAGCCCGGAGCAGGTGATCGACAAGGTGCACCGCTATCACGAGCGCTTCGGTCACACCGTGATGCATCTGCATGCCGACGCCGGTGGGCTTACCGACACCCAGCACCGCGACTCGCTCGCCCTCTTCCAGTCCGAGATCGCCCCGGTGCTCAACCGGTCGATCCCCGACCCGCCCTGGCCGGCCGCGTTGGCCGACCGCGAACTGACCGGAGCCTCGTCATGACCCGCGCCCCACTCGGCGTCCTCGACCTCGTGCCGATCTCGTCCGGGTCGAATGCGCCCGAAGCGCTGCGCAACAGCATCGATCTCGCGCGCGCGGCCGAGCGGGTCGGGTACACCCGCTACTGGTTCGCCGAGCACCATCTCAACCCCGGTGTCGCCGGCACCTCGCCGGCCGTCGTCCTCGCGCTGACCGCCTCCGCCACCTCGACGATCCGCATCGGGTCGGGGGCGGTGCAGCTCGGCCATCGCACGGCGCTGTCGACGGTCGAGGAGTTCGGGCTCATCGACGCGTTGCACCCCGGTCGGCTCGATCTGGGACTGGGCCGCTCCGGTGGCAAACCGGCGGCGTCCAAGGAGCCCGCCCTCGTCGGTGGGGGCGCCCGCGTCGTCGACGGCTACGCCGCCAACGGCCTGCGCATCCCGGCCAAGTTCTCCTTCGAGCACCTGTTGCGTTCACCGCGCTTCGCCCTGCAGAAGGCGCTGTTGCAACAGCCCAACGCGACGGCGCAGAACTACACCGAGCAGGTCGAGGACATTCTCGCCCTGATTGCCGGGACCTACCGCAACGCCGACGGCATCGAAGCCCACATCGTGCCGGGCGAGGGCGCCGACTTGCAGGTGTGGATCCTCGGCAGCAGCGGCGGCGAGAGCGCCGAGGTCGCCGGCGACAAGGGCCTGCGCTTCGGCGCCAATTACCACGTCAGCCCGGCATCCGTGCTCGAGGCCGTCGACGGCTACCGCGCCGCCTTCCGCCCGTCGGCCGAACTCGACCGTCCCTACGTCACCGTGTCGGCCGATGTCGTGGTCGCCGCGGACGAGGCGGTGGCGCGCGAGCTGGCCAGCGGGTATGCGCTGTGGGTCCGCAGCATCCGCAGCGGTGCGGGCGCAATCCAGTTCCCCACACCGGAACAGGCCCGCGAACACGTCTGGACCGACACCGACCGTGGCCTGGTTACCGACCGCCTCGAAACGCAATTCGTGGGCACGGCGGCGCAGGTCGCCGATCACCTGGAGCAGCTGCAGGACGCGACCGAGGCCGACGAGTTGCTGATCACGACGATCACGCATGGGCATGCCGACCGGGTGCGGTCCTACGAACTGCTGGCCGAGGAATGGTTCGCGCGTCAGGGCAGTTGAGGGCTCACGCGGCGTCGACCGTCGCACCGTCCCAGACCGTCAGCAGCATGCTGGCGTCGTCGCGCAGTCCCTGCGTGGCGGTGTGCTCTATCGTCGTGCGGACGAGACGTCGGATTACCTCTTGCGGGGAGTCGCCGGCCAGGTGTTCGCGCGCGAGAAGATCCCGCAGGCGCACCTCGCCGAAGAACTCCCCGGTCGGGGTTCGGGCTTCGACGACTCCGTCGGTGTAGAGCAGCACACCGTCGCCTGGTTCGAGCGCCACCTCGATCACCTCACCCACCACCGAGGCGAGGGCGCCCATGCCCAGGGGAACGCCCGGCGCGACCGTGACCGCGTTGAGGACCGAGCCGGAGCGGGCGATCAACGGCTGCGGATGCCCGCACGTCAGCCAGCGCAGTCGACCGGTCGCGACGTCGAGGCGAGCGAGGATCGCGGTCGCGAACGGCAGGCTGCCCGGGTGCTGGCGGGCGGCCGCGTCGACCAGGGCGGCGATCTGCGGGAGATCGCATCCCTCTCGTCGGGCGTGCCGGTAGGCGCCGACCAGCAACGACGCGAGTACGGCGCTGTTCAACCCGTGGCCGACGGAATCGAAGATCGCGAAGTCGAGCAGCCCGCCGTTGAACGCGTAGTCGAAACAATCGCCGCCGACCTCGTAGGCCGGCTCGACCAAGCCCGCTACCGTCGCCGGGCCAGTACGGAACGACAGCGGCGGCAGCAAGGCCCACTGCATCTCGGCCGCGAGGTCCATGTGCTGGCGGCGCCGTAGCAGATGGGGGAGATCGGTGTACTGGGCGCTGGCGATAAGCAACGGCGCCGCGGCCAGGCCCAGGTCGAGGCACCACGACTCGATGTCGTTATCCCAGTCCGAGAGGGTCATGGCCAGCACCCCGAGCCGGTCGGCGCGCTCGGTCACCGGCACCCAGACATGCCACCCGTCATCCCGCTTGACCGCCAAAGGCGATTGTGAAGTGAAGACGCGGCCGGCCATCGAGCCGTCGAGTGAGGCGGTGCGCGGCTGTTCGCCGTGGGCGAGCCGATCGGGATGCGGGGTGAGGGAAACGTGCGAGTAGTCGATCAGGAAGAGCACGACGTCCCGACCCCCCATGCCGGCGATCGCTTGAGCGATCGTCTCGACGAACGCGTCGGGGGGAGCGGTCTGGTGGGCGCGGAGCAACACTGCGAGCGGGCGATCAGTGGGAGCCTCGAGCGACACGGTCGCCCCACCCCCTCTCGGCGTGCGAGATCATGGGCGCACGATCGAAGTGCACAACGTATGCGTGCCGTCGTCAGCCTACGGGCAGAAACGCCGCCCCGATGCCCGGTTACTGTGAGTGAGGTCGGGAGCGCTGGGGGGACGTTCCGGCCGGAATGGACAACCGGCCACGCCTGAGTAGCGTTCACCGTGTTGAGCAGCTCAGCCAGCCCGAAGCGGTGACGGCCTCAGTTCCGGCACCGAGAGCAGACAGCTTGCAAGCGGGCAACGTCCGGTGACCTCACCCTTGATCAGGTCACTCTTGAACCCACGATCCCTTGCCTCGTCCTGTACCAAGCGCGCAACGCCGCGTGATGTCCCGGAGACTCTGGGTGACCTCGTCGCTTCGGTCGAGCCGGCGGTGGTATTCAGCAGCGTCGTCGCGGTGTGCGTGCCGATCCTGGCTGACGGCTGCCTCATCGACATCGAGGAAGACGGCGACGTCACCTATCGAATCGGCGCGGCCGAGACGCCCGACCCGGCGCTCGGGTGCCGACCTGGCGCCGCACCAAGGGCCGAGGAGCGGGTCGACGCCGGTCTGGTGCGCACGCCGATCCGGGCCGCCGCCATGGTCGACGAACCGGCCTACCGCGGGGTTGTCGAACATCGCTGGCACGACCTGCACCGGCCGAGTTCGCTCGAAGTCACGCTGTGCCGGTTCATCGTGCGCATGGCCGTGGCCGTGGTGACCCAGGAGCGGCTCGCCGAGCGGGTACGCAACGAGGTTCGGGTTGCCGACAGTCTTCGTGTCGCGTTGCAGTTCAACCACGACATCGGGCCGGCCGTCGGCATCGTGATGGCCACCCAGCAGGTGACCCGGGCCGACAGCATCGCGCTCTTGCAGAGAGCCAGCGCGCAGGCCAACAAGAAGCTGCGCGACGTTGCCGCCGAAGTGGTGCTCACCGGCCGGTTCGACCCAAGGTATCTGGCGCCCTCGCGCAAGCCTTGACGCCGGGCCCAGGCGGGGGCCTGTACGGTGAAGGCGCTGAACAGCCAGCGGCTTTTGCTCGACTACAGTGACGAGACGCCAATGGCACCGAAGAACGGCACCCCAGTCCCCGCCCCGGCCGGCACGGACAGCAACCCGACGCCCATCTCCGCCGTCGAGCCCGGACGGTTCCTGACCACGGCGCAGGGCCTGCGGTTACCCGATACGGACCATTCGCTCAAGGCGGGGGAGCGCGGACCCACGCTGCTCGAGGACTTCCACCTGCGCGAGAAGATCACCCACTTCGACCACGAGCGCATCCCGGAGCGTGCGGTGCACGCCCGCGGCGCGGCCGCGCACGGCGTCTTCGAGTCCTACGGCACCGCGTCGGCCGTGACCAAGGCCGGGTTCCTGCAGGCCGGTCGGACGACCGAGGTCTTCGTCCGGTTCTCGACCGTGCTGGGCTCGCGGGGATCGGCCGACACCGTCCGCGACACCCGCGGTTTCGCGGTGAAGTTCTACACCGACGAGGGCACGTTCGACCTCGTCGGCAACAACATCCCGGTCTTCTTCATCCAGGACGGCATCAAGTTCCCGGACATCATCCATGCCGGCAAGCCGCGGCCGGACCGCGAGATCCCGCAGGCCCAGTCGGCCCACGACTCGTTCTGGGACTTCGTCTCGCTGCACACCGAAGCCACCCATCACGTCATCTGGAACATGAGCGACCGGGGCATCCCGCGCTCGTACCGGACGATGGAGGGCTTCGGCGTCCACACCTTCCGGCTGGAGAACGCCGCCGGTGAGACGTCGCTGGTCAAGTTCCACTGGAAGCCGGTCGCCGGCGTGCACTCGCTGACCTGGGAAGAAGCGCAGATCGCCGCGGGCGTCGACCCCGACTTCCACCGCCGTGACATGGCCGACGGCATCGACGCCGGCGCCTTCCTCGAGTACGAGCTCGGCGTGCAGGTCCTGCCCGACGACGGCTCCGAAACCTTCGAGGGCATCGACCTGCTCGACCCGACGAAGATCGTGCCGGAGGAACTCGCGCCGGTGCAGCTGCTCGGCAAGCTCACGCTCAACCGCAACCCCACGAACTACTTCGCCGAGACCGAGCAGGTCGCCTTCCACACCGGCCATCTGGTCCCGGGCATCGACGTCACCAACGACCCGCTCATGCAGGCGCGGCTGTTCTCCTACCTCGACACCCAGCTGACGCGGCTGGGCGGACCGAACTTCACCCAGCTGCCCATCAACCGCGCGCACTGCCCGGTGAACGACATGCTGCGTGACGGCATGCACCAGACGGCGGTCCACACCGGTCTCGCCGCCTACCGCCCGAACAGCGTCGACGACGGCAAGCCGGAGGACGCGCCCGCAGCCAAGGGCGGGTTCGTCTCCATTCCCCGCCCGGTCGAAGGCGTGGTCGCGCGCTCGGCCCCAGCCTCGTTCGACGACCACTTCTCGCAGGCCACGATGTTCTACCGCAGCCTGAGCCCGCTCGAGCAGGACCACATCGTCGAGGCGTACACCTTCGAGCTCGGCAAGTGCTTCGAGCAGGTCATCAAGGAACGGGTGCTGACCGTGCTCGCCGAGGTCGACGCCGAGCTGTGCACCCGGGTCGCCGACGGGCTCGGCCTGCCGGCGCCGACCGGCGCACCGGCCGTGGACGGTCCGATCTCACCGGTGCTCTCGCAGATCGTCGACACGCCCGGGCCGATTGCCGGTCGCAAGATCGCCGTCATCGCGGACGCCGGCTCCGACCTCGCCGGCGTCAACAAGCTGGCGGCCGCGGCCGACAAGTTCGGCGCCGAGGTGCTCGTCGTCGCGCCGTACGGCGGCATCCTCAAGAAGGGGAAGCAGACCGTCGTCGTGCAGCGGACCCTGCTCACGGCCCGATCGGTCGAGTTCGACGCGGTCGTGGTCGCCCGCGGCACCACCCCTACCTCCGACATCAAGCTCGTCATCCTGCTGCAGGAGGCGTTCCGGCACCTCAAGCCGTTCGCCGCGTGGGGCGACGGCGCCGGGATCCTAGAAATGGCCGGCGTCGCCGGCGACGGCGTGGTGCTGGCCGACAGCTTTACGAAGGCGTTCGCCGCCGACCTCTTCGCGGTCATGGGCATGCATCGGGTGTGGGACCGGGCGCTGGACGTCATGGCCTCGGCTGTGGCGCCGGCAAGCTGATCGACCGGGTGCAAGCCGCGCGCGATGACGGGGCTGTGCGGGCCGTCGCCGTGATCGGCGCGGGCCGGATCGGCGCTCCGGTCGTGGCGAACCTCGTCGCCGCCGGGCACCGGGTCCAGGTGTTTGACGTGCGCGGTGAGCTCGAGGATGACGTTCGGGCGCTGGGCGCGGGGTGGGCCCACTCGGCGGCGGCCGCAGTGTCGGACGCCGATGTCGTGCTCACCGTACTGTCCGGCAGCCCCGAACTTGCCGCCCTGATGATCGGGGCAGAGGGGCTGCTCGATCACCTGCCGCCGCACTGCGTCTGGATCGATCTCACCAGCGCGGCGCCCGACCTCGCGGGGGTACTGGCCCAGGCCGCCAGCACCCGCGCGGTGCGCTACCTCGACGCCGCTGTCGGCGGTGGGGTCGAGGCGGCGCTCGACGGCGCGCTCACGCTTTACGTCGGTGGCGATCAAGAGCTGCTGGACGAGTTCCGCGGCCTGCTGGCCGCGATCGCCGATCCGCAGCGGATCCTGTACACCGGGCCCTCCGGAAGCGGGTACCTCACCAAACTGCTGGTCAACCTGCTCTGGTTCGGGCAGGCCGCAGTCGCGGCCGAGGCGCTGCTGCTCGGGCAGGCCGCTGGGCTTGACCCGGCGCGGCTGCAACACGTGTTGGCCGGCAGCCCGGCCGCGAGCGTCGTCGTCGACAATGTGCTGCCGAAGCTGCTCGAGGGTGACTACCTCACCTCGTTCGGCCTCGACCGCTGCGTCGAGGAACTCGACTCGATCGAACGCCTTGCGCTGGAGCGCGGCACGCCCTTCGACGTTTCGGCCGCGGTGGCTCGCATCCATCGCGACGCTCTCGCCGAATTCGGCCCGACCGACGGCGAGCTGATGGCCGTCGCCTACCTCGAGCGCCGCGCCGGCCGGCTGCTGCGACCGGCGGGCTGAGCCCTCGTTCGGCTCGGCTGAAACGCCGGACTGTGCGCCGTTCGTCGCGCCGGTATAGTCGAATCGCACTATCTCGTGACGGTCGCGCCGCGGGGCATGTGGCCGAGGCCGGCAGCTGCGCCGGCCGCGGTGGACCAGAGCGCAGGGATCTTCGATGACCGACGTGATACCGGGGCCCGACGATTCGTCGCGCTTCCCGAGCGCTGAGCAGGCCCGGATCGACGAAGCCGATCTGCAGGAGAGCCTCACCAATCTGGCCGGCCTGGTCACCGGGAGCCTCGGGCTCGACGAGTTGCTTGCGCGCGTGGCCGAGTACGCCGCCAACGCCATCCCTGGGGCCGAGGGTGCCGGCGTCACCCTGCTGCGCGTCGATCGGCCCAACCACCGCGTCGAGGCGTTGGCGGCGAGCCATCCGTTCGTCGCCCAGATCGATGAGATCCAGTACAACACCGTCAATGAGGGCCCGTGCATCACCGCCGCACTCGAGGGCTGCACGGTGCGCACCGGGTCGTTGACCACCGAGCCGATGTGGCCGCGCTTCGGCCCGCGCGTGGGTCGACTCGGCGTCAACAGTGCGTTGTCGCTGCCGCTGCTCCTGCCCAACCAGACGGTAGGTGCGATCAACGTCTACGCCCACGCCAGGGACGTCTTCGACGAGCGCGCGGCGCAGCTCGGTGAGCTGTTCGCCGCCCCGGCGGCGGTCGCCGTCCACAACGCCCAGGTGCTGGCGCAGGCCCAGGCGCTGACCATGCAACTGCAGACCGCCCTCACGACCCGGCCGGTCATCGATCAGGCCATCGGGCTGATGCGTGGGCGCACCGGAAGCACGGCCGAAGAGGCCTTTGCGCGCCTGAAGGAGATCAGCCAGACCGAGCACGTGAAGCTGGCCGAGGTCGCAAAGCGCATCGTCGACGAGGCCGTGCGCCGGGCCCGGGCCCGGCACAGCAAGTCGTGATCCCGGGCGGCCGGTAGCTGCGAGCGGCTGACCGCAGTACGGTGACGGTGGGAAGTCCGCGCGTGAGGATCCTGATTTCGCGCCTCGGACTGCCACCGCGCACCGGCAACCTGCTGTGCGCGGCGCCTGGCTGGCCTATAAGGTGCTCGGGAGCGCCCAGCGGAGCATCGCATGGAGATCACTGCGGCCTTGGCCGCTGACCTCGCCATCCTGACCGAAGCCCTCGACGAGCCCGGCATCGACATCGCCGAAACGCTGCGTCGGCTCGCGGCCGACGCCAGGACTGCGGTGAAATCCTACCTGGGCCTGACGCTGATGGTGCCTGGCGCGGTACCGACCTTTCGCATCAACGTGATGGATGACTACGCCGCTCGGCCCGCCGTCCGCACCTCGATCCTCATCGCGCTGGATCACGGAATCGACCACGCTGGCCCGGATGCCGTGCTCGTTCTCTACGCCGCGAACCCGGGCGCGTTCATCGATCTCGCGGCCGATCTTTGTTGGCTCACCGGGGCGGCGCTCACCGACTTCGTGCTCGATCAACATCTGCACCTGGCGCAGGAAACGGACACGGCCGGGCTGGTGCGGGCCGAATCGACCGTCAGCCAGGCGATCGGCGTGTTGATCGGCCAGGGGTACCCGCCCGAGGAGGCCGTCCTCGAGTTGGCCGCTCGGGCTGCGTCGGCCGGCATCGACCGTTTCGCCGCCGCGCGCATCATTCTCGACAGCTTGCCCCGCATGGACCCCGATCATCTGGTGGAACCCGACTGAGGGGGAGTTCGTGCCCGGACTCTGGTGAATCGGCCCGGCGTCGATGGGTATCAATTCGCCGTGACTGGATTCGACGAGACCGCCCCGACGCCCAACGACGCCGACCCAGGATCGGACGCTGCCGCCGCAGTCGCATCCAGCGACGACGACGGCGACCCGACACCGGCGCAGGAGCACCGGCCGGCGGAGTCGGCCGACGAGTCAGCGCCCGAGCTGCCGAGCTGAGCAGCCACCGCATCGCCAGTTGAGAGGAACTATCAAGCCATGCCCGCGAAGAGTCGCACCAAGTCAGGCGCCGCAGCCAAGTTCACCGTGCCGGGGCTGAGCACGGGCGCTGAGACGACCGAGACGGGTGCGGCCCGCCGCACCCGCCGCTGAGCGGCGTCGGCATGGCCAAGACCAAACCGGTGCGTGGGGTGCTGTTCGACGTCGACGGCACGTTGATCGATAGCGGTTACCTCCACGCCGTGGCCTGGTGGCAGGCGCTGCGCCAGAAGAGCCTGGACGTGCCGATGGCCACCATCCATCGCGCGATCGGCATGGGGGCGGACCGGCTGCTGCCGCACGTCCTCGGGGAGGAGCCGGACGAGGAGTTGCAGTCCGAGCTCGCGGCCGCGCACGGCGCGCTGTTCTCGGTGTACTGGCCGGCGTTGCGCC
>CAXTHY010000012.1:0-2756 GCA_964244175.1 uncultured Jatrophihabitans sp. | reverse complement strand
GTCGCCGGACGCGACCTGGCGGTGCTGTTGCGTGAGCTGCGGCCGCACCTGCGGCGTTGCGCCGGCTGCCGGGCGCGCAGGAACTGGTCCGGCTCAGCCATAGCCAGGGCCTGTCGACCGTGCTCGCGTCGTCGGCCGGGGCCGACGAGGTCGAGGTGTTGCGCCGGGTGCTCGACGCCGACGACGCGCTCGATCACGTCACCAGTTCGGCCGACGGCGACAGCAGCAAGCCCGAGCCCGACCTGGTGCTCGTCGCCCTTGACAAGGCGGGACTCGACCCGTCGGACGCCATCTTCATCGGTGATGCCGTTTGGGACGTGCACGCCTCGGCCAAGGCCGGGGTGCGTTGCCTCGGCGTCGAATGCGGGGGCACCAGCGCGGCCGAACTGCGCGAGGCGGGCGCCGAGCAGACCTTCAAGGACCCGGCCGACCTGCTGGCCCACTGGTCCGAGACGCCGCTCGCGTCGTCCTGACCGCCAGGTGGTCAAGCCGCGGGTAAGGCGCCGGTCGCAGTCAGTTCCTCGGCGATGTCGGCCAGCTTGCGGTTGCAGGTCTGCGACGCGCGGGTGAGCAGCGCGAAGGCTTCGTCGGCCGTGATCCGGTGACGTTCCATCAGAATCCCCTTGGCCTGGCCGATGACGTCGCGGTTGGCGATCGCGCGGTTCAGGTGCTCGCCGCGCTGGGCGTCGGCGATTGCCACGGCGGCGTGCGTCGCCAGCAGTGACGCGACGCGCACCTCGTGCTGGCGGTAGCTGTACGCACCGTTGCCGTAGAGGCTCAGGGAGCCAAGTCGCACGTCGTCGATCGTCAACGGCACGCAGAGCATGGACAGCACACCGAGTGACGTCGCGAGGGCGGCGTACTCGGGCCAGCGCTGCTCGACGGTCATGTCCTGGACGTGGATCAGCGTCTGGTTCCGGGAGGCGTCGATGCACGGACCGGTACGAGTCTGCTGCTGCACCGCGTCCAGGCGGTGTGGCGCCTCGCCGAACACGGCCTGCGGCTCGAACTTGCCGCGGACGTAGAGGTTCACCCCGGCGGCGGTGGTGGGACCAACCAGCCCGACCGCCGACTCGAGAACCGCTTCGAGCGTGGGTTGCAGGCCGACTGCGTCGACGTGCAGCGAGCGCCCGATTCGCTCGAGCGCCGTCCAGGCGCCGCCATCGAGGTCAGCCAGCGCCGCGGACACGGTCGACGGCGCGCTGGCCGGGTCGAGCGCACCCGCCGTGGTCGCGGACATGTCTGGATCGAGGATGTCTGTCATGGGCCTCTCCGGGTCGGCGCGGCCTCGCACCGCGGCAAGTGTGCCCACCATCATGACGCAGTTGGTCCACGTTCCGGCGTCCGGTCAGGCCAGACCGCGAATGACCAGCGCCGGTGGGCGAGTACCGCGGATGGTGGCGACCATATCGAGCGCGTCGCGGGTCTCGGCGACGTTGTGGGCGCGGAACACCCGCGCGCCGAGCCAGGCGCAAAGCGACGTCGTGGCCAGGGTCCCGACCAGCCGCTCGCTCACCGGACGGCCGAGTGACTCGCCGACGAAGTCCTTGTTCGACAGCGACACCAGCACCGGCCACCCGACGGCGACCAGCTCGCCGAGCCGGCGGGTGATCTCGAGCGAGTGCCAGGTGTTCTTGCCGAAGTCGTGACCGGGATCGATCAGCACGCTGCGCCGATCGACGCCGACCCCGACCGCTCGCTCGGCCTCGCCGACGGTGCGGCGCAGCACGTCGGCCACGACGTCGTCGTAACGCACCCGGTGCGGTGGGGTGCGGGGTGCGTGACCGCCGGTGTGGGTGCAGACGAGCGCCGCGCCGTGCGTGGCGGCGACCCCGGCCAGGCCTGGGTCCCAGCCGCCACACGCATCGTTGAGCAGGTCGGCCCCGGCCGCGCAGGCGGCCTCGCCCACTTCGTGTCGCCAGGTGTCGACGCTGATGACGAGATCCGGGAATTCGGCGCGCACGGCGGCGACGAGCGGGACGGTCCGCTCGATCTCGGCCGGCACGTCGACGCTCTCGCCGGGTGCGGCCTTCACCCCGCCGATGTCGACGATGTCGGCGCCCTCTCGCACGACGTCCCGCACGCGCTGCAGTGCGGCGTCGAAGGCGAAGGTCGATCCGTTGTCGTAGAACGAGTCGGGGGTGCGGTTGACGATCGCCATCACCAGCAGGCGGTCATCGGAGAACTCGTGCCGGCCGAGCTTCAGCATGGTGCACCCCCGGTCAGCACGGGCTCGACGGTAGTCGAGCCCGCGTCGCTGATCGGGGTGCGTCGCACCCGGCCGCACCCCGAGCCCGTCGAGCAGCGCCTCGGCCCGCCGGTCGTCGAACCAGCGATAGACCACCCGGCAGTCGCCGCGGTTGCGAGCCGCCTCTGGTTGGCAGTGTAATCGGAGTCACACAACCCAAGGAGCCGCAATGAAGACAAAGGCCGCAGTCGTCTACGAAGCCAAGCAGCCGATCGAGATCGAGGAACTGGACCTGGACGGGCCCCGCGACGGCGAGGTGCTGATCCGCTACACCTACGCCGGGCTGTGTCATTCCGACGTGCACGTGGCCCACGGCGACCTCGAGGCCCGGCTGCCGATGGTGCTCGGACACGAGGGTGCCGGGATCATCGAAGAGGTCGGCCCCGGCGTAACCCGGGTGGCCCCAGGCGATCATGTGGTCTGTTCGTTCATCCCGAACTGCGGGACCTGCCGGTACTGCGCGTCGGGCCAGCAGTCGATCTGCGACATGGGCGCGACGATCCTCGAG
>CAXTHY010000011.1:13945-62991 GCA_964244175.1 uncultured Jatrophihabitans sp. | reverse complement strand
GTGTGCGAGGTCGGATCCCGAGGCCATCTCTGCACGGTGCGCTCGTGGTGAAGGCAGCCGCCTACGGCGTCACCGCCGACCCGTTCCGCAATCGACACATCCCCGACCTGGCAGTGCTGGCCGCGATGATGCGCCGCAGCGATGACCTCGCAGCCCAGCTCACCCCGCGCGACCGCGCGCACCTCGAGGTGGGACTTGCCGGTCTCAAGACACACCGTGGGCTTTGGGTCGGCATCGACGGAACCGAGCGCGGCGTCGACGTCCTCGAACGACTCCTCAACCGACCATGAATCCTCGATCGAACGCGCCCAGATCGCCGACTATGCGACGCCCCTGCTTGCGTAGGTCGGCCGCCGGCCGCGCGATATGCGTGCGCCGCGTGCCGGGGCGAGCTGAGTGCAAAGAATCAGGACGGATTCGCGGTGCCTATGGCCGTTGAGGCTCGGCGCGGAGGCGCCGACCACGTGCGGCCAGTGCACCTTCGGCGCTTCGCGCTGCTGGGTTCAGACCTCTTCGCCCGTCTTAGTCGATGACCCAAATGCTGCGGCAGTAAGGATGACGATGAAAACCGCGGGCACGACCGATCGGGGAGCCGCCCAGAATGACGAGAGCGGTGAGGTGCGGCACAGTGCGGTGCTTTCGTGCGTCAATCCTCGGCGATGTTGGCCCAGTGACCTCGCTTGAATGCGTCAAGCAGGAGTGGGTTGTCGGGCGGTGCCTCAGCGAAGGCGGACCGCAGTGCGCTGTTGGGGTCGGAGTACCCGTTGGGTCCGACCGCAGTTGCCGATTTGAAGATCTCACTGGTGCCCGTGACGAGGCAGGCGGCGATGAGGTTCTCCAGTTCGGTGAGACTGACGACCGCTGTCGGCATGCCAGGGGAGGGTAGGCCGCTGGTGAAGGTGGGGCTATTCGCCAGGTACAGGGGGTCAGGGGTGACAACGAGCGCGACGACGAGCACGTCGGTCGGTGTCTGGCCGAGCTGGTGGGCTCCGGCGCGCACAAGCGTGAGGCTGCGGGGCAGCTGCTTGCCGTAGGCCTTCGTGAGGTCGCGCTGCAACCTGGCTTGGTAACTGTCTGCCGCTGTTGTGCTGTCCAGGCGGGCACGCAGACTCTTGGACTCAACGATCACGACCAGATCGTCGAACACGAGGAACGCGTCGACGGAGCGCACGTCGCCATGAGAGGTGTTGTACGCGAACTCCGGCACGACCCTCGCGGTCGGTTCAAGTTGGCGGAGCTGCTGGACGATGTACTGCTCCTGCACGCGGCCGAGGTCGCGGGCCCACGCTTCGCCGTGACGTTCCATCCCAAGGTGATAGATGGCCGTCGGCGACACGCGACCGTAGGCCCACCACGCGTTCGGTGCGACGTGGCTGCCGTCACCGAGCCGCACGAAGGGCCGCGCCATCAGCGGGTTCCAGTCGAACGGCCGGGCCAGCGGGTCGTCGGAGGTCGAGCTGCGGGCCTTGGCCCGAAGTGCGGGCAGGTTGGATGACCAGGCCTGCGTGAATACCGAGACGAGCTGGTCGAGGTCGATGCGCGCCCGAACCGGATCAAACTGCGGACCCGTCAGCCAGCGTTCGTCGAAGCGGCCCCCGTTGCGCATGGCGGCGGTGAAGAAAAACACGGCGGAATCGACGAAGACGTCGAGAGGCCCGCCGATCACGTCGGTGAGCGTGTCGTTCGACAGCACCTCGAACCCGTTGCTGGACAAGTCCCGCTCGAACATGAGCCGCGTTCGAGCGATTCGCCCGAGCTGGGCTTCAGAGTATGGGAACTGCAGGTACGCGGTCCGGAGTCCGAACGTGGCGAGGTCGCCGGAGTGGAACGCGGCCTGATCGATCTCGTCTGATCGCCTGCAGAGCTCGATGAGCCGGGCTGTCGTCGGGGTCTGGGCCGCAGACGTGCTGTTCGAACCGGCCAGCAGCGCCTCTCGGGCCACCAGCCCGGCCTGCCAAGGGAACACCGGCCTGCACGCCGCGATGTCGTTTGGGGACGCCTGGAAGGCCTCAAACGCGGTGACCGTCAGCGCACCGAGCCCGGCCAGCACTCGCTCTCGCTTGTAGGTCTGAACGGCGCGCCGGAAATGCGCGTGGCCCATGGGGGCCGGTACTGGCGGCATAGCTCATTGTGATCGCAGACGACATCGATATCAGCGAAATGTCCAGCAAGACGGTTCACACTGGTGATGTGATCAACCTGCATCGCCTGCCCCGCAGCCAGCATCTGGTGTCTCGTGTGGTCCTGCGGCAGTTCACCGATGAAGCCAACCTGCTGTCCGTGCTCGACCGGACGACCGGCCGGACCCGCTTGACCGGCATCCAGAGTGTCTTCGTCGACGACGAGTTCGTGACAGGCCACCGCGTTCAGGAGATCGAGGACAACTTCGGGCGCATCGAGACGGCCCTCGGTCGAGTACTCCCCGGGCTCCGAGACGCGTCCGGGTCGCCGACTCCGGCGGTCCTCGACGTGCTGGTGCGGACCGTGGCGCTCCACTGGGCCAGGAGCGCCGGGATACGGCAAGTGCATGACGCCGTGATGGACGCGGTGGTGCGCGACAGCAGGCACAAGATGGCCGGGCAACCCCGAGTGCTGGAACGCGCCTTTACCGACGAAACTGGCCTCATTCCCGCGACTGCGACTGCCCTCGCCATCATCAACGAGCGGGCCCACCAGCGGGTGGCCTCGAAGGTGGCACAAGAAGTGTGGCCCGACCGGATCCACTTGCATCTGCAGATGGCGTTCGCCCACTTCCAGCAGGCAGCCGTTTCAATCACTCGCAACCCAACCGGCGACCTAATCATCGGTGACGCGCCCGTGATCACCCTGGCCGAGGACCGTCCAGGGCTCGGACCCCACCAGGGGGTCGGCCTATTGCAGTGCAAGATCGCGATCATGCCCGTGGCGCCCGACCTCGCCGTCGTGCTCGACCTCCGCGACGAGCCCGGCGCTGCCGGACAGGTTTCGACAGCGCTTCTCAACGGCTACCAGGAGGCAGCCGCGATCAGATGGGTCGCACGACACCCCGGCAGCATCGACCCCTTCCTTCCGAACGCACGCTCGAAAGCGAGTTCTCCACACGCGATTTAAGTCAGCGTCAGATTTCTGGTTGACGAGCGCAGATCAACTGATCTGTTTGCAGTTGATCAGCGCGCGAATCGCGCAGATCGAGGCCTCTGTGCGCGGCTGCCGGCCAGCGGCCAACCGGCGGGTTACCGGCCAGCCGTACTCAGATGGCGGCCAAGGCGAGGTGGGCGGCGGCGATGTAGGTGGCGTCGATGTAGGTGGCGGTCGGCGACGGCTTCCTCGCCAGCGTCGTACTGCACACCGGTCCGCGCGCCTTCGAACTCGCCGAGCGCGTCATTGCGGCACCCATCAGCACGATCTGGGCGTGACGCTTCGACGACTTGTGTGGTGTGACCACGGTGCGACCGGGCAGTCCGCGGGTCGGAAGCAGCGCATCCATACCACTAGGTATGTTGAGGCGATCAAGCATGATCATCCGGTAGCCATCTTGGTAGCCATTTGCCAAATTCGCCCTTGTTCCTGGGAATTCGCTGAAGTTCAGCGAAGAGCTGAATCCCTTACGCAGCAAGGGTTTCCGGACTTCCACGAACGTTCGAGAACAATCAAACGGGCGGCTGGCAGGTTGGGCGCGATTGTTAGGACGTCGGCGAACAGCAGAGTACTTCTGCGGCTCCGTCTCGCGTTCTCGGATGTGTGGGGGCCGCCCGCCCGTTTACGCCTGCCTACCGAGAATGAGGCAGCGGCGCTACTGCCGCAAGAGGTTCCGTGAGCGAGCGCCTCGGTGGTGTATCCCTCGCTCCAGCACGATCGGCGTGGCTTCCGCGCGTCGAGGGGGTCTGCTGCACGAACAGGTGACACCTGATCTGCCTTGCTCGACGAGCAGAGCTGAAAGGATGGCACCGTGCCCAAGCCCTATCCCGAGGAGGTCTGCAACGACGTCGTGCCGCGCAAGCCGTGGAGTTCGATGAGTGGTGTTGTGCGCACGGGCTCGCACGGTGCCAGCACGATCAGTTCGGCGCCACCACGGTCAGGCCGGCGCTTGCTGCGGCCCCTGCGAGCTCTTGGTCGTAGGTGATCAGCTCGTCTATTCCGAGCCTGATGGCGACGGCGAGATGGATCGCGTCGTTGGACCGCAGCGGTGCGTGTGTGCCGGCCGCGAGCATGTCGCCTCTTGTGAGATCGACGAGATTGACGGTGTCGAGGACCGCGCGGACGGATTCGAGGTCGACATCCTGAGGGTGTCTGCCTGCGGCACAGTGCATCTCGGTGTGCAGCAGCCATGACGACACCAGTCGGTACGGCGACGACGAGAGGGTCTCCGCCAGCGTCGCTGACTCGGCTTCCTCGACGATCAGCTTGATCGCCGCGGAGGTGTCGAGGTAGGCAAGCGTCACCATTGCCCTCGGGAGTCAGCAAGGATCTGCTCGGACGTTTGTTGTGCGGCGCGCCGACGGACGTTGCGAAGAGTGCTCGGCTCGCGCCGTGCGGGACGCAGCTGACCGCGTTGTTTCAGGTCGGTCAACGGGTCGGACGCCGGCGGGACGATGAGTGCGGCAACTCGGCCGTTGTTGGTGACCTGGACCGATTCCCCGGCCTCGACCCGGCGCAGAATTTCGCCGCTGTTGTTGCGCATCTCCCGATGGGTCACCGTGTCCACGTAGCACAGCGTAGCGCGTCTCGTCGTCGCAGGGCGAAGCTCCTGTACGTCGGCAACCACGGTCGGGGCATCGAGTTGGAGGTGGTGGCCGTTCCGGACAATAGGCATCCAGGCGGTCTGGCTGTCATCCACGCCATGCCGACGCATTACCGACGGGGGGCAGCAGTGAGCGTCAAGAAGAAATCGATCCGAGCGACTTCGTGGTCACAGCTGATACCGAGATGAGCACGATCGACCTCCACTACGAGGAGTTCACCTCGCGCGACGGATGCCGGCTTACCGAAGAGTTGGCCGAGCAGCTCGCGCATCAGGCACAAGATGAGGTTCGGCGGCGAAACCTTGTTCCGGGCCGGAAGTCACTGGCCGGTGCTGGCCAGCATTCGCCGACCATTCGCGTGCGCGTGCCTGAACAGTTGCGGGAGCGAGCCGAGCGGCGTGCGGCCGATAAGGGAGTGAGCCTGTGTGCGCTCACCCGGGAAGCTCTTGAGCAGTACCTCGCCTCCTGACCGATGCGGTGCTGTATGACTTACGCTGCGCCGGGAATGAGCTGCTACGTGCCCGTCACAGTGCGACAGGTTGATCAAGTGACGGCATGGGACCGCAAGCGGGAAGTAGGTAGTCATGGCCGAGCGCGCAGATGGGGACGAGCCGCGTGACCGCGCGGTGGACGCGGACACAACCGCGACCGCGTCCGAGGATGCTTCCGAGCGACTTGACTGGAGGCGCGTCAGGGAGGACCTCGACGCAGTCGTCGATCAGGACCCGACCCCGCGGACATGATGAGGGCAGCGACGGCATCAAGTCTTTCGGTTTCTAGGGAGCACCGCTCTTGTTTTAGCGAGCACCGCTCTCGAATGCATGATCATCGGGTAGCCGCCTTGGTAGCCATTGGCAAAATCCGCCGTTGTTCCTGAGCGTTCGGTAAGATCGGGACATAGCTACATCGCCTACGTAGCAGGGGTTTCCGAACAACGGCGAACTCCTACATATATTCGAACATACGTCTGGTGTGTGGCGGACTTCAGCGGACGTCCGCGAGCGCTGACGAACGACGGTGGACGCGCTGACCCATCCCTTCGTCCTGTCCCTTCATCTGTAGCACCAGGTGCTACAGTGTCAGTGTGAGTGAGCAGATCAGTCAGCGAGAGTTGCGCAACGACAGCGGACGGATCATGCGCGCACTCGATGACGGCAGCAGCTTTGTGGTGACGCGAAACGGGCGGCCGGTGGGGGAGTTGCGCCCGTTGCGGCGCGACCGGTTCGTGGATGCGGTGACCGTGATCGAGGTGTTCCGGCACGCGCCGTCCTTGGATTGGGAAGTGATGCGAGAGGATCTGGACCGTCACGCCGACCAAGACGCCACGCCTCGTGGCTGAGCGTTTGGAGCGTGCACTGCTCGACACGTCAGTCGTGATCGACCTCGATCGCATTCCGGGCGACGCCCTGCCGGTGCAGGTGGCTATCTGCGCGGTGACGATGGCAGAACTCGCTGCCGGCCCGGCGGCAGCGGTGGACGAGATCGAGCGTGCGCGCCGCCAGGACCGGTTGCAGCGCGCCGAGGCGACCTTCGATCCGCTGCCACTCGACGTGGAGGCTGCCCGCGCCTATGGCCGGGTCTACGCCGCTGTCCGAGCCCACGGACGCAATCCGCGACGCCGCTTCGCCGACCTGTTGATTGCTGCCGTCGCGCTGTCCAACTCGTTACCCGTCCTCACCCGCAACTCCGCAGACTTCGCCGGCCTCGAGGACCTCATCGAGATAGCCGAGATCTGACAGCCGCCCACGCAGAGACAGAAACGTTCGATCGCAACACCACATTGCTGAGTCGCGGTCGCCGCCGGACGGCGCAGAACGCCGACTATGCGCGACGGCCTGACCACGATCCGGTGACGTTATGCGCGGGTCGGCGCCTGGCGTCCTGTCACTCGACGAGGGGCCAGACGCGAGTGCACCAGTGCTGCGCACCACCGGCGCGAGTGCGAGAACATGTGGACTGTGCCTGTCAGCCCGGAGACGCTACTCGTCGAGTTTGTCGTCTTTGGCATCCCCGTGAGCGCACAGACGGGAAACCGGCAACGGAAGCGCGCGTGGCAGGCGGATGTCGCCCGCGCGGCGGCTACCGCATGGGGATCGTCTCCGCTGCTCACGGGCGAGATCCAAGTCCGAATCGTGTACTTCCAGGAAGGCGGATGGCAGCTCGACCTCGACAACATGGCGAAACCCATCGCTGACGCCATCACGGGCGTGGTGTGGCAGGACGACAAGCAGCTGCTAGATCAAAAGCCGGGTCGCCGACCTCTGCGCGGCGCATATGTTGTCGCAGGGATGAGTCCTGTGCTGGCCGCGGCCTTCGTATTGGACAAGCCGTTTGTGTATGTGCGGATAGACCGACCGACCGACTTGGAGATTTTGCCGTGAGCAACGCGACCAGCCCCAACGATGATCTGCTCCGAGATCTTGTCGAGCGCTATAGCGCCGACGGCTACACGGTGGCCACTGACGCAGTGCTTCCAACCGACCTGCAGGACCGAGGCACCGACCTCATCCTCACGCGTGGGGGTTCAATCGTGTTGGTGGAGCTTAAGCGCACTTCTGAGTATCTGCCGGCGCCTGGATCCGAATCGAGTCTTACCAAGCTTGCCAGAGATGTACAGAAGCACCCGAACGTTCGCTTAGACGTCGTGTCCGTCCCCGACCCGATGGATGTCGTTCCCGACGCGGGCCTCATCGCGGAGCGAGTGGCTGCAGTCCGAATTATCGCCGAACAGGCCGAGGGCGTTCATGTGCGTGAGGCTGCTCTTCTCCTCGCTACGGCCGCGCTCGAGGGGGCGCTCATGCGACTACTCAGGGCCAACGAAGTGTCGCTTGTGGGGAAGGCGGGCGCTGCGGCCCTTGCAGCCGCAGCCTGGTCAGAAGGTCTTGTCACCCAAGAGCAGTGGGACGACCTTCAGAGGTTGATTGCAAAACGCAACGCCGTTGCCCATGGACTACAACCAGGAGTCTCGGTGTCGCGTGAAGACGTTGACCGCCTAGCCGCGTACGCGACTACCTTCGCCAGCGCAGACTTCGAGGAGGCGATCAAGCTCGCTGAGTGGTTCTTCGAGCGTTACAAAGACCCGGCCGATGGCGTGCCACACGACAGCGCAGAGGGCGGCTACCAGTACGTGAATGGCGGGCCATACAACGCAGCGGAGGTGCTCGAGGAGAACTTCCCGCAAACGCAGCTCGCGGTTCGTAATCTCGCGGTCGAGCAGATTGAGTCTTATGGCTACGAGTGGGTTGGTATCAACGACTACTGAGCGAGGAATCGAAGATCGATGCCTCTTTTAAGCTCTGATCCACCGATGATCATTTCGGTGTGAGTGTCATAGAGCGAGAACGCTTTTACCGGCTCATCTGCGCGCCTGGTGTTTCGTTCGAAAGCGCGCAGATCGAGGCCTCCGCGCGCATGCGCTAATCGCCGGGCGGCGCGTACGGCCCCGCGCCGCTCGACGATCTCGGGCGGGCCTATCGGGCGGCGCCGGCGAGGTAGGCGGCGACGATGTAGGTGGCGTGGCGGTCGAGGGATACGCGGGCGCGGTCGTAGCGCATGGTCGTGCGCGGGTCGGCATGGGAGGCGGCTTCCTGGACGTCGCGCAGCGGGACGCCGGCGTCGAGCGCGGCGGTGATGAAGGCGTGGCGCAGGGTGTGCGGGCCGATCGGCTTGTCGACTCCACCCCGTCGGGCGACCCGGCGCACGATTCGGCTGGCGCAGTGGCGGTCCATACGCTGACCGTCCGGTCGCAGGAAGATCGGGCCGTTCAGGCGCTCGCCGATCGCGAGGTCGATCGCTCGGGCGGTGCGGGGTGCGAGGGGGATGGTGACGATCTTGCCGCCCTTGCGCAAGACGGTCAGGGTGCGGTGTCCCCGTTCGAGTCCGAGGGCGTCGATGTCGGCGCCGAGGGCTTCGGAGATCCGTAACCCGTTGATCGCGAGCAGCGAGATCAGCGCGTGCTCGTTCGGTGCGCCCAATCCCGCCGCGACGAGCAGCGCACCGACTTCGTTGCGGTCCAGCCCGATGGCGCGGGACTCGTAGTCCAAACGCGGGCGTCGAACGTGCACGGCGGGGGAGTGCTCGAGCAGCTCCTCCTCGACGGCGTAGCGGTAGAACCCGGCGATTGTGCACAGCCGACGCGCGATGGTGGCGCGCGCCCGGCCGCGCTGCTCCATGTCGCGGCCGAAGCATTCGATGTCGGCGCGCCGAGCCTGGAACAGATGCAGGCCGTGCTGGTGGCACCACGTCGTGAACATTCGCAGATCCAGAGAGTAGGCGTCGCGGGTCAGGCCGCTGTAGCCGGCGAGGAAGCCAGCGAGCGCGATCCGCTCGCCCTCAGTGAACAGCGGCTCGACCGACGCGACGATCTCGGTCGACGGGATGGTGGTGGTCATGGCGACCTCCAGGACTCAGGCCGGAGCCTGGCGTCCTCGGAGCGTCGTCGCCCCAGCAAATGGATGAGACACCCAGGCTAGAACGGCCCCTCGATCCGTAGTGCGGGATCGGCGCGGAAGCGCCGACTATGCGCGGCGTTCCTGGTCGCGCGATCCCGCCATCTCGAGCCGCGGCTGAGTATCGAGAGCCCGAAGGATCGCTTGAGGATCCGTGACGAGGTGAGCCAATCCGATCAGCTTTACGGGGAAGATGGCAGGGCTTGACTCGAAGTCGGCCTCGTTGAACCCCACGCTGAACGTGTCATTGAGGGCTGGCGGTAGTCCGGCAGAGATGTCGGTTTCGAGTCTGCGGGCCTCCGACGTGAGCGGTGAGGGCGGTTGAGAGCGCAGCCTTCGCATCTTCCCTTCTGGTGGGGATGGCGGCTCGGATGTCGCGGCGTTCTGCAGCCGGGTGATTGCTTCGACGATCCGCGTATCGCTTGCTTCGACCTGAAGCGGGATGGCCATCCCCTGGACGGCGTGGATTGCGGTCAACTCGATCGCGATCGACACGCTCGACGGGTCCTCGTGGACATTCACGTAGCGGAGTACTTGGACGTCAGGGAGGCACACGTCGGCCAAGTTGGCGTCGCCGAGCCAGTTGGTTGGTTCCGGATGTATGCCCGGTTCGATCACGCAGTCACGGGTGAGTTGCACGCGGTATAGATAGAACTGAGCGCCATCGTCGCGCTGGTTCTTCATCCGCCTGAACATGTTCTCGATGGCGGCCTCGTAGCTACCGAGATGGAGTGCCTTGGACTTCTGGCGACCCGCCCAACGTTCGACAGCCCCAGGGGCTCCGCCTGTCGCCTCCATGCGCCTTTTGGTGATCTCGGTCAGCCCTGCGGTCGGGTCGAAGTCCTTATCCGGCCAGTTGCTGTGTGTGGAGGAGTGGTACCAGTAGTAGTCGCGTGTCACTTCATCGTTATGCAACGGCTCGTCCGGCACGACGCAGAAGTCGGGCCGATCTTCGCCCTGGCAGTCAGTACCGCAGGCGGGGCAGGCTTCGAGGGCCTGGTTAAAGCGATCGATCCATTCGGCCGTGACGGGCCATTCGTGCCGACACGATCCGCAACGCATGCGGCGACGCCGCACGAAGTCGATGGTCCTCTCGATCACGCATTCACCATGACATGAACCTCCGACGGCGGCTGGAGTGGCTCAGCCGTTGTGGAAGCCTCAGACTCGCGCCTGGCGTGGACTCGCTTCGACCAGGTCAGCGACGTGGTTCAGCGCCTTCGTAAGTTTCACCGTCACGCGAGCGAATGCTTCCAGCGGCGACATCCCGTCGATGCCGAGCCTCGCACTCGCGACGCCTGCTTTCGACCCTCCAAGGTGCGCGACTCCTCCGGCCGAACGGAACGCCTGAAGTGCAGCGAAAACCTCGGCAGCGCCTTCGGTGTCCCCCAACGACGACAGCAACCGACGCAGGAGCGCGATCGACTTCTCGCCAGGCTCACCCCCGCCGAGGTACTTCTTCAACGGCGCCGGATCCATCCCGTCGACCAGAGACTTGGTCAGCGTAATCGTCGGAGCGGTAAGTGCCGACGGGTCGTTGCTTGTCGGGCCAAGAAGTGCCTCGAACTCGGTGGCAGCCTGCGAATCAAGGTCGCGCCAGACCGGTGAACCGAGCAGCGCCCCTGTGGCATCGGCTGCTCTGCGGCGGGCTCGCCGAAGGTCGCCAACCGGGTCAGGAGAGCCCACGGCCTGGTTCAGGAAATCTCGGCGGAATCGCCCTTCGTCCATTTCTCCTTCCGGAGGGACATTGTGGGCGAGCCAGTGGGCCTGCTCACCTTCGGGCAGCGCACCCAGTTCGCCGAGGTAGACCTCGATGAGGCCTGCCGTGTTGGTGCTGATATCGAGGCCCCACAAGTCCAGGCACCAGATCCGACTGGCTGTCACCTTGTACCGGCTGGGCTCGCTGGTGTACCGGTTGAGCACTTCGCGGCTGAAGTAAACCGGCGTCATCGAATGCAGGCGCGAGCTGTCGGCGTAGTCGCCCAGCATCCTGGGGTTGCATGTGTGCCGTTTCATTTCGCCCGTGCCGGGGTCGACCGCGTGGATGTACTCGACGTAATTCCTGTCCGCGTTCCGCGCCTCGATTCGCCTCACCCGTGCCGTCACCGTTCCTTCGACGACGTACTTGCCCATCACGTTCGAGAACGCGGAGGAATCGCCGATGATGCCGTCGTCCATGATCGCGAACCAGTCGAAGTTCGACCAGGCTGTGCGGTTGCTGGCGTCGACCCGTTCGAACGGATCGATCTCGTCGGTGGTGAGGACGGTGTAGTCCTTCTGGACGAGCAGTTCGCGACCAGACACTGCGAGGAACGTGCGTATCTCGAGAGCCGACACCTCGACTTTCCATTCGTCCATGGAGATGAAGATTCGTATCAACTCAACGCTGCGTCCTGCTGCGTCTAGGTACGACCAGCCGCCTTCGCTGGGGAACGCGTCCCAGTACCAGAGGAAGGTGGGCGTGATCTCGAAGGTGGGGAGTACGAACCGGTGGTGCTCGCGTACGGCAGAGAAGAACATCAGTCCGTCGTCATCGCCGCAGTCGCCGCCGCGGCTCACGGTCAGACCGTCAGAGAATGTGCCGTCGCTCCAGACTTCGACCTTGCCGATGTCACTTCGCCCCGACCAATGTGTCCCTGACTGTAGGACGTGATCTCGGGATCCGGCGTCGATGAGGATGCAATGGGTGCCTCCGTACACGTCGTCGGAGTGATGAAAATGTTCCTCGATGGTCAGCCAACCCGTCGGGTCAGGACAGATGGGCAGCAGCTCCGCTCCAGGCCAAAGGCCTGCGGGGTAGCTGCCGTCAGGACAGGCCCAGAGGCGTCCCAGAGTCGGCGGGCCGTCGTGAACCTCGTAGCCCGGGACCGAAGGAATGTGCACGCTCGGAGTATGCGCTGAAGCACCGACACGATGCCGTTTAGATTCCGCTCGCTCAGCCTGAAGCCGCTCGGTAGCCCCGTCTGCTGCGCGATCGGGTGCCAGTGCTGAATCGCGAGATCGCCACGTCTGTGCGTGTCGGTCGCCCGCAGACGACGCACCTTTCGACGGCTCGGGCGCGCTGTTCGCGGCATCGTCGGACCGTAGCCGTGGCTATCCCCCTATTCGATTGAACCGAGCCCGCGCGTTCACAGAAAACTGTCGGACCCGCTTCGTAGAGTCGGGGGATCGGTCAGATCGGAGCGTGCACGCGTGAGCAGGTCCAGACCAACCCCGCGCCTGAGGCAGCCGTACCTCAGTGCGTCTATGGTGCCTCCTGGTGTCCGGACGTTTGAAATGCCCGACGGGTCGTTCGCTTACGCGGCAGACGAGCGCATCCCGTTCGACGTCCGACGAGAGGCGGGCCTCAAGGCCTCGCGGGCAGCCCGGCGAGAGGCCACGAAGCTTCACGCCGAGCTTGCCGCCGATCTCCTCGGTCGCAACGCCGTCGGAATCTATTCGATGATCGTCATCCATGAGCGCCTCAGTAGACGGCTCGCTCCGCAGGACATGTTCGGCTACGACGCCGCCGTTGACTACCTCGGCGGCCTCGTGCTGTCGCTCCCCCGCGAGCGAGTGGAAGCGGCGATCGGACTTTCGGTGACGCGGGCGGAGGTACTCCACGCCGACGATCTGCTTCGTCAGATTGCGAGCGCCGAGGCTGAGGCCTCCGCCGCCGATATCTTGGACCATCCGGACCAGCGCAACGCCTCCGCGCGCTACCAGCTCCTGCAGGAGCGACAACTTGACCGGATGGCCGGCTACTACCCGCACCTGCGAACGATCGTCGGACGCGCCTTCACACTGATCGACTCGGCCGCGCGTGCCAAGTTGGGCTTCGGGCCGAGCGACGCGCTCGCTCTCGCGGACGTACACGTGGGCTGGCATGAAAGCGAGTTGTTCGACGTCCTGCATGCGTCAAGGGTCGACGGCTTCGAGTCTGCTATCGAACGACTTGCACACCTCATGGCAAGAAAGCGCGAGGCGACCCTTCGCGATACGTCGCTCGAGGGCGTTCCGGCGGATCTCGTCCTCTCCTCACTCACAACCGAGCTCGGTTCTCTTGCCGTGGAGTCGATGAGTTCGGCGAACCGACTACGGACGTTTCCGGTGGTGCCGCTGCCAGGCGGCCGCTATTTGTGGGCGCGTCCGTACGACTTCCTTCATGAGGCGCTCGACTGGTTCGACCAGCTCCTCCTTGACCGCGGCGAGGAAAAGCTGCGCAAACGTCTGAGTGACATCCGGCGTGACGTCTCAGAGCAGCTCACCGCCGAGAGACTAGCTGGGGTTTTCGGCACCGAGAGAACTCACCTGAACGCGGAGTACCAAATCTCGGCCGCCGATTGGGCTGAGACTGACACCGTCGTAGAGCTCCCGCGCGTGTCGATCGCGGTCGAGGCGAAGGGCCACCGGATGACGGACGCGGGTCGGGCGGCCGACCCGGCGCGGGTTCGAAAGAAGTTCGGAGAGCTCATCACAGATCCGCTCTATCAGAGCGATCGAACCAGAAGCGCTCTGCTGTCCGCCGCCGCCTTCCGGAATCAACGAACCAAGGCGGCGATCAATCTCGCGCCGGCCGAGCACGTCCTCCGAGTAGTTGTCCTCCTCGATCGTGTGGACCCGTTCGCTGGAGCCGCCGCTGCCGCTGCCGCCGCGAAAGATCTTGCCGATGGAGACGACGGCTACGCATGGATCGTCCCGCTGACGGATTTGCTAATGGTGACTGACCTGCTGAATCGGCCCCCCGAGCTGTACTCCTACATCAAGACTCGCTGTGAGCAGACGGCGGCGGGTTCGCCGCGCATCATCAGCGAGAGCGATGCACTTGGAGCGTGGCTACGGAGCCGCGAAGGGGCTTGGGACGCGCCGGAAGACGTGGCGTTCATGCTTGAGGACTCCAGCGAAGCCATCAACGAGTACTTCACTCGGCTCGAGATGCACAACCGACATCTCGAACTCATCGATGCGCCGGTCGCTCCTTCCACCTTCATTCCGCCCGTCGTGCTCGCGGCCCTCGACCGGTTGCTGCAAGCCAACGATTGCAACTGGGCGACGGCCGCAAATGCAGTAGGCGCTGTCAAGCCGCGATTCTGGGCAATCGTCGATCGCGATGTGGTTCGACTGCGACTGCCTCCGCGGACGCGCAACCAGCGCAAGACCACGGCCACCGCAATGCGGGGTCGACGACTGGGAGATGGACTGATACTCAGGCTGGGCACGGACGATGCGATCTTGGTCGCTGACGGCGTCGTGACTTTGACGGTAGCGCCCGATGCGCCGGCTTAGGTGGCAGACGTGGCGCCCGCTGGTTGGTCCCATAGGCCCTGTCACATGGATCCACTGGTCGCCGAACGAAATCGCGGTCGGCGACTACGTCGTTCCACCGGTGACCCGCGGTGTCATCCCCACCACGCTCGGGGAGGCATGGGAGAACGCTGTTCGCCTCGGGCTCTTCGACCCCAATCGCGTCTACGTGATGGCCATTCCGCTCGGCGGGCCGATCCTGACATTCAGTCGACTGACGGTCTGTCGGCGTGACTACTTCTGTTACGAGGTGTTACCCGAAGACATCGGGCTCGACACGGACCCGGGTCAACGCGCCATGCGTTCGTGGAGTTGTTCGCGGGCTCGTGTCTGCGGATGGCTTCACGCTCCGACTGATCCAAAACCTGGATTGAGTCTGGACTGGCTACCCAGCCGCGCCAAGCGGGTTGAACTGAGTTCGCCGAGTGAGCGAGTGCCACAAACGGAGCTGACGTGGTAGGACCCTGTAATGACGCTGCTAACGATCTTTCGCCGCAAAGCACGTGATCGTCAGGAGCTCGTACTGGCGTCAGACAGCCGTCTCAGCGGTGGCCAGTCGCTCGACTACGCGCAGAAGATTTTCCAGCTTCCCCGCAGCGATGTCCTGTTCGCCTTCGCAGGCGAGACGAGGTATGCCTACCCGCTGTTGATGCAGATGCAACGAGCCATTGAAGGCTATCCAAACAGCCGCGATCGACGCCTGCCGCTGGCGAACCTGAAAGGCCACACCCTGCGGGTCTTTCAGCAGACCTACGAGGCGATCCATTCGCTGCCGGTGGGCCAGCAAACACCTGACTCGCCAGACAACTTCTTCCTGCTTGGAGGCTACGACTGGCACCTCGCTGACTTTGTCGCTTGGCGGCTCACGTTCGACTCGGCAAGACAGTCCTTCGTGTACCGGAAGATTCTCGGCACTAGAAACTACCCGTACTTCTTCTCAGGCGATAACGCTGACGCGGTCAAGCAGGCTCATCGGCGAACCACGCAGCTGCTCTCAAGTCGGGGTAAGACTGCGGCTGAAATCGACATGGAACCGTTCGAGGTCTTGGCAGAGACAATTGCAGCGGGTCAGTTTCCGTCGATTGGTGGCGCCGCGCAGCTCGGAAAGGTGTACGCGAGTCTCAGCACCCGGCTCTTTCAAGTGCTGTGGCCGACTGCCTCGGGCACCTCCGCATTCCACGTCGCGGGCCGCCCATTGCTCCCCTACGAGAAGTGCGATTTTCCGAAGTTCGATCCGACGGTGGGGTTCTACTGGACGGATCCATCAAAGGATGAGCTGATCAACTCGGTGCCGCTGACCGCGATTTGGCGGCTTCCTAGGGGTTGTCGTCGCACGAAGCAGAGCCCGGCTGCACTGGTTGCGGGGGACGCGACGCGGTTGACCAGCATGCGGTAGTGCATGGCCGCGATAGCGATCCATCTACGTGCCTTCTGCTCAGGCGGGCTCGGTGCATATCGACGGTTCTGCGCTTGGACACAAATATGGCGCCCCACGCCTATCGACGGATACGTCGCGCTTCTCGGCGTGCTGCACGTTCGTGGTGAGGCGCGGGAGCGGCGTGTTCGCGGACGCGCTGAATGACTGTGTCTAGGCTTGCCGGGAGGGTTCCGGTGGTGTGTTGGGCCTTGGCGAGAAGCAGCCCGCCTTCCATTGCGGCGAGCAGGGGGAGGGCGAGTTGCTGAGTATCGTTGTATGCCCGCGGGGTGGCGATGTCGACCATCGCCGTCAGGCCGTCGTGGATGAATTGGGCCCAGCGGGAGAAGCCTGCAGCGCATTCGCGTGTTCCGGCGTCTATATGGGTGTCGGGTCCGCGTCGACGCAACCGACAGCTTTTGCTGGACAGCCGCAGCCCCGAAATGCACGATCGGCATCACCGCGCGTACCTGAGTAGTCGATACGCCGTTCACCGCAGAGTGGAGGAAGAAATGCCGACTCCGGAGATCACGTCAATCGAACCTCTGACCGGCAAGCCGGAGGGGGGCGAAGAGGTCGTCGTGCAAGGCCACCACCTCGACGAGGTAACGCAGGTTGCCGTGGGCAACGCCCTCGTGGATGTCACCGGAGTCTCGGACAGTGAACTCAAGTACATCAGCCCGGCAGCGCCGTCCGATGCTCGAGGAACCGACCTTCATATGGGCTTGGTCTTCCACACCCGGGAGGGCGGCGACATCTCTGGCGGCTGGATGGTGTTCGTCTATGAGGGGCACGTCCCGCTCGTCGAGTCGGTCGAACCCAGCTTCGTTCATCCCGCCGGCGGTGACGCTGTGCAGGTTTCCGGTGAGCATCTCGACATGATCACCCACGTCGGGGTGGGAGTGGCGGGCACAGTGGAGGCAACTCCGATGCACGGCGGGTTGACGTTCGTTGCCCCGCCGTTGCCCGAGGAGGAGAGCAGTCGGGGCGAGATGAGCATGGGCATGGTGTTCTTCCTGGCTGACGGATCGAGCGTCTCGTGGCCGAATGGCTTGGTCTACGCCTATCCGTACGGAGACCATCAAGGGCTGACTGAACACACGATGGATGCTGGAGAGCTGGAGCTCGCGCCGGGCCATCGGCCCTCAGTCGACCTGGTTCAACCAGATCATGGGCCGGTGTCGGGTGGAGATTGGGTCAGCATCACCGGCGGCAATCTGGACCACGCCGTATCGGTGACCTTCCGGGGCATCCCCGCGCACTTCGACACCGGCCCTGACTCGTCGCTGTACGCCTATCCGCCGCCCTACGACCACGCCCAGATGGGCGCGTACGAAGTGTCAGTGGAGGTGCACAGCGATGTTCACGGCGTCAGCATCGAGCGGGTGACGTACCGGTACGACGGTCTGGACGCGACCGCGCGCGAGACACCGCGGGGTTGGGCGAATTGGGTGCCGGTGCCCGGATCCCCTCCTCGGGCGCGGACATCGGCAGCGGGACCGCCGATCAAGTGCAAGAACGCGGACCTCAGTAACGCGGTTCGACGTTCGTCACCGATCGCCCGCCGACAGCGGCAGCCGCGCACAGCTGCGGTAACGCAGAGCTGAGCGAGTCGCACCCCACGCTGCGGTTCAACATGTAGGTCGAGCAGTCCGCCCATCCCATGGACAACGCCCCGGAACAGATCAGGCGCGTTCGCACGCTCTAACTCGTCCGCCGAACGAAGGCGACTGCTCTCGGTCACCACGTCGCCTGATCCACATCGTCCGGCGAACCTCGATCGCAATCTGATCAACGAGGTCGCTGTCACCACGCAAGACAGAATCTCACCGAGCGGGTAACGGCCAAGAACCGGATCTCGGCAGATCCGATAATCCGATCAGCACCACAGACTCATCTGCGCTCCGTTGAGCAAAGGGATCGCCCGCGCATAGCGACGGATTTCGCTTGCGCGACACGCCGGATCGCGCTCACGTGAACGCGCCTATCGATGGATGCCGAGCGTCGCGACCACGCTCGGGATCACGCGCACGTAAGCGCGTAGATCGACACGAGTGCACGCTGTGGTGAGGCTCAGTGGTCGCTACAACGTGAAGTTTTACAACCTGAGGGTTATGATCTGATGGTGTGGACGGTGATCCTTCTTGACGAGGTCGACGCCTGGTTCGGCGAGCTCGTCAAGGAAGACCGGGCCACAGCGGAGCAGGTGACCGCTGCGATTGACAAGCTCGAAGCTGATGGTCCGAGTCTGGGCCGTCCACTGGTCGACCGGATCAAAGGCTCCCTATGCATGCGCTCAAAGAATTGCGGCCTGGTTCTGGCGGCGGGAGTGAGGTCCGGATTTTGTTCGTGTTCGACCCGCAGCGACAGGCCGTGCTGCTGGTCGCGGGTGACAAGAGCGGGCAGTGGAGGCAGTGGTACACCGACAACATCCCGGTGGCTGAGCAGCGTTACGAACGCTGGCTCGCCGGTGACTACGACGAGGAGATATGACGATGGCACGCGAGTGGAGCAAGGTTCGCAGCGACGCTGTGGGCACCGTCCTGGACGAGCAGGGTGTCGCCCGTGCGCGCAAGCTGATCGATGAGGCAGTTCGGGCGTCCAAACTGGCCGACGTGCGCAAGGCCCAAGGCGGCACCCAGACTGCTGTGGCGAAGGTGATGAACGTGTCCCAGGCGCGCGTGTCGAAGATTGAGCGTGGCGACCTGTCGCACTCTGAACTCGGCACATTGCAGGCATACGTGGCGGCCTTGGGCGGAAAGCTTCACGTCATCGCTGACTTCGGTGATCAGAAAATCACCGTCGAGTAAACGTTGCCGTTCACGTCCGTCCGTCTCTCGCGGTGTTGCGAGTGATGGGCCGATGCAACGGCAATGTTGAGGTGCGACGCGGAGCGTCCATTACGGCACGCAGCCGCCGTGAATGCGGAGTTCAGGTACTTCGTCGGTTAGCCGATGCTCCCAAGGGCGCGGTCGGCCGTCCACTACGTCTGAGGGTTGTGGGCGACAGGCCGACTTGAGATGATCGGACGGTCGTGATCATCTGGCCGTCAGGCTCGCTCGGGGCCCTTCGGATCGGTCCGCAGAAAGTCCGCAAGACGTTCGTGACTCACCGCCACGAGCCAACGCCCGCCATCAGGCGGGGCCGTGCAAACGCTGGCAGCCAGCGCTCGTCAACGTGGCCAAACGGCCGCGCCGTAGATAGACACGGTAGGGGTCACTGGTTCAATCCCAGTATCGCCCACCACCGGACGACACGAGCCGGCATCAAACGCGGCTCAGCTGGCACGAAACGGCACCCTCCTACGATCTCGCAGACGGTGTTGCCCGAGAAATGCCCGTCATTTGCCCGTCGGTCTGACTCCTGAAAGACGTCAAACCTAGGAGAGACTGAGCTTCGGTCCAAATGCTTCGTAGTGGCCGAGGTTCAATCGCGCCGTGCGAGTTGGGCTCTCGACGAAGCGACTGGTGCGCCTGCGCCCCGGACTCGTCTGCCCTAGAGGACTTTCAGCTCGGCCCGCCCTCGACCACGCGGCCCCGAGTCAGCGCGTGGGGCCACGGTAGGCGACCGGCCGTCATGGACGGCGTCCAACGTGAGCAAGCTCTGCGCCGCCTCGCAGCTGCACGATCACCTGAAACCACGGGTCGTGCGGGAACCTCGGGTTGGAAGAGCTGCCTGGGAACGGGTTGCTGGCTGGCGCAAAGCTGCGCAGGTTCCCGCGCTTCCCAGCGGGCCGCCCAACGCTGACGCCCCCGTCGCGTCCGGTAAGACAGACAGCCAAGCGTGTTCAGCGGCTACTGCGCGTCGTAGGCCTCGACGACGGTAGCGGGGATGCGCCCGCGATCAGAGAGACGGCGTAGCCATTGGCGTGGGCCCAGGCCCGGACCTCGGGCAGATCGGTGCGCTTCCCGCTCTTCGCTGGCGCCTTCGCGGTGGGTCGGGTGCCGCGCACGCTGCGGGCAGCTGCATAATCTGGCTTCAGATTTCGCCTGCTCCGCCGCGTTCTGAAACTGTGTGTGAGCGAATCGACCGCAATCGGATCGGGATGCGCGATGGTGTCGACCGATGCGCAGCGCGACGGCATTGCGCAGTGCGGTGACCGCGAGCAAAGGCTTCCGTTCGTGAGTTGATCGAGTAGCCGACGACCTCGTTGAAGAAACGGTCCTCGATCGGGCAGAGGCGCTGCTTGCACTTGCTGGTGCGGTGTTCGGTGATGATAACGGGCCACAGCTGATTCGCCCGCTCAGTGGTGCAGCGCCGTAGACGAGTTGTGGTGTTCTGGCCCGCCGGGCCATCGCCGCGAGGCACGTTTTGCGCGAGCGCAGTGATCAGATCCGGCTACGCTGAGCACAGCCGTTGCTCCCGGTAATCCTTACCGCCGATGGCTTATTCGGCCAATTCATCGGCGACGAGCATTGCTGGGCGGCGGCCGACGCCATACCAAGACAGGAAACTGGGTGTGACGTCGTAGCCGGTGGTTGCAGCCCGGCTCGATCGCGTGGCGGCGAGTCCGCGCATCGAACCGGAGCGTCACGCGAGTCGACGACGCGCCGAGCCCACTTGACATCGACGCCGGTCCGGCGAACTCTGACGTGGTGAGCGAGCGATCCCTCAGTCAGCGCAGTCGGCCACTCCGGCTCTTGGGTTGCCTCCAGACGCATCGACGTCCTGCGGGGCCTCTCGTGACCCGAAACATTAGAACCGCTGGCAAACCGGGCGCTTGTCGACGAAGCCGTCCGCGATCTTCTTCACCGTCGGGGCTAGCAAGCCTCGAATACCCATTCGAGAAGTGGAGGTCGATACTCGACGTGAACCTCAACGGCGCGTTTCATGGCATTCAGGCAGTGGTGCCAGCTATGAAGCAGGCGCGCGTCGGTTCGATCATCAACGTGTCGTCGGTTCAGGGCCTGCTCGGCGCACCAGGACTGCACGGATATGTCGCATCTAAATTTGCGTTGCGGGGGCTGACGAAGTCAGTCGCGGTTGAGCTGGGGGAGTACGGCATCCGGGTGAATTCGGTGCATCCTGGCCTCAGTGAGACGCCTATGGCGGCAGCATCGACAGCTGACACCTACCGGATTCCACTTGATAGGACGGCGAAGCCGGCAGAGGTCTCGGCCATTGTTGTCGATCTGGCCAGCGACGAGTCGAGCTACTGCACTGGCGCGGAGTTTGTCATCGACGGTGGCCTTACTGCGGGCGTTGCCCGGCGCTAGCGGGCCGTGTGGGCAACGCCCAGCGACACATCAATACGTCGCGTGTTTTCGACGCCTGACGTGACTTTCGGATTGATATCAGGGCTATCTACATGACGAGGTGATTCGACTCCAGCAGGCACTAACCCCGCACGTCCCGAGCCTGCGGCTGACGTCGCGCGGACGGCTGACTACGACGGTGTTCTTCGGACGCCGCCCGCGCTGGTCGGCTTGGTCGCCCTAGATTCCCTAAAGTGCAGTCGACAGCACTTCCAACGTTAGTTCCGCTACAACTTGGCGGGTAGGTCGCCGGTTTTCAACGAAGGGTAAAAAGATGCATCGTCCAGTTGTCAGTATTCCGTCGGAGCGCGGAGAGTGCTTTGACCATGGCTGTTGATCCAGTCCTTGACGGGCAGGTCGTCGTCATCACCGGGGGAGGGGGAGGTATCGGCGCAGCCCTTGCGCATAAGGTGCGCGCATCCGGTGCAAGCGTTGCGATCTGCGATCTGCGTGAGGATGTAGTTGAGGGGACTGTGGCCGCGCTGCGAGGCGCGCCTGGCGCAGGTGCGGTGTTTGGCTCGGCTTTCAACATCGCCAACCTCGATGCCCTGTCGTTGTTCCTGGACAGTGTTGAAGCTCAGGTGGGTTCTATCGATGTTCTAGTGAACAACGCCGGAGTAATGATTGTTGGCAGCTTCCTTGACGAGACTGATAACACAACCGCGCAGATCACCGCCGTGAACCTGGCTGCCGTGCTGCATAGCTCTCGATACGTTGCACGATTGTTCGTCGCGCGCGGTCACGGCCATATCATTAATGTTGCGTCGGGAGCCGGCTGGATCCCCTCGTCCGGGGGAGTAACCTACACGGCCACCAAATTCGGCGTGGTCGGGCTCAGTGAGGCGCTGGCTCTCGAGCTGGAGGCCACGCCGGTGCACGTGACAGTCGTAGCGCCGGCACTGGTGAGAACTCAGATGACGAACGGCATCCGGAACATTCGTGGCATCAAAGCCTCAACGCCGCAACAGGTCGCCGATGCCATCCTGCGTGCGATCGAGCGGCCTCGTCCTGAAGTCTTCGTGCCTCGTGCGATGGGCATAACCGCCAAGATGTATCGCGTCCTTCCGACGCGACTTCGAGTGCGCGTAATGCGTGCCATGAGCACGGACACGGTGCTGCTCGCCGCCGACCCCCAAGCTCGGGAGGTCTACCGGCGCCAGATCGAAGTCGACTGACAGGGAACGGGCGGGCGCTGCGGCAGGCGACGGGTGACGTTGAGGCTGACGAACTCCGGCGCGCTATTTTTCATCTGCGTGTCCTGCTCAGGCCGTCCGACGGCCTATGCTCGTGACGAGTGAATGCTCACTGTGCGACGGCGATGGGCGGATTGGGGTGTCGGGTGGCTGCGAAGCGCCGTGCGGGGGCTAGTGCCGCACTCAATAGCAACGTCAACAGCTCCATCAAGGATGCATCCGCGTTGGCGGCAGGTCGTGAACGCCTCCTGAAGGGGGCGCGTACCTGTTTTGCTCGCAAGGGCTTCGGCGGCACGTCCGTTCAGGACATCGCGAACGCGGCGGGCATCAGCGTCGGCTCGCTGTACAAGTACGTCAGGTCCAAGGAAGACCTTCTTTACCTGATGGCTGAAGGCTCGTGCGCGCGACTGAACGAGGTCCTCGATGCTGCCTTCAATGCCTCGGACGACGCGGAGGAAGCCCTTGCGGTCGTCGTCGAAGCGTTGATCCGCAACGCTGATGAAGATCGTGACCTCATGAATCTGCTGTATGCCGAGTTCAAATACGTTCCCGCCGCGGGCAAGAAGCTGATCTTGTCCCAGGAGAGTTCAGTCATCGCCGGCCTGACCGACATCATCGAGCGCGGCAATGCGAAGGGCGTGTTCGACTGTGAGGACCCACGGCTGACTTCGGTCGACCTCGAGGTCTCGGGCTCCGTGTGGGTTCTGAAGCGCCACCTCATCGATATGCCGCTCGAGGCGTTCATCGATCGGCAGATCGTGGTTGCCTTCCGCATGGTGGGAGCCAAGGGTCGATCACGGGCCACGCGCAGTCGGTCGACGAGCCGGACGGCCGCCTCGAGCAAGCGCTGAGGCGCTGCTCGCTTGCGTGACAGGTGGCGCGTCTGCGCTTGCCACTATGGGCCACCGGCGTATTCCGTAACAGCGTTCGCCCAGGAGACGTGGCTGGGTGAACGCTCACTACGTGTCATCGGTCGTTGTCGCCGCTGGGACGGCGCGAGCCGTTGATCACTCCGCGATCGCGGGCCGATCCCTTCGTGTGCGCGAACCTCGCTTTGCTTGAGGCGACATCGGTGTCCGCTCCCGCATCGATGTGACTGTTGACACTTCGGGTCGGGTGAGTAAGACTTCGCTCACCGTCTCCCGCGTGGGGTTGCTCAGTCGCGGGGTTCGATACCAATCGCCAAAGGGGAGTCATGACACAAGGACGAATGCAGCGTCGGCGTCGCGGATTGCTGTGCGTGGTCGTAGCTTCGGTAGTTCTGACCGCGACTGCCTGCAGCTCGTCAGGAAACGGTGGCCATCCGGCGAATTCGTCAGGTCCGGGCACAGCGGGCAAATCGAGCGCCACCGCGTCGGGGTCACCCTTATTGATCGGGTACATGAACGACAGCAGCGGTCAGAACGGATATCCCGCGTACGACGACGGCGTAAAAGCTGCCATCGGCTACATCAACTCAGTCGGCGGCGTGCAAGGACACCCGCTCAAGCTGGATTCCTGCACCGACGACGGCACGAGCGCGGACACGCAGAAGTGCGGCCAGCAGATGGTGGCGGACAAGCCACTCTTGGTGACGACCGGCCTGGTCAACAATATGGCCGCCGTCTACCCGCTGTTGAACGCAGCCGGCATCCCGGTGGTCGGCGGAACGCCAGTGGCGCAGACGGACTACACGGCGAAGGACACGTTCTTCTTCGAAGGCGGCTCACTTGCTGTGGTCCCGGCAATCGCGCTGCTCATCCACCAAGACCTGCCGAGCGTGAAGAGTGTCGGCGTCTTGGCCCTTGACATCCCGGCGGCGAAGGCTGCTGTTCCTCTCGTGACCGGACCATTGAAGTCCTTCGGCGTGCAGAACAAGACCGTGTTTGCCTCGCTTACTTCAACCGATTACTTAGCCCCGCTGTCGGGCCTCAGCCCGTCGAAGCAGGGTGCGATAGCTGTAATGACCGCCCAGCCTGGGTGTATCGGTGTCGCCCAAGCGTTGAAGTCGCAGAACCTGAAGCTTCCGGTGATCTCGGGCGCGCAGTGCAACGACGCAAAAATCATCAAGCAGGCGGGGGGCGGCATGACCGGTTGGTACGTCTGGAGCACCGGCCCCGATCCTGCGAGCAGCGACCCCAACGCGGCGATCTACCGATCGGCCATGTCGAAGTTCAACCCCTCGGGCGCAATCGGGACGCTCTCAGAGAGCACCTTCGCGAACGTCTTGACCATCTACGGTCTGCTCAAATCCATCGGTCCAGGTGCGACAGCAAAGACGATTAGTTCGACCTTGAGCAGCACCCCCGGCAAAACATTCTTCGGCGCCGACTACAAGTGCGGCGAGGTCAAGACCTTCCCCGCCGTGTGCAACTTTGGAACGCGGTGGTACCAGATTACCGATATTAGCGGGCACCTGAAAGACGCCACAGGCGGCAAATATTTGGACGCCGCCCCGCTGCTGGGTGGCTGATTCGTCAGCAGCTGTCGGGATCGGGCCGGCCCGGATGCGGCCGGCCCGATCAACGGCTACCGACCCAGCCTTTGTGGAGGCACCATGGATTACTTGGTCTTCGCGCTGCTCGGGTTGACGGGCGGTGCGGTCATCGCGTTCGTGGCAGTCGCAGTGCTCGTCGGCTACCGCGGCTCGGGCGTCCTCAATTTCGCACAGGGCGCCATCGCGATGTACACCGCGTACGAGTTCTACGACCTGCGGGTCAACGGGGACTATTTCCAGCCTATCCCGGGCCTTCCCAACGCCATTCACGTGAGCGACACGGGCCTGGGGATTTTCCCGTCCTTCGTGGTGGCTCTCGTGACCGCCGCGCTCCTGGGACTTGTGTCCCACCTGCTCATTTTCCGACCACTTCGCCGGGCTCCTGTCTTGGCGCGCGTGGTGGCATCCATCGGACTTCTCCTGATCATCCAATCTGTCGTCCAACTGAGATTCGGAACCACCCCGGTCACCGTGCCGGCGATCTTCCCCGCCGGACGGGTGTTCAGCGTTGCCGGCACCGACATTCCGAAGGACCGTGCGTGGCTGACTCTCATCGTGGCGATCCTCGGCCTCATCTTTTGGGCGGTGTACAAATACACGCGCTTCGGCCTCGCCACTCGCGCGGCGGCAGAGAATGAGCGAGGCGCGGTGTTCATCGGGCTGTCGCCCGACTTCCAAGCCATGGTCAGCTGGACTCTGGCTGCCATACTTGCTGGCGCCGGCGGCATCCTCGCGTCCCCGGTCACGTCCCTGAGCCCAACGGGCTTCACGCTGGTCATCATCCCAGCGCTCGCCGCTGTACTGGCCGGACGATTCCGATCTTTCAGCATCACGGTGGTCACCGGCCTTGCGGTCGGAATGGTGCAGAGCCTACTGACGAACCTGCCGGCAAAGATTTCGTGGTTCCCGCAGACCGGCATCTCGGACCTCTTTCCGTTCATCGTGATCATCGTCCTAATGTTCACGACCAGCCGGTCACTGCCCAGCCGCGAGATGCTGATCGAAGCGCGACTGCCGGCGGCACCTATCACCCGGCGACCCGCGGTTTCTGCAGTCGTCACGATCGCTGCCGCCGCCGTGCTCCTCGGGGTGCTGTCCGGCGGATACCGCCTCGCTCTGATCAACAGCATGATCGGGGTCGTTGTCTGTGCCTCCCTGGTTGTACTTGTCGGGTACCTCGGCCAGATCTCCCTGTTCCAGATGGTTCTGGCCGGAGTGTCCGCGTTCAGCCTCGCTCGTCTAAGCACCGACTGGGGCGTGCCGTTCCCGCTCGCACCTATTCTTGCGATCCTGGTTGGTGCGGCCTTCGGTCTCGTTGCGGCTATACCAGCATTGCGTCTGCGCGGGGTCAGCTTGGCAGTCGTCACGCTCGCGGCCGGGTGGAGCATCGAGCAGCTATGGTTCAATAACCAGTCACTTAACGGCGGGTTCAGCGGTGCGACTATCGCAAAGCCGTCACTATTCGGCGTGAACTTGTCCTTCACTCGCGGCACCCACGTCGGACAAATCTCCTTTTGCGTCATGGTGCTCGTGGTTGTCGCTGCTGTCGCCCTGTCCGTTATGAACATCCGCCGCTCGCACACCGGACGCCGCATGCTTGCCATCCGTTCGAACGAGCGGGCTGCGGCCGCGATCGGGGTCAGCGTGACCAAGACCAAGTTGGTAGGCTTCACGATTTCGGCGCTGGTCGCCGGCATCGCCGGCGTGCTGCTCGCCTACGAACAGCAGACCTTGTCCGCCTCCTCCTACGACGTCATCGTCTCGGTCACCTTCCTGGCCGTCGCGTACCTCGGAGGAATCACAAGCATGTCTGGTGCCGTGATCGGAGGAATCTTGGCGTCCGGCGGGCTCGGGTTTTACATCATCGACGAGCTCGTCCTCAAGCATTTAGACAATGGAATCCAACTCGAGGGCGCCGTCGCGGGCTTGGGATTGATCCTCACCGCAATCCTGAACCAGGAGGGGATCGCCGGTGCGCTGCGTCGAACGCGAGTCAGCTTGGCCGGGCACACGCCGCGGCGCCCGTCCTCCAAGCCGGATGAGTTCTACGGGGTCCAGGACGGCCCCGTCGCCAGGGACGGTGCGCTGCGATGAGCGTGCTGTCGACGAAGGGCCTTACGGTTAGCTTCGGCGGGGTCCATGCACTGCGCGGCGTCGACATCACCATCGAGTCGGGGCAGATCGTTGGATTGATCGGGCCTAACGGCGCCGGTAAAACCACCTTCATCGACGCAGTGTCCGGGTTCGTCACGGCGAACGGCATCGTGGAGTTCAACGGCCAGCGACTCGCCGGCGTCCCGCCCTACCGCCGAGCGCACCTAGGTCTCACCCGAACCTTCCAGGCAGGCGAACTGTTCGACGATCTCTCAGTCGAGGAGAACCTGCTCTTGTCTGCCACACAGACGCACTGGTGGACCGTCTTCGCTGACGTCGTCCGCCCGGGCCGAGCCAATCCGTCAGCGGATCGGGTGAAACAGATACTGGGCACGCTGGACCTCTGGCCGGCCGCAGCCTCGCTGCCCCAGACGCTGTCGCTGGGCCAGCAGAAGCGTGTCGGCGTGGCACGCGCACTGGCGACGAACCCCAAATTGGTCCTGCTCGACGAGCCTGCGGCGGGCCTGGACACCGGCGAGAGTCTCGAACTGGGCGAGCACCTGACGCATATCGCTGACTCCGGGCTCTCCATGCTATTGGTGGACCATGACATGGGTCTCGTGCTCAAAGTATGTGACTACCTGTACGTGTTGGATTTCGGCCAAGTGATTGCCCAGGGCACCCCGACTCAGGTGCGCGCCGACCCGCGCGTTATCGAGGCCTATCTCGGTACCGGAGGGAGCGCGCCCGACCCGGGTTCGCGCACCGACATGGGGGCGGGGCCGGCATGACAACGACGGACGACGTTGTCCTGCGCATCGAGGGCATGAGTACCGGCTACGACGGCGTGGCCGTGGTGCGCGACCTCGACCTCAGCGTGCGACGCGGCGAGGTCGTGGCCCTGATGGGCCCGAACGGGGCAGGGAAGACCTCGACGCTGTTGACGATCTCCAGCATTCTCAGCCCCATGCGTGGGACCGTTGAGGTCCTCGGCCGCGCGAATCCGAAACACCGCCCGTGGCTGGTCGCGCGGAGGGGAGCGGCCCACGTTTCAGAAGGACGCGATCTCTTTTACGACCTCACCGTCGCCGAGAATCTGAGGCTCACTAGCAAGAGTGCTGCGGTCCTTCGCCAAGCGATCGAATATTTCCCAGCTCTGGAGAAGCTAATGTCGCGCAAAGCGGGCCTGCTTTCGGGCGGAGAGCAACAAATGCTTGCTTTGGCGAGGGCAGTCGCTGCGCGACCTAGCCTGTTGATGGTCGACGAGATGAGCCTCGGTCTCGCGCCAGTGATCGTCGAGCGGTTCTTGCCGGTGCTGCGCCGGATCGCCGACGAGAGCGGCGCAGGCGTCCTGCTCGTCGAACAGCACGTGCAGCTCGCACTAGCAGTCGCCGACCGCGGCTACGTGCTATCGCACGGCGAGCTCGCTGACGAGGGCACTGCCCAGCAGTTGAGCACCCGCCGAAGCGTCCTCGAGTCCAGCTACCTGGGTGAATCAGTGCTTGACGAGCCCGCGGCAGATCATCGGCGGCCGGAGTCCTGACCGTGCTTTGGCGGCCCGCAATTTGATACAATGGTGAGTGAGGAATCACTCGTCTAAAGGTTGTCGACCTGACCTTCGCGGTCAGTCAGGAGATCAGCTTTGTCCACCGTGAACACCGTGCGGGGCAGCTTAGCCACTGCCGAGCTCGGGCCTACGCTGATGCACGAACACATCTTCGTCGTCTCAGCGGAAGTCGCCGACGCCTACCCAGACATCGCCTGGGGCGACAAGCAGCAACGGCTGGCGACGGCGCGACAATGGCTCGAGTCGGCAAAAGCCGCCGGAATCGATTCGATCGTTGACCTCACCGTGCTCGGCGCGGGGCGGAGAACGCCTGAGCTGGTTCAGCTTCAGGCCGAGATCGAGATCAACCTCATCGTCGGCACCGGCTACTACACCTTTGACGAACTACCCGCTTTCGCCGCCAATCGCCGTCTCAAGGACCCGAGCAAGCTGATTGGCGACACGGCGGAGAAGATCCTCGAGAAGGTATTCGTACGCGACATCGTTGACGGCATCCCAGGAACCGGGATCAAGGCGTCGATCATCAAATGCGCCACCGACGAGATTGGCGTGACGCCGGACGTAGAAGCAGTCCTGCTCGCCACAGCGCGGGCGCACCGGGCCACGGGCGCGCCGATCACGACGCACACGGATCCTGGCCAGCGCACGGGTCTAGACCAGCAGAAGCTTTTCGCCAACGAAGGCGTCGACCTGACACGAGTGATCATTGGCCACTGCGGAGAATCGCGCGACCTGGACTACCTGCATCAGCTGCTCGACGCAGGCTCGTACATCGGATTCGACCGATTCGGTTATAACGCCCGGCGACTTCCAGCGACAGCGGAGCGCGTCGACACCCTCGTGCGGCTGTGCGAGGAAGGCTACGCCGGCCAGATCGTGCTCTCGCACGACGCCGTGTGCTATTCAGACCGGATGGATCCTTCCTTTAGGAAAGTGTTCCCGGACTGGAACTACAGCTACGTGCCGACCCACGTCCTGCCGCTTCTGCGCGAGCGCGGCCTAAGCAAGGATGTTATCCAGCAGATGATGGTCGGCAACCCCCGGCAAATCTTCGAGAACACCACCTCGTACTGACCAACGATGCTCATCGTCAGCGGCCACGCCACTGAGGGGCCCGCTTCTCCCGGAAGGCGGCGACTCCTTCAACGATGTCTTCGGTTGTTAGTGCCAGCGCCAGCTGACTCTGAAGCGAGAACAGCGCCTGGTCGAGCGACATGTCGCGGGTGGCCGCAATAGCCACCTTGCCCAAGCCGACCAGTAGTGGCGACTGGATTGCGATGAGCGCGGCCCATTCACGAACGGTCCGGTCGAAATGATCAGGCCCCACCACCTCGTTGACGAAGCCCATCTGCATAGCCCGCTCGGCGCTGACGAGTCGTCCGGCATACATGAGTTCGTTGGCCTGCATACGCGGGATGTTCCGGTAGATGAGCGCTGAGATCATGAAGGGAAAGGTCCCCACGGTAACTTCCGGGCAACCAAAGCGCACGCCGGACTTGGCGACGATAAGGTCGCACGACAACGCCAAGCCGAATGCACCTGCTAGGACATCGCCATTGGCAGCGCAGATGACCGGCATCGGGAGACCAGCGACAGTCGAGAACAACGTGGGGAACCTAGCCACACTCTGATACTTTTCGACCGGCCGGCGGTCCTCCGCGAATGCCTTGAGATTTCCTCCGCTGGAGAACACGCGCTCGTGGGACGAGGTGAGCACCACCACTGACGCGTGATCGGCAGCCGCCCTCTGGAGAGCGCGGATCAGATCGTCCAGCATTTCGTCGCTCAGGGCGTTGCGGGTGTCGGGATCGTCGAGGGTTATTGTGGCGATCGTATCGCCGATATCGTACTTCACGAGCCTCATTAGATCCCCTTCATTCGTCGTCAAGTGCCGCTATCGCGCTATACGACCTCAAAATGATCGGCACCTTCCGCGTCGCGCGTCGCACTCAACCGCCCCTGCGTTACCAACACGTCCAAGTGAGCGAGGGTCTCGGCAACCGCCATGGCTCGATTCATCTGATCGAGCTCGGTCAAGCGGTGCTCGCGGCGAGTCCACCGCAGCATCTCAGCGACATCGAGACCGGTCGACCCTCCGCGCGCTACCGCGTCAGAGGCTAACGACAGCCGTTGCTCGTGATGAGCCAGCAGCTCGTCAACTCTCGCATGAACGCTTGGAGCGGTCGGTCCATGCGCGGGCAACAGCTGCGAGTCAGGCATGGACCGGACCTTCGCCAACGAACTCAGATAGTCAGCTAGCGGTGCTTGGGTCGGCGCCTGCTCGAGGCCGATCGACGGAGTGATGTGGGGCAGAATATGATCGCCGGCAAAGGTCAGCCCCGCCATCGGGTCGACGAACACCACGTGACCGGCAGTGTGCCCAGGTGTCGACACGACATCGAGCTTGCGGGTGGTCAGCTGCATGGACATTGAATCGTCCAACCAGATGTCCGGCAGCTCATACCTCTCCACGGGCTCGTTCTGCACGAACGCCAACATGTCCGAGTACAGCGCGTGGGCGCCGGCACGGATCAACCGCCCGCCAGAACGGTAGGACCATTGGCCCCGCTCCCACGATGCGAGCAGCTCCGCGAGGCTCTGCCGTTCGCCCTCGCCCAGCGCGACCGTGGCGCCTGCGACACGACGCAGACTCAGGGCTTGGCTGTAATGGTCGCGATGGATGTGGGTGACGAGGAATTGGGTGATGTCGGTGATCCCGAACCCCAGCCGGTCAAGTGAGCGCGAGAGCTGCTCCTCGCTTTCCTGCAGGGCCCACCCGCCATCGACCAAGACGAGTTGGTCGGCTTCAACGATCACGTACACGTTGACCGCCACCAGAGCGTCGGACGGGAGGGGCAGCGGGACGCGGAACACGCCTGGTGCGACCTCGTATGCGCCCTCGTTCACCCAGTCATTTCGCCGCGCCGACACCTCTCAACTATAGGCGCTATCGGCCGGGCGCGCGAGTGAACAATTACTCGCTCACGCGAGGAGGAGGATCGGCTTGACAGGCTCTAGTCCGAGGCGAAATGATGGTGAGTGAATAGTTAATCACTCTACGAGGTGGCCATGTCAGCAGTAAGCTCCAACGCTCGATCGCCTCTCGCTGTCGATCCGTTTGATCCTGGCCTGCTTCAAGATCCCTATCCCGTCTACGCGCGCCTGCGGCGGGATGCGCCTGTTCAGTGGAACGATTCCGTCGGCACGTTCTGGGTTTCGCGCTTCGACGACGTGTACGCCGGAGTGTTCAACGACAAGGATTACTCGGCGAAGACGACCGCTTACCAGCTCGGCGTCACATCCAGCGTCGACCTCGGTCAGTTCGGCCGCACGAATACGCTGCCGACCACCGACGCGCCGGATCACACCAGACTCCGCCAGATCACGAACAAGGCCTTCGTTCCGAAGGCGGTCGGCGGCTACCGTGCTCAGATCGCCGAGATTGTCGACGGTTACTTCGATGAAGTGCTGAACGCCGGCGAGGTGGACGTCGTCGGTGAGCTGTCCGAGGCGTTGCCGATCTTGGTCATCGCCAAGGTGATGGGCATTCCGACATCGGAAGCGACCCAGTTCAAGCGCGCGAGCCTCGACATGATGAAGGCCTTCACCGGCCCGAAGATGACGCCCGAGGAAGGTGAACTCGCCAGCGCAGCGGTGCGTTACCTAGAGGCGCTGTTCGATGAGGCGCGATTGGCCCGGCAGCAAGCACCGAAGGACGACCTGCTTACGCGTCTTGCCGAGGCCGAGGCATCTGGTGACCGCCTGTCGCGTGAGGAGTATCTCGCGACCTGCATGTTGATGTTGTTGGCTGGCAACGAGACGACAACCAACAGCATCACGAGCATGATTTACTTGCTCGGCCGCGATCCGGAGCAGTTCGCCACATTCCACGCCGACGCGGGACTGGTAAACCCGACCGTTGAAGAGGCGCTGCGGATTTTGGGCCCGGTGCAGTGGGTGGTACGCCGTGCGCGAGCTGACATGGCCATCGCAGGTGTCATGATTCCGAAGGGCAGCGGCGTCTCCTTTCTGCTCGCCTCAGCGAATAACGACGAGAGCCACTACCCGGAGCCGGAAAAGTTCCTCGTTCGTCGCAACCCGACCGACCACATTGCCTTCGGCCGCGGCAGGCACCTGTGCTTGGGTGCGCCGCTCGCCCGGGCCGAGATGCAGGCCGTCGCGACGGCCATCGCAGAGCGGTGCAGCAGGGTGGATCTGGTGACCTCCAACCCCGTGTGGAGTGGATCTCTGCAGTCCAGGGGTATCGAGTCGCTGACCGTAGCTTTCCGCGCCGCCTAACTAGGAGTCTTTGTCATGACCGCAGAACTTGCGTATCAGGATCTGATCGTCGATCTCTGTGCTCCCGTCACGACTATCACCCTCAACCGACCCGAGCGGAAGAACGCCATCACTCCGGAGATGATCGAGCAATTTGATCGCCTCTTCGATGAACTGGATAGTCGCGATGACATCACCGTCGTCGTCCTGAAGGGTGCCGGAGACGCGTTCTGCTCCGGGTACGACATCAAGGCGCACTTTCGGGGCGTCGGCCTCGGCGAGGCGGAGACCAAGAGACCCCAGTACCAGGATCTGCAGTGGAATAAAGCAACGGTCGAACGGTGGTCGCGGCTGTGGACCATGCCGAAGGTAACTATCGCGCAGGTGCACGGGTATTGCCTGGCTGGTGGTCTCATGCTCGCGCTTCAGTGTGACCTGGTTTACGTCGCTGATGACGCCAAGATCGGTCAGCCGATGGCTCGCCGCATGGCGATGACGCCGGACTTCGCGCTCTGGCCGCTGACCATCGGGCTGCGTCAGACGAAGGAGCTGCTCTTTACCGGCGATCTCGTCACGGGTGAGGAGGCCGCACGGCTCGGCATGGTCAACCGCTCGATGCCTGCTGATGAACTCGATGAGTACGTCGCGTGGCTCTCGAATCGCATCGCGCTGGCAAGTCCGGCCATGCTGCAGACTCACAAGTTTGCGGTCAACGAGGTCGCTGATGCGCTGGGGTATCGTGCGATGCTGACCGCGTCCATCCATGCCGATACGCTGCAGCACTACCTGGATGAGAACCACGAATTCCGGGCTTCCGTGCAAGATTCGCCGGACATGCGCGGGCCCCTGGCGGCGCGCGACCGTGCCTACGGCGGTGTGGTGACGCGAGGTGACGCGTGGGAACGCCACAAGAGCGAAAGAGTGGCCGACGTGACAGCTGCTGACCGCGCGCGTCACGCCGTGGGCTTGACCGGCGAGGTCGGCCAACCTGACCGCAGTACGGCGTGATGCGGACGCTGACCGAAGTTGACGAGTGGACTGTTCCGCTTCAGGACGTCGAGTCCTGGAGCGAGAACTACTGTTTCGACGCCTACGACGCCGACGCCGAGTTGGGCGTATGGATGCACCTGGGCCGGTGGTCCAAACAGCCGCTGCTGTGGCGGGAACAAACGAAGATCTACCTTCCCGACGGCACACTTCTGCTTTGGAAGACCATTGGGGGCCGCGGCGAGGAACGCGGTCCCAGTTCGGCAACTCTTCGGTTCGAGTGCTCGTCGCCCGGTCAGTGGGACCTGAGCTTCGAGGGCGCCTGCCGGCGGGTGACGTTAGAGCAGTTGCGGGCCGGTGCGCTGCCCGACGGTCCTCTCTCGCGGCTTACCGCCACGTTGCGCTTCGATAGCAAGCAGCCTGTGTGGGATCTCGGCACGGATGCGGGTGACCAGATTTGGTGTACTTCGCATTACGAGCAGCCCGGCCGTCTCACTGGCACGGTCGACGTCGACGGGGTGACGTTCGACCTGAGCGGCGCCAGCGCTTACCGCGATCATTCGCGGGGTCCGCGCAATATGAAGGATCTCAGGCGGCATGTCTGGATCCACGGTCAGACGCGCGTCGACGAGGCTTTCGGACTGTTTTACATGGAGGTCCTCGGCCAGCGTGGTCTCAGCCGTGCGTTCTGGACGCCGGGGGGCGGGTCGATCGAGGAGGTCGAAGTCATTGCGCCCCCGTTTGTGGACGCAGCCGACGATTTGTTCGCGCCTTTCGGTTTCGGGCTGCGGTTCGCTGACGGGCGACAGGTTGACGTCAAGGCAACGCCTGTGACGTCGGTCATGAGCTCGTTCGTCGTGCCGTACGAGAAGCTGCACGGCGTCTCGGACGACGCGTCGCACGTCAGTTGCCACCAGACGACGCGATTCGAGATCGATGGCGTTCCTGCCGTAGGTATGACCGAGCGCTCCTTTGTCCTCTGACTGCCAGTCACCTCGGATGAGCGCAATAGCCTGCTTCGGGCTGACACCTGCAACCTTTCTCGACCGCTTCGATTATGTCCTCGTCGGTTGACTCGGTCATGCGCAGTCGAATCCGTCTGCGTGAACAGTAAGACGACCGATCTCGTCCGCCATGAACGCCTCTGGCGCGGTGAAGGCGCACACGGCGCTGCTGCGCCACATTCGAAAGCTCGACCTGCATGGGGTTCCGCACTTAGAGGTCCAACACGAGTAAGTCCCCTACGGCCCGGGAGCAGCAGACAAACATGGTGTCCCCGGCTTCGCGCTCGTCCTCGGACAGCAGCGAATCGCGGTGCTCGGGTTTGCCTTCCAGCACGCGCGTCTCGCACGTTCCACAGGTGCCTTCACGGCAGGACGAATCCACCGGCACACCTGCTTGCTCGAGAACCTCGAGAATGGTCTGATCGGCTTCGACCCGTAGAAGCTTCCCGTTCTGCCCGAGGACGACGTCGAACGGGTGGTCGCCCTGCGTCAGTTGGGCGAGATTCGCACTCGGAGCGAATCGTTGTGCAGTCTGTCGATCGAGTGCGCTTTGCAAGCGGCTTCGACTGCTGCCAGCAACGGCTCGGGACCGCAGCAGTAGACGACCTCGTCGGTGCTCAGGCCGCCGATCAGGTCGTCGATGGGGAGCAGACCGTGCTCGTCCTGCCGCAGCGCCTGGCGTCACCCCGATGCCGCCGGCGATGAAGAGATACGAACCCGCGTCGACCAGCTCGAAGTTGTTGTTCGGCCGTGTGGCAACCAGCTGGTCGCCGCTGTTGAGCTCATCGTGCACGAACGCGGAACCGCCGCGCCCTACGGGCTCGCGCAGCACGGCAACCGTGAGATGGCAGTATTGCTCGGGCCGCCGCACAGCGAGTACTGGCGGACCAGGTCGGCCCTTAGACGCAGGCCGAGGTGGACTCCGGGCTGCCAGGGATCGAGCGGAATGCCAGGCCCGCGGAAACCAGGGTCAGCTCGACCACGGACGCCGCGATCGAACGCTTGTCGCGCACCACGAGCTCGACGTCACCGGGCTTCTGGCTCTCGTGAGTCATCTCAACCTCCTTACGCGCGCGATTAGGTGACGACCGGCCCGGCCCGCCCCCGAAGGTCTGGAACCAAGTTGCACACGCCAAGACGGACTTGATGAGTGACGGCTCGCTCATTCTATTCTATATTGCTCTTAGAGAGCCGACCGCGTCGTGCGGCCGTGACCGATTGGGGTAGGGGAGCGCGATGAGGACGGTGACTTTGGCCGGAGGCCAAGGGTTTTACGGCGACGCCACCGACCGGACGCAAGACTTGGCCGAGGCCTGTGACTACCTGGTCCTCGAGGGGCTGGCCGAACTAACGCTGGCGATATTGCAGAAGGACCGTATGCGTGACCCGTCGCTTGGTTACGCGCGCGATCTGCTCGCTCATGCCAAAGCGTTTCTGCCGGCGGTCGCCGCGGGTCGGACCCGCGTGATAACCAACGCAGGCGGCTTGAACCCCATAGGCGCCGCGAAAGCGCTCAGCGAACTCGCCGAAGCGGGTGGTCATCATGTCAAGATCTTCACCGTGCTCGGCGATGACGTCGCACCTCTCCTCGGGGACACCAAGCACGATGGGTTACGCTTCGCCAACGTCTATCTTGGTGCGAGCCCTATCGTTGAGGCCCTCGAGCAGGGCGCCCAAATCGTGATTGCCGGCCGGGTTGCGGACTCGGCCCTTTTCTTAGCTCCGCTGGTGTTCGAACACGGTTGGAGCTGGGACGACTGGAACAAACTCGCCGCGGGCACCGCTGTCGGGCACCTTATGGAGTGCTCAGGCCAAGCCACCGGCGGCAACCTGTCGTGGCGCTGGTGGGACTCGCCGCGACCTTGGGCCCTCCCGCTTCCGCTCGCGGACGTGAACGAGGACGGCTCGGCGATATTGCGCAAGATCGCCGGCAGCGGCGGAATGGTGACGTTCGAGACCGTCCGGGAACAGTTGATGTACGAGATCCACGATCCCGCCGCCTACCTCGCGCCGGACGTGAGCGCGGACTTCACCACCGTTCAGCTCGACGATCTTGGTGGTGACCGAGTCCGGGTGTCGGGTGCTACCGGCCGTCCGGCCCCCGAGATGTACAAGGCACTCGTCTGTTCGAGCGGCGGGTGGATGGGCGAGGTGAGCATCGGCCTCGGCTGGCCGGACGCACCCGCCAAGGCCGAGGCAATGTTCGTGATCTTGCAGCACCGGGCCGCCGAAGCAGGGCTCGAGGTGCTCGAGTGGTGTAAAGAGATCTGGGGCCACGACGCGTTGCTTCCCGGCCGCCCCACCGGCACCGAACCGTCCGAGGTGGTCCTGCGCGTGGCGTGGCGCTGCGCCGAGCGCGCGCAAGCCGCCCGCGTCGGCAGGCTGGTTCCACCGCTCTACACCTCAGGTCCGGTGCCGGGCATGACCACGGCGACCCACGGATTCAACTTCGAACCGAGCGAACTGCTCAAGGTCGACGCCCGCCTGATCGACAGGAGCCTGGTCCAGGACAAGGTGCGCGTGAGCGCGTTCGAAGCGGTGGCGTCCCGGTGAGCCGAGAGGTGCCATTGCGGGATTTCTGCAGCTGCCGCGCGGGGGACAAGGGCGACCTCTCCGACGTGACGATCTTCGCCAGCGAGGAGCGTTACTACCCGTCGCTCGTTGACGAACTCACGACCGAGCGAGTCGCTCGGCACTTCGCCAGCCTCGGCGTGACTGGGGTGACGCGGTACGAGATCCCGAACCTGTACGGAGTCAAATTCCTCATCGAGGGTGTCCTGGGCGGTGGTGGGGCGGCCAGTCTCAGAGCCGACAACCTTGGCAAGAACATGGGCGGAACTTTGCTGAGGCTGGCCATCAGCCTCTCCGATGAGCTCGCCAGCACCGTGCCCGCCCCGCGGCCACCTGCGCAGCCGTTCACCTGACCCATGCACATCAGAGGAGGCTCGAAATGACCGCGGGCTATATGGATGACCAAGACCACGATCTGATCCGCGAGGGCGTGCGCACCATTTGCACGAAATTCCCGGACGAATACTGGTCGGAGAAGGACCAGAACGCCGAGTTCCCGTGGGAGTTCTTCCACGCGATGGCCGAGGCCGGGTGGATCGGCGTGGCCATTCCCGAGGAGTACGGCGGCGGCGGGATGGGCGTCGATGCCGCGTCCATCGTGCTGCAAGAGGTGGCCGCTTCGGGTGCCTGTATGAACGGTGCCACCGCCATCCACCTGTCCATCTTCGGCATGCACCCGGTCCTGCTGCACGGTTCGGAGGAGATGAAGCGCAAGTACCTGCCGGACGTCGCGACCGGAAAACTCGTCGTCGCCTTCGGCGTCACCGAACCGGATGCTGGCTCGGACACCACTTCAATATCGACGCGCGCGGTCCGCGACGGTGACACCTATCGCATCACCGGGCGCAAGGTGTGGACGTCGAGGGCCCTCGAATCCCAGCGAGTGCTCCTCCTGGCCCGGACGTCCCCACGAGATCCAGCCAAGCGGACTGCAGGCCTGTCCCTGTTCCTGGTCGATCTGTCTTCCGCTGGCATCGACATCAGGCCGATCCCGAAGATGGGCCGAAACGCCGTGCGGTCTTGCGAGGTCGTCTACGACGACGTTGCCATCCCAGCCGATGACCTCGTCGGAGAAGAAGGGCATGGCTTCAAGTATCTGCTCTCAGGTCTGAACGCCGAACGAATTCTCGTTGCCGCCGAAGCGGTCGGCATCGGGCGCGCCGCATTGCGGCGCGCAGTGAAGTACGCCAACGAACGGATCGTCTTCGGCCGTCCTATCGCTCAGAATCAGGCGATCTCGTTTCCGCTCGCGGAGGCGCACGCGCGCCTGACCGCAGCCGAAGCCCTCATCAGGAAAGCAGCGTGGCGCCTCGATCGGCGCCTTCCCGTGGGGGAGGACGCGAACATTGCGAAGTATCTCGCCGGCGAGGCTGGATTCTTCGCTGCAGATCGCGCGGTGCAGACGCACGGCGGATTCGGTTACGCCCGCGAATATCACGTAGAACGCTACTTCCGCGAAGCGCGGCTTCTGCGGATCGCCCCCATCACCGAAGAGCTGATCCTGGCCTACCTCGCCGAGCATGCTCTCGGGCTCGCCCGCACCTACTAGGAAAGGTGGCTCGCGCATGCCGGAGCGTGTCGCGTCCGTCCAGGAGGCGATACGTTTCGTCCCGGCCGGCGCACGGGTGTTCGTCGGATCGGCGACAGGAATCCCGCGCGGCTTGGTAGCGGCGCTGCTCGCGTCGACGACTCTGGACCGCCTGGCTCTGGTCGTAGGCTACCTTCTTGCGCCGTTGCCGTTGCAACGTCGCGGGTTTTCGGTCACGACTCTGCAACCGAGTACTGCGCTATGGCGCAGCGTGCCGGAGGCTGACATCCTGGACGTGCGGTACTCGGACTACGAGTCACTGTTCCAGCTCGGATCGCGCCTCGAGCTCGATGTCGCGCTCGTGCAGGTCAGCCGTGCCGGCCCTGACGGCCGGCACAGTCTCGGGACGAGCGTGGGCGGAGTCCTGCCTGCAATCCGGAACGCCCAGCTGGTAATTGCCCAGGTGAATCGGCACATGCCGTACGTGTTCGGGGACGGCGAACTGCTCGAGGACGCCTTCGACGTCCTTGTCGATCACGATGAGCCGCTCGTCGAATTCACTCCTCGACCGCCCTCGCTGGCAGACTGTGCTATCTCCGAGCGGGTCGCGGCCCTGATCCCCGACGGCGTGTGCATACAGCTGGGCGTGGGCAGCCTGCCACAGCGCGTGGGTGAGCTCCTCTCCCAGCGATCCGGGCTGAGCGTTCGCAGCGGCATGATTTCGGACTGGGCGATGCACCTCGACGTGGCACGCGAGAGCCCTATTCTTGCCGCCGAAGTTGTCGGCTCCACTGAGTTGTACCGATGGGTGCACCTCAATCCGCGGGTGCGCACGTCGGGCGCGGCGGCCACCCACATCCCGCACTCGGCGGTGCCGTTCTTTGCCGTCAACTCTGCGCTCGAGGTGGATCTTTCGGGCGCGGTGAACGCCGAGGTGGCGCACGGGAGGGTGCTGTCCGGGCCGGGAGGGCTGCCCGACTTCACCGAGATTGCCCTGCACTCGCCGCAAGGCCACAGCGTCGTGATGCTCGCCGCCACCTCGCCCGATGGAACCCAGTCGCACCTCGTTCGGAACCTGGCTCCGCTGCGGCCCGTGACCCTGCCGTCGTGGCTCGCTGACACTTTCGTCACCGACCACGGCGTCGCCTGTGTGCGGCACCTCGGCAAGTCGGCGAAGGCACAAGCGATTGCAGCGATTGCCAGTCCTAGATTCCGCGAGAGCTTGCGAGGTGATCAGGAACTCTCAGTGTCTGGAGATGATACCGTGAGATGAGCGAATAGTCGCTCACTCATTGCTTGTTCTAGCGTTGACCACTATTCAAGGACAGGCTCATGACGCAGTACGCGATCGCGGGGTTGGGCGTGACCGCTCAGGGAACCGTGCCTGGTAGCACGTCGGAGGGGTTGGCTGCTGAGGCTGTCGGTCTCGCCATTAGCGACGTCGGGCTCACCCGCCGCGAGATCGACGGCTATATCTTTCAGCCGGGTATCGGCGGTCAGAACACGGGTAAGGCGGCGACAAAGGCTGCGCTCGGCTCGACCGCTGTGTTCGAGATGCAGAGTGGCGGGGCGACGGCGATCCTCGGGGTGGCGGCCGGTATTGGGCTCATCGAGAGTGGCGCGTGCACAGCTGTCGCCGTCGCGCACGGTACGAACGCCCGGTCGCGACAAGTCAACGTCGGCTCCGGCAAGCGGAGCAGCCGCGACCCAGGTGCGTTCTTCGGCATGTTCTCTCCGGCCGCTCGCGCTGCCCTCGCTGCGCGCAGTTATCTGTCGAAGTACGGCCGGTCGTCGGCCGATCTCGGTGAGATCGCTGTCGCCCTTCGTGCGCACGCAGAGATCCGGCCCGACGCAGCGATGTTCGGCCGGCCGATGACGCTAGACGATCACCAGAACTCCTCATTCATCGTTGACCCGATCCGGAAATTCGATTGCTGCCTGGTTACCGACGGCGGCGCGGCACTGATTGTCACCACACTGGAGCGCGCTCGGGACCTTACAGCCACGCCGCTGCTGATCAACGGAGTCGGCACGACGCACTCCAGCGGGGCGCGTTACCTCGGCAGCAATGAGCTCGGCGACGCGGACATGACCGTCGGCACAGCGAAAGATGCGGTGTTTCGCGCCGCGGACATGAACCTGGCTGACATCGACGTGTTCGAGTTCTACGACGCGTTTACCATCCTGGTTGCACAGCAGTTGGAGGCCTACGGCGTGTGCGGTCCCGGCGAGGCAGGCAGCTTCGCCGGGGAAGGAAACATGCACTACCTCTCGCAGACGCCCTGCAACACTTCCGGTACCGAGCATTCCTGGTCGTACCTGCAGGGTTTCACCCATATCTGCGAGGCTGTCCGCCAGCTTCGAGGCGAGGCAGGCGCGACCCAGACCAAGAGCCCGAAGACGTCGCTGGTGACCGGGGTCGGTACGAGCGACGCTGGAGGCTCCCATGCCGCCATGATCCTGTCCGTCGAGTAGATCGAGGTCTGATGAGTGCTTCTGTCGACACCGACGAGCCCAACGTCCCAGCCCCTGTCGTCACTGTTGAGAACGCGGGGTTCTGGCAGGGCGTCAACGACGGTGAGTTCCGGCTTGCGAAGTGCCAGGTGTGCGGCGGCGCAGACCTGGAGGACCAAGCTTGTGTGATGTGTGGTGCGCACGAGCGCAGGTGGGAGGCCGCGAGCGATTTGGGAAGTCTAAAGAGCTTCGTCGTCTTCCAACGCGCCTACAACCCGTACTGGGCGATGCAGGTGCCCTACAACGTGTGCATCGTCAGCCTTGACGACGGTCCCGACCTGCTGACCAACGTCGCCGACGCAGACGTCGACGCGCTGGAGATCGGCATGCGGCTGCAGATCGTGATCCGTCCCCGTGGAGAGTTCCACGCACCGGTCGCCGTACCGGTGCCCCGCTCTCGAGCAGATTAGCGGGCGGTCATGCCGCCGTCGATGACCAGGTCGGTGCCTGTGGTGTACGCCGAGGCCGGCGAGAGCAGATAGCACACTGCCTCGGCGATGTCGTCCGACTCGCCGATCCGCCCCATCGGGGATCCGCCGCCGGCGGCCGCTAGAGCGGCGGGGTCGAAATCAGTCGATTCCTCGAACATTTTGGTGCGAATGACTCCCGGGCTGATCGTGTTAACCCTGATGCTCTTTCGTGCCAGTTCAACCGCGGCGGAACGCGACATCGCCACCACCGCGCCTTTGCTGGCCGAGTACGCCGCCAGCCGGGATATGCCGACGCGCGCCGACGCGGACGCTATGTTCACAATGGAGCCTGCGCCCCGCTCCAGCATGAGGGGCACAGTGGCCTGCATTGTGAACAACACGCCCTTCAGGTTGACGGCAAACAGGCGGTCGACGGCCGCCTCGTCGATGTCAGTGAGGTGGCTCGCGACACCCTGAATGCCGGCGCTGTTGACCAGGCCGTCGATACGTCCGAAGGCCTCGTGAGCTTCACGGACGGCACCGGACACGTCCGCCCGGTCGGAGACGTCCAGCCTCCGCGCGATCACGCCGCCACCACTGGTGATCAGTTCCTCCGCCAGCGCATGGACATCCTCGCTGCGGTCCAGCAGCTGAACCCGCCACCCCCGTGCCACGAGGAGCCGCGCGCTCGCGGCTCCCATGCCCGAGGCGGCACCGGTAATCACTGCGACGGGGGCTTCGTCCGCGATAGACAAGATCAACTCCTGCGATTGTGGTCCATTGACAGAAAATGATGCCGTTGACACTCTATGCGAGTGAACAGTTACTCGCCAAAGAGTTGCGCGTGAGCGACGCGGGGTTCGCCTGGGGCGACGAGATCGTAGAATCCGTCGTCCGAGGGGTTCCCTGTCGCGTCTACGCCCGGACCAGGACAACGCTGGGTGATCTGCTTCTCGACGCCCGCCGGTGGGGGGACCGCACCGCCGTGGTTCACGGTGATCGCCGGCTGAGCTTCCGCCGCCATGAGACGGCGATTCGCGCGACCGCTGCGAAGCTCACGAAGATGGGCGTGAAACCCGGCGACCGCGTCCTGCTCCTTGCACCGAACTCCATCGAGTGGGTCGTGCTGATGTGGGCGACGTTTGTGGCCGGCGGGGTGGCCGTGCTGGGTAATTTCTGGTGGAGCGCCGCCGAAGTGGAACAAGCCATCGCCGACACGTCGCCGACGCTCATCTGCGTCGACGAGAAACGCCTGTCCCTGCTGCCATCCTCAGACGACGCGTTTCTGATGCAGTCCGTCGCCGTCACCGCCGCCGACTCGGCCGAAGCGGCGACGCCGGACGTGAACATCTCGACCGACGATCCTGCGGTGATCGTGTTCACCTCAGGGTCAACGGGCCGTCCGAAGGGCGCGGTCCTGTCGCACCGCAATGTGATAAGCGCGCAACACAGCCTGCTCCTGCGTACTAATCGACTGCCGAGCACGATCCCGGATGACCAGGTTCCGGTCGTCAGCCTGTTGACTGGGCCGTTGTTTCATCTCGGCGGGTTCGGGCCGCTGATGACGGCTCTTCTCGTGGGCGGCTCGGTCATCTTCCTCGAAGGAAAATTTGATTCTGGCCAAGTCCTCGATCTCATCGAGCGCGAGCGAGTAACACTGTGGGGCGCCGTCCCGACGATGGTGGCCCGAGTGTTGACGGACGCTTCTCTCACTGAGCGCGACACGTCGTCGGTCCGGACCGTCGGTCTCGGCGGCGCACCCGTGCCTCCCGAGCTTCCCGCGCGGATCAGGCAGGCGTTCCCGAACGCGTCACGAGGTGTCAGTGAGATGTGGGGGATGACCGAGGCCAGCGGGTTACTGACCTCAGCGGGCGGTCGAGCGGTGCTGGAGCATCCTGGCACCAGCGGCAAGCCGATACCAGTCGTCGAGTTGCGCATCCTCGATCCCGACGCCGACGGCGCGGGCGAGGTCATCGTCAAAGGTCCCGGGGTGATGTTGGGGTATAGCAACCGGCCGGAGGAGAACCCGATCGACGAGCAGGGATTCCTGCACACCGGTGACGTGGGACGCCTGGACGAGGACGGCTACCTCTATCTCACCGGCAGGTCCAAAGACGTCATCATCCGCGGCGGTGAGAACATCTCCTGCAGCCACGTCGAGGAGTGCCTCGCAACCCATCCGGACGTGCTCGAGGTGGCGGTGGTGCCCGTACCGCACGCTGAACTCGGCGAGGAAGTAGGGGCGGTCGTTCAGGTACGGCCCGAGTCGACGGTCACAGTCGCCGACCTGCGCAGCCACGCTGCACGAACACTGGCCTACTTCGAGGTGCCGTCACGATGGCGACGAACTGAGCACCCGCTGCCCACGACACCGTTCGGAAAGATCGACAAGAAGCAGATACGCGCCAATTGGGCCGCGACCGGCCAACTCTGGGCCGATGAGACGAACGCGGCGCCCGGCGGTACGCGGTGATCGACCTGCGTGTCGAGGTCCACCCCGATGATCCGCTGCACCAGCGCAGCGGCTCCGCAATGGCATGGACCCTGGGCAACACATCTGAGGCCCTCCCCGGAGTGCTGACCCCGCTGGGCTGGACGTTCTGGCGCGACCACCTCAACATCGCGATTCGGCGCGCGTACTACCGCTTGGGTGCCCTGCCGCGGCGCGAGCTACAACCCAACTCTGACCCACTCGAGAACTTCGGTGCCGCGTTCTACGGCAGGTACACCGCCAGTATCGAACTCGGCAGGCGGATGGCGAATCTGCTGCCGGGCACCAATGCGGCCAGCTTCGACCGGGCGATGTTCGGCTCAGTGCAGCCCGGCACGCCCGCCCGAAACAGCGTTGCTCGCTACCCGATAATCGCAGGGAGGCTCCCGACGCAAGTCGCGACGGTGCGGCGCCGTTCCCTGCACAACGCCCGGGACGTCCTATCCTGGTGGCACGACGCGGCCTTCCGCGCGCAGCCGTGGCCCGAAGGCCTCGCCCAACACCGTATCCGCGAAGCTGGAACGCGCTTCGAGTCCGTCATGGCCGACCACACCATGGTCACCTACCTGGCGCAGCTGGCAGTCACAAGGCTGCGATCCGCGGCGGGTAACGCTGACGTCGACCTCGGCGACCTGATGGCCTCCGGTTCAGGGACTGTCGTCGAAGCAGCGATGCTCACCGATCTGCGGGACCTGGCGGGTGGTCTGCTCACCATGGACCAGTTCCTCTCACGCCACGGGTTCTACTGTCCCCGCGGCGGCGCCATCGACATCGCTTCGTGGCGAGAATCGCCCGAGGGACTGGCCGCCTACCGCATTGGCCTGTCGAACGCCGGCGGCGACTCTCCTGACGCGGTGCTGCACCGCCGCGCTACGCGAGGCGAGGAGGCAGCACAGGCGTTCCTGCGGTCGGTTCCGGCCGCTCAGCGCATCCGTGCACGAGCCGCGATCGCGATGTGTCGAGCATTCGTGCCCTTCCGTGAGGTCGGCAAAGCGTCGTTCCTCCAGGTCTTGGACGTGGTGCGCGCCGCGGCCCGGGACCGGGGCGCGGCCCTGGCTCAGACGGGTGTGCTCGCGTCCGAGCAGGACATATTCTTCCTCACCGAACAGGAGTTTCTCGCACACGACCTGCGGACCGACATCAAGGACATCGTCGCCTTCCGACGCGAGCGTCGAGACCACTACCTACAGTGTGAGCTGCCGCGCTCATGGACAGGCGACCCCGAACCCCTACCCGCTGGGGGCGACGACCAGGCGAGCGAGGGCGTGACGCGCCAGGGCACCGGGGTCAGCGCAGGCGCGGTAGAAGGCACAGTACGTGTGATCACCGCACCCGATGCCGACGACTTCGATCCGGACGAGGTCCTGGTCTGCGTGAGCACCGACCCTGCATGGGCGCCGCTGCTCTACATGGCCGCCGGGCTCGTCACCGAACTCGGCGGAATGCTCAGCCACGGTGCCATCATCGCTCGTGAGCTCGGCCTGCCCGCGGTCGTGAACGTCACGCAAGCGACCTCGTGGTTGCGCACCGGCGATGTAGTGCGCATCGACGGCGCGAGTGGCGACGTAAGCATCCTGTCCCGGGCCTGACCGTGCCCTGAGAGGAAGAAGCTTGCGTCTCCGGCAGGAGTCCCGGTGTCAGGCGTCGGCCGCGCCACGGGCGAGGTCCAGCGTGAGCAATAGGTCTTGGTGCAGCTCCATCCAGATGTCATGGTAGGACTCCGACAGGGGCCTGGTCAGCGCCGAGTCCTCGCCACCGTCGAAGCGGGCCTTCGCAGCTGACAAGCGCGGCCCATAGCTGTTCAGCCGGGCGAGCACTCTCGTCATTTGGCCGGTCAGCTGGAAGGCGGACTCGTGCAGCGCCCCAAGCCGGACGCAGACCTCGGCACGCCGAGCGCGGTATGCGCCGTCTGGCTGGCTCTCGGCACCGGCAAGCTGCCAGTCGCTGATCGCAGCCTTGATCTGCGCATTGAGCGGCCCGAACTCGGCATAAAGCTGCCGCAGCTCGGGGAATCCGCCAGACGCGCCGCGCTCGGCTGCGAGCAGGTCCGCATGGCGCGCACGTCCGTCCGGAGTAAGAGCCCAGCCCGTCAACCGTCCGGTGCGCTCCACCGCGAGCCGCTGAGCCCCGAGACGGGCGAAGCTCCCAGCGATCAGCCCCTCGTCGACACGCAGGATTTTGCAGGCCTGATCGTCGTTGAGCAGCCCCTTGATCCTGAGAAGGTGAAGCAGCGCGAAGTCGTCCGACATGGATCGCGCCTAGGCCAGACGTACTACGTGTTTGCCCGGCGTCGCGCCCGACAACATGGCATCGAAGGCGCCACGCGCGTCGTCGAGCCCGGTGTGCACGCTGCCGATGCGCGGGCGCACACCGCTTTGCGCCATGAACGCGATAACCTGACCGAGTTCGTCGCGGCTGCCCATGGTGACGCCGATCAGTTGGAGCTGGCGCCAAAACCACCGACTGAGGTCGACCTGAACCTTCCCTCCGGTGGTCACGCCGGCCACCACCCAACGGCCGCCGAACGCCAATGACCGTTGCGAATGCTCAGCCGTGGCAGCCCCGACGCCATCCACGATGACGTCCGCCTTGACCCCCAGCCGCTCGCCGGAAGGGGCTGCCTCGGCGCCGAGCTCCGTCGCCCAGGCCAGACCCGTGTCCGAGCGTGACGTCGCGATCACGCGCATCCCCAAACCCACGCCGAGCTGGATGGCCGCGGTAGCCAGCCCGCCGGTCGCTCCCTGCACCAACAGCACCTCACCCGCGGTCGCCTTGGCGGCAGTGACGACCATGTGCCAGGCGGTGAGCCACGTGGTGGGCAGACACGAAGCCTCTTCCCAGCTCAGAAACTCTGGTTTAGGAATGAGGTTCGCAGCAGGTACCCACACGCAGTCCGCGAGTGCCCCGTTCACCCCCTCGGACAGCAACCGCTGCTGCTCACCCGTGCCGACGACCGCGTGCACCACCACGTCGGCTCCGTCGACCGACGTGCCGGCTGCGTCCGTTCCCAACGGAGCGGGCGGGTCGATCGGATGCGACTGAACGCCCCGAAGGGTCCACAGATCGTGGTGGTTCACCGCGGCCGCCCGCACCCGGACGGGAACCCAATCGCGTTGCGCGTCAGCGCCGGTGCGCTCGACGACCCCTAGGCCGCTAAGCGGGTCTTCCATGTCGTACTTCTCGGCCACCAGTGCGCGGTACATGTGCATTGAGAACTCCCGTCCGACATCCTAAGATGAGTGACTCATCACTCGCCAACGTAATGTATGCACCGGCGACTCACAAAGGAGTGAGGGCACTGAGTTTCATCTACGCCTTCGATCACGATCACGGCTGCTCACCACTCGAGCTCCGGGCGCTGCTGGGTGGTAAGGGCGCCGCGCTTGCAGAGATGGCTTCGGTACTCGAGCTTCCGGTGCCTCCGGGGTTCACGATCACCACCGACACATGTCAGCTGTTTCGCCGGCAGGGCTATCCAAGCTCTCTGGACGAGGAGATCGGGTTCCACCTTGCCCGGGTGCAACAGCACGCGGGCAGGAGATTCGGGGCCGTGAACGACCCGCTGTTGCTGAGTGTCCGATCGGGTGCCGCCGCCTCGATGCCCGGCATGATGGACACAGTGCTCAACCTCGGCCTTAACGAGGAACTGACGGAGGGACTTGCCGCCACGACCGGCGACGCAGGCTTCGCGTGGGACTGTTACCTCAGGTTCCTCTCGTCCTTCGGCGTGATCGTTCTCGGCGTCGACCGCAAGGTCCTCGACGAGATCCGCAACTCACTGGCGGGCCAGGAACTCGAAGTGGAGGGGGCTTCGCGGTGTGCTCGTGATATGCGCGAGGCCGTCAAGTCCGCGTCGGGGCGCGCGATTCCCGACGCACCATGGACGCAACTCAGGATGGCAGTCGAGGCGGTCTTCAAGTCCTGGGAGAGTCCGCGAGCCCTAGTTTATCGACGGCGCATGGGCATAGCCCACGACCTAGGGACGGCGGTGAACGTCCAAACCATGGTCTTCGGCAACCGCGACGCCCTTTCCGGCACGGGGGTTGTGTTCACGCGCAACCCGAACACCGGAGAACCGGTCCCCTACGGCGATTTCCTGCTGAAGGCACAAGGGGAGGACGTTGTGAGCGGCGAGAATCGGACACAGGCGTTCGCTGCGTTGGCATCGGTCGCCCCGTGGGTCCATCGCGAGTTGCTGGCGTATTTCCCGCGTCTCGAAGCCCGCTTCGCCGACATGTGCGATATCGAGTTCACCATGGAGCAGGGAAAACTTTGGGTCCTGCAGGCCCGCAGCGGCAAGCGCGCCGCGGCCGCGGCCCTGCGCATCGCTGTCGACCTGGCTCGCTCAATCCCGCCGATACTGTCACCTGACGAGGTCTTGGATCGCGTGTCGTCCGAGTTGATCGATGAGGCAGTCCGCGCCGGTGCGGTAGCTCGGGGTCGCGTGGCACTCGGTCGTGGTCTGGGGGCGTCACCTGGACTCGTGTCCGGACAAGTCTATTTCACTCCGGATGAGTGCATTGCCGCGGCCGACCGTGGTGAAAAGGTGCTGATGGTGACGGAAACGACCTCCCCAGAGCACATTCATGGCATGCAGGTGGCGGAAGGAATCGTGACGGCCCGAGGCGGTCTGGTCAGCCACGCCGCCGTGGTGGCGCGTGGATGGGGAATTCCGGCAGTGGTTGGTGTGAGCGACCTAGCGATCGGCGACCGCAAAGCAAGCCTCGGCGTGCACACGATCACCGCGGGCGACGTCGTGACGATCGACGGCGCGAGCGGAGCAATCATGCGCGGCACGGTAGCCGCTGCAGC
>CAXTHY010000011.1:8990-13935 GCA_964244175.1 uncultured Jatrophihabitans sp. | reverse complement strand
GCGGTCGAACTCTCCGAATCCCTGCTGACGTTCGCCCAGTGGGTCGACGTGGAATGCGCCGGCGACGCCCGATCGCCGCAAGTCGAAGAAATCCGCACAGCGCTCGCACGCGCAATGGCCAGCGGCTCGCCGACCACCACTTCGTGACCACGTTCGTCTTCACGCGTCTTGGCCGCTGGCATCGGCACCGCTACTGTGGCGAGTGAAAGCTCACTCACGAGAGGGTTGCTCATGGACTTGGGAATGGCGGGCCGCACCGCCTTCGTCACCGGTGCCGGCCGCGGGATCGGCAGGCGGATCGCGCTCACCCTTGCCAGCGAGGGCGCAGCGGTCGTGGTCAACGACCTGTTCGAGGATCGCTGCAAAGAAGTCGCCGCCGAGATCATCGACTCGGGTGGGAAGTCCCTCCCGGCTCCGTGCGACGTCACCGACCACAGCGCGGTTACCGGCGTGATCGAGCGGGCCATCTCCGAGTTCGGTGGGATTCATATCGTCGTGAATAATGCTGGAGTTCCTCCGCCGCGGCCCGAGGAACAAATCGGCCAGCTCTTCCACGAAACGAACCCCGCCGACTGGCACCGAACCATGGACGTCATTCAAGCCGGCGTGATGAACACAGCACACGTTGTCCTACCCACGATGATCGAACAGCGCTACGGGAAGATCGTCACCGTCGTCTCCGACGCCGGCATCGTTGGTGAGGCACGCGCGGCCGTGTACGCGTACGCGAAGGCTGGCGTCGTCGGTTTCTCCAAATCACTGGCGAAAGAGGTGGGCAAACACCGGATTAACGTCAACTGTGTCTCGCCAGGTGCCACGATGGTCGAGGAAGGACAGTTGGACCGCCGCGATCGGCTTATCGACGCCGAGCGTCAGGCGAACTTCTATTCACGCGTGCTCAAGGTTTATCCGATGGGACAGGGCTGGGACCGTGCGGGCGTGCCCTCCGACGTCGCCGACGCCGTGGCATTTCTCTGCTCCGACAGATCCGTCTTCGTCACAGGCTCGGTGCTCCGCGTCAGCGGCGGCTTCTCCATCGCATGAGCGCCCCGCCAGATTTGAGCACCATCCTGGTCAGGCAGTCGGACTCCATTGGCGTTCTCACGCTCAATAGGCCCGACCGCGCGAACACGGTCACGACGACCCTGATCCGGGATTTCGAGCAAGGCCTCGAATGGGCTGGCCGGTCGCGGTTGCGCGCTCTTGTCATCACCGGTGCCGGCCGACACTTTTGCGCAGGCGCGGACCTCAAACCGCCCAAGGGTGACGGAGCCAGACTGGGCGACGTAGATTGGATCAACAGGATCGAAGAGGCAAAGTTTCCGGTCATCGCCGCGATTAATGGCCCAGCAATCGGCGGCGGCCTGGAGCTCGCGCTTGCGTGCGATATTCGTGTGATGTCAGTTGAGGCGAAGGTCAGTTTTCCCGAAGTGCGGTTCGGGGGATTGCCCGCCGGGGGCGGCACCCAACGACTGCCGAGGGTGGTCGGCGCCTCAACGGCCAAACGCCTGCTGTGGCTGGGCACGGAGCTGATGGCCGAGGAAGCTCGATCCGTCGGTCTGGTCGACATCGTCACAGAGCCGCAGCATCTGATGGAAAGTGCGCTCGGGTTGGCCGGCGAACTCGCGCAACGTCCGCCATACGCGGTCGAGGCCGTCAAATTCCTCGTCAACGAGGGCACGCAGGCCGACCTTCGTACCGGGCTGCGTATGGAACTCTACGCCGCACGCCGGCTAGGAACTGACGGTGAGAAAGCTGCGGCGCGTGAGGCGATCGCCAAAACCGACGCGAATTACGGGAAGATCTTTGCTAGTGGCGCTGAACCGAAGCCGTTGTCATGACCGTCATGACTGGCGTGCTGGCAGTCGCTGAGCAACCCAGCGAGGGGCCTCTGCGGGGAATCCGCGTCTTGGAACTCGGCGGGATCGGCCCCGTGCAGTTCGCCGGGATGGTGCTGGCTGACCTCGGCGCCGACGTGGCGCGGCTCGAACGACCCGGCTACGACAGCGGTCTCGACAGCGCGTTGTCGCGAGGTCGCAGTCTGGTTGGCGTCGATTTGACCGAGCCGGACGGCCTCGCCGGCGTCCGGCATTTGGCACGGTACGCCGATGTCATCTTGGAAGGGTTTCGTCCGGGCGTCGCTGAGCGTATGGGCGTAGGCCCGGAGAGGCTCCGAGTGGACAACCCGAAAGTGATCTACGGTCGCGTGTGCGGATGGGGACGCACCGGGCCGCTCGCCGCGGCCCCCGGCCACGACATCAACTACATTGCCCTGGCCGGCGCGCTCAGCAGCATGTGCCGACCACGAGGCGTGCCGGTGGTGTCTCCTGGCTTCGTCGGCGACTTCGGGGGTGCTGGCATGGCCCTGACGGTCGGAGTGCTGTCGGCGCTGCTGCATGCGCGAAACACCAGATCCGGACAAGTTGTCGATTGCAGCATCACCGGCGGCTCTGCGTGGCTCACTGCGGCACTGCTCGACCAGATCCGGCTCGGCGGAGCCGCTGCCGGCCTGGCAACAGGCTACGCGCCGTTCTACAACGTCTACGCGTGCCGGGACGACCGCTTCGTTGCGGTCGGCGCGTACGAGCGGCCCTTCTACGAAGCGTTGCGCGAGATGCTCGGGCTGGACGCAGCCGACTGGGACGAACAGTTCGATCATGCGGCATGGCCCGCTCGCGTCGAGGAACTGGCCGTCCAATTCAGCCGCCGTGATCGCGACGACTGGGCATCCCACCCGCTCGCCGCCGATGCCTGCGTGACGCCGGTGTTGTCGCCAGAAGAAGCGCAGAAGCACGAACAGAACACGCTCCAGCACCTTTTCCTGACCAGAGCTGGGTCAACTCAACCCAACCCGGCGCCTCGCTTCAGCGACACGCCTTCCTGGGCCGCTTCGAAGGCGCGGCGCGAGGACGTGCCCGTCCTGGTCTCGCGCTGGGCTGGTGGTTCGAGCATGGGTGTACCCGGGGAGGCACAATGATTTCGACGCAGCTGTCCGGTTCGGTCATGGAGCTGACGATTGAGCGCCCGCATCGGCGTAACGCGCTGGACTTCGCCGCGGTGCGTGATCTTGAAGCGGCGATCTCGGAAGTGGCCGACACGGACGCGCGCGTACTCCTGCTTCGCGGAGCCGAAGGAACTTTCTGTGCCGGAGCCGACCTGCAGGAGGTCGGGGACGTGCTCAACTCCGACTGGAAAGACAACGATGAGATGCTGGCTTCGTTCTCGCGCACCGTAGTCCGCCTTCGCCGGTTGCCCGTCGCCATTATTTGCGCGCTAGAAGGTCACGCCGTGGGCGCCGGAGCCGCGCTCGCGCTCGCCTGCGACTTGCTCGTCACCTCCCCGTCCGCCAAGTTGAGGATGGGTAGCTTTCAGCTAGGTATGACACCTGACGGCGGACTGTCCTTCCTGCTTACTCGTGCGATCGGGGCACGAGAGGTCGTCAAGATGGCACTGCTTGGTTCCGACCTGGACGGTGCGACCATGGACGCCCTAGGAATAGCGACAGAGCTGGTCGCCGATGACGCGGTCTTGGACCGAGCCAGGACACTGGCACAGGAGGTCGCCCGGTCCATCCCGCCCGCCGCTGTGGTCGGATTGCGCGAACTCGTCGACAGCGCGACCGGTCACGGATTCGCCGCCCAGTACGAGCTCGAGGCGTCATGGGTACGCAATCTGCGCTGCACGGAAGACTTCCGCGAAGGGATCACCGCTTTCCTCGAACGCCGCACAGCGCGCTTTCAAGGCACCTGACCATGAGACCGCACAGCCGAACCCACGGACAACCGCGAGCGTTCCGGTTCGCCGTGCAAGCCCTCGATGCCAGCTCGTCGCGACAGTGGCGAGACACCGCGCGACGCGCCGAAGATTTGGGCTTCGACACCTTGCACCTGGCCGACCACCTGCTCGGGCCCGGACGTGCCCTAGCCGGGTCCAACCATCCGCCGCAAGGGCTGGCGGCGGTACCTGCGTTGGCATACGCAGCGGCGGTGACCAAGACCATTCGCCTGGGCTGTCGTGTTTTCTGCATTGATTACCGTGTTCCCACGGTGTTGGCGAAAGAGGCTGCGACCCTTGACCTCCTGTCTGATGGGCGACTCGAACTAGGCTTGGGCGCCGGCTGGTGGCGCAGCGAGTACGAGGCCATCGGACTTCGATTTGACTCCGCCGGGACCCGCATCACGCGACTTCGCAACTACATCGAGGCCTTGACGTCGTACTTCAGCGGAGAGCCGTTGGAGATCATCTCACCGGACGTGACCATGGCCGGGTTCGCCGGACGCCCTGAGGTCGTGCAGCGACCGCACCCGCCCATCATGGTGGGCGGCGGTGGCAGGCGTGTGCTGCAGCTCGCCGGACAGATGGCAGACATCGTCAGCATCAACGTGAACAATCGCAGCGGGTCGGTGGACGCAGCGGCACGCTCGTCCGACGCACATCGACTCGATGAGCAGGTCAGTTGGGTGCGGGAGGCAGCCGGCGACCGGTTCCAGGATCTGGAGCTGGAGTTAGGTCTTCACTATGTTGCCGTGACAGACGTGGCAGAGCCGCATTGGGAGCGGCTGCAGCAGCGCTACGGGCTGACCAGAGCGGAAGCGATCGCGTACCCGCACGCACTCGTCGGCACACCCTCGGCTGCGGCCGACCAACTACGCGAGCGACGCGAGCGCTACGGCACGTCGTACTTCTGTGTTTTCGACTGGGCGGCCGAACAGATGGCGCCGGTGGTCCACCAGCTCAGCGGCATGTAGCGACTGGAGAACGAATCATGGACTTTGCGGTCGATCCCGATCACGCGGCGATAGTCGATGTCGCGCGCCATCTGGCCAAACACTTCGCCACGGATGCCCTCGAACGCGATTTGTCGGGCATCCACTCGCCGCAGATGCTGAAGGAGATCGGCGCCGCGGGCCTCCTCGGTCTTGACATTCCGGAGTCCGCGGGTGGC
>CAXTHY010000011.1:0-8980 GCA_964244175.1 uncultured Jatrophihabitans sp. | reverse complement strand
AGGTGCTGGATACGTAGCAGCAGGGTTAGTGGCCGAGGAACTGTCCGCCGGCGACTACGCGGCAGGAGCGTTGCTGGTCCAGGCCAGCAGCGGTGCTCGTTTGTTGATGAACCACGCTCCCCCCGAGCTCGTCGAACGGTGGCTCCCGCAGCTGCTGGCCGGTCACACCACCCTCGCGCTCGCCCTAACCGAGGGGCACGGCGGTTCGGACCTGGCTGACCTCCGGGTCCGTGCACATCGCGAAGCAAAGGGCTGGCGCGTCACGGGCGAGAAGACCTCGGTCAGCTATCCCGGATCGGAGGCGATTGTCGTACTTGCGCGCAGCGACGACGGTCCGGTCCTGTTGCTGGTCGAAAATTCGGACGCCATCGCTCAACAGCCCCTTCACGACCTAGGGGCTCGCGCGCTCGGCCGCGCCGTGATGATCTTCGACGACGTGCCTCCCGAGTCGGTTAAGGTGATGGTTTCCGGTCGTGAGGGATTGCACGCCGTTTTCCAGTCCTTGGTCACGGCGCGTCTGATCGTCAGCATGACTGCTCTCGGCGTCGGGCGTGCCGCTTACGAAGAGGCGAGCGCCTGGATCAAGAATCGCGAGACTTTCGGCGCCCCGCTCGCGTCCAGGCAGGGCGTGGCGTTCCCCGCGGTCGACGCCGCCACCGACATCGAACTCGGGCGGCTCATCGCGCTCAAAGGCCTGTGGCGCGCCGATCGCTCTCTGCCCCACGACCGAGAGGCGGCGATGGCAAAGGCGTGGATCCCGCCGAAGATGTTCGACATCTGCCACTGGGCATTGCAAGTTCAAGGACATCCCGCCTACAGCCACGGTCACCGTGCGCAGCAGCGGCTGCGTGACGTTCTCGCCACGGAGATCGGCGAAGGAGCGACCAACATTCAACGCATGTTGCTAACCCACCATCTGTTCGGCGTACGGCCCGGCTAGGCAGGACCCGCTCGACAGGTATGGCCTTGCCGAGACAGTCTCTCTAGAGTGAGCGATGATTCACTCATAGATTATCAACTCAACCATCGAATTCGAAGGAGATAGCCGTGCTGCTCCATGAGTCCCTAACCTTTTGGGCGAGTGCGCGTCCGGACGCTCCGTTCGCGACCGACAACGTCCGGTCGGTGACGTGGGGTCAGGCGCGGGTGGAATGTGAGGATCTCGCCCGGGCCATGGTCGCAGATGGGTTGGTCCCAGGCGCGCGCGTCGCAGTGCTCATGCGAAACCGTGTTGAACTGCTGCTGAGCTACTACGCCGCGTCGATGGCCGGCGCGGTAGTCGTTCCCGTCAATCCGCGACTAGCCGGGGACGAGCGGCGCTACATACTCACCGACAGCCAGGCCCAGCTACTTCTGACCTCGAATGATCTCCTCGAGAACTCAGATTTGGCAAGCTCTCCGCTGTGCGCGGTCGTGACCGTAGACGGCGCTGCCCCCGCGGGATGTACACCCCAACACGAATGGCGGGCAGGTGCAGCGGACACCATCACACTGCCCGAGCTGGACGACAGCATGCCGGGACTGCAGATGTACACGAGCGGAACGACCGGCCGGCCCAAGGGAGCGGTGTTCCTGCATCGTACGGTCAGCGAGGTAATGCACCGCTGGCTCGTTGTGGGTCTGCGTCTCAACCCGGGTGAACGCTTGTACATGGCCATGCCCGCATGCCTCGCCGCCGGCATGCTGACCATCACCAACGGCGTCCTCAACGGCGCCGAGATCGTGCTCGCGTCAGAATTTGACCCGAAGGCTGTCATCGAGAGCTTCGACACCGGGTCGGTCGCCGCGACCGCCCTCGCGCCGACCATGATTCAGCGGTGCCTTGAGGTCCCGGGCGCGCGCTCGCGTCGTTACGAGTCGTTGCGGTGGATCTTGTACGGCGCGGCGCCCATGCCGCAGAACGTCCTGCGACAGGCGATGGAGACCTTCGGCTGTGACTTCTTCCAAGGGTTCGGTCAGACAGAGGCCCCACCGATCACGATGCTGACGCCCGCTGACCATCGGACGGCGCTCTCCGGTAACCCAAAGCTGCTCGGCTCCGTCGGACGCAAGCAGCCCGGCGTCGATCTGCGCATCCTCGACCCGCTCGGCGGGGAGGTTGGGACCGGGCAACCTGGCGAGATCTGCGTACGCGGGCCGTTCGTGATGCACGAGTACTGGCGCGATCCCGATATGACCGCGGCGACGCAGATCGCTGGCTGGCACCACACGGGCGACATCGGCTACCTAGACGACGACGGCGCGCTGTTCGTCGTCGACCGCATCAAGGATGTGATCATCTCCGGTGGGTTGAACGTTTACCCACGCGAGGTCGAGCGCGTCATCGAGCAGATGCCTCAGGTCAGCAGGGTCGCCGTGATCGGCCTACCCAGTGAGCGCTGGGGTGAGGAGGTGACCGCGGTGATAGAACTCCTGGACGGCGCGACGCTGGCTGCCCAGGACGTGATCGCCCGATGTCGGCAAGACCTCGGCGGCTACAAGGTGCCGAAGCGGATCGAGTTCGTTCTCGCTCTGCCGGTCAACGCGAATGGCAAGCTGGTGAAGCGAGCCGTACGCGAGGAGTTCTCGCAGGTGCGGACAACCCAGTGATTGCGGTCGAGCACCCGGTTGACCTCTCGGCGCTGTTCGACCTGCACGGCCGGACGGCTATAGTCACCGGCGCCAGCTCTGGCCTCGGGCGACGCTTCGCCGAAGTTCTCGACGCGGCGGGCGCTCGCGTGGCGCTCGTTGCCCGCCGGGTTGACCTGCTCGAGCGGATCGCCGAAACCCTTACCGACCCGATCGTCATCGCGACGGACTTGACGGCGGACGGTGCAGCTGCAGTCGCGGTCGATCACGTGCGTGACGCGCTGGGACCGGTCGATGTTCTTGTAAACAATGCGGGCGTGACCAAGCCCGGCCCGGCTGAGGCCGAATCCGAGGAGTGGATCCGCGCGAGCCTGAGGCTCAACGCGGAGGTGCCTTTTCATCTGGCACAGCAGTGTGCGCGTGCGGCGATAGCGGCGGGGCGGTCGCTGTCCATCATCAACATCACCTCGGTGCTTGGCCTCAGCGCGTCGCGGTCAGTCCCGCAAGCGTCCTACTGCATGTCCAAGGGCGCCCTTGTCAACCTCACGCGCGAGTTGGCCAATCAGTGGGCTCGGCAGGGGATCCGAGTGAACTCCATCGCGCCCGGTTGGTTTCCGAGCGAAATGACTGCGGTGGAGATGTTCGACAAACCAGAGGGCGTCGCCTTCGTGCGGCGAAACACCCCGTTGGGACGCACGGGCCGAGTCGGTGAGCTTGATGGAGCACTGCTCTACCTGGCAAGCGACGCGTCGTCGTACGTGACCGGCCAGGTGGTCGTGGTCGACGGGGGTTGGTCGATCATCTAGGTAGTTGACCCGACTGAGGACTTATGTTCCGCTTCGATGCGAAGACCGGCCAAGTTTGCGTCGTCGCGCCACGCACGGAGCAGCTCGAAGAACTTTACCGGGCCGGCGCCATAGGTGTTGGCCCAGATGCCGTTGTTGTCGTCAGCCCGGCCCTCGCTGTTGAAGAAGCTGGGCGTGCACTCAGCCGTGAACCGGTCGCTCCATCCGGACAGTCGGCGGATCTCGGCGACCCAGTTGGTTTCGGCCTCTGGAGTGGCTTCGACCGTCGACGCGCCGAGCCGCCGTACCTGCTGGAGGACGTACGCCAGGTGACGAGCCTGCTCGTCAAGCATGTGCGAGAAGTTGACCGTGACACCGGTCTGGGTCATGCCCAAGAAGAAGCAATTCGGGAAGTCGGCAGAGAACAATCCGTGAAACGTCCGCAGGCCGTCGTGCCACTTTTCGCTCAGGCGCGTTCCGTTGCGACCTATCACGTCGTACGAGGCGCGGCGGGTGTAGTCGGTGCCAACCTCGAAGCCCGTCGCGAAGATCAAACAGTCAACCGGATACTCGCGCTCGCCGACGACAGGCCCCCGTTCGGTGATGCGGTCGACGCCTCGACCATCGGTGTCGACCAGGGTCACGTTCGGCCGGTTGAACGTCGGAAGAAATTCGTCGTGGAAGCCTGGACGTTTGCAGAAGCGGTGATACCAGGGCTTCAATGCCGCCGCGACCTCGGGATCTTCGACGATGTCGTCAACCCGCCGGCGTATCTGCTCCATCACGGTGAAGTCCGACTGCTCGAGGAGATCCGTGCGCTCCTGGGGGGTTAACCTCCGTCCGAGTCGTCGGCTTTCTTCCTTGACTGCGGTGATTGTTAGCGCCTTGAAGGCGCGAGTCCATCCGTCGTCGACGAGATCTTCATCCTGCTCACCGGCGTTGACCAGAACGTTGAAGTTGTCCATCCGGCGCTTCTGCCAGCCCGGGGTGAGGGACGACGCCCATGCCGGATCGGTCGCTCGATTGTCCCGGCGATCGACGGCGGACGGTGTGCGCTGAAAGACGTACAGGTGCTCAGCCGATTCGGCGACGCGGGGGATGCATTGGATCCCGGTCGCGCCGGTGCCGATGACGCCAACGGTCTTACCGACCAAGCCATGAAGCGGTTCGGTCTCGCCGCCCCCGGTGTAGGCGTAGTCCCATCGGCTGGTGTGAAAGGCCCGGCCACCGAAGTCCAGCAAGCCCGGGATGCCCGGCAGCTTCGGCTTGTTTAGCGGTCCTAGGGCCATAGCGACGTAGGTCGCGTGGATCTGGTCGTTGCGATCGGTCTCGACTACCCAGTGTTGCGCGGCCTCGTCCCAGCGCAGTCCGGTCACCCCGGTCTGGAGGCACGCATCGGCGTAGAGATCGTAGTGTCGCGCGATCGCTCGCGCGTGATCACGGATCTCGGGAGCGAAAGAGTATTTGCGCTCCGGGATGTACCCGATCTCTTCGAGCAGCGGAAGGTAGATGTAGGACTCGACGTCGCACATCGCGCCGGGGTAGCGATTCCAGTACCAGGTACCACCGAAGTCGCCAGCCTTCTCGATGATACGAACCTTCGAGAACCCGCACTCCTTCAAGCGCGCAGCGGTGACGAGGCCGCCGAAACCGCCACCGATGATCGCGACATCGACGAAATCGTGCAGCGGCGGACGTAGTAGAGGCTCGGACACATACGGGTCGTCGACGAAGTGGGCGTACTCGCCGACCGGCTCGACGTACTGTTCGATTGCGTCGGGTCGCAGACGCTTGTCGCGTTCAGCGCGGTACTTGGCGCGCAACCGTTCGGCTTCATCCGTTCCGCTGGGTGTTTCGAAGGTCAAAGGAGCTCCTACAGAGGGATACGCACGGACGCGGAGTGAACGATCGCTCGCTTAGTAGGTTATCCGCCATTAGATCGTTTCAGCGGGGGTCGTCGTTGTGTCGGCTGAAGGGCTCACCGGAGCTTGTTGTGGTCCCAGGAAGCGATCGACTGCGGTCGAATGCGAAGCACGACCCGATTGCGCGTTAGCGCCTCTACGCGCTCGTTCGATAGCGTTTTCCCTTTGTAGTACCGACTGAAGACGTCTTCGACAATGCGGAGCATCAGGGCAGGATCGTCGTCCACCACGTCAGCCTCGCCGCTGATCATGACGCCACGCAGTGAGTAATAGTCCGCGCCGTCATGAGCCAGGACGGTGATGCGAGAGTCGCGGCGCAGATTAGCCACCTTCTGCGACTTCGACTTTGCCTCCATGAGCACTTGGCCTTCGATGTAGGCGAACCACATCGCGACCGAATGTATCGCCCCGTTCGGACTGATTGACGACGCGGTCACTGACAGTGGAAGGGACAGGTACTCATCGACCTCGGTTGTAGTCATCGTTACTCTACTTCGCTCGTTGCGCCCAGTCGCTCGCGGCAAGCCGTCGAGGTCCGACGGCGATTGGCATCCGGGTGACGAGTGAAGGATCACTCACTCATGTTAGGATCGCTTCGATTGGCTGTCAACCGTGCACCTACGGTCAACTAGGAGCGGCTGTGCTTGTTCTGGCGAAGCCACTCCGGGGGAAGGATCGAAGTTGACGATGACCCCGAACAGCGCAAGTACCTCCTCGCCGATCGCGCGCACTGAACCGGGCGTGCGGGTCATCAATCCCGCTACTGGCTCGGTGGTCGGCGAGGTGCCGGACATGTCCAGCGAGGAGGTCGCAGCGCTGGCGGCAACGCTGCGGGCGGCGCAGCCCGCCTGGGAGGCTCTCGGACCTGACGGGCGCGCCCGACACCTGTTGGCTTGGCTCGACTGGCTGATGGACAACGATCAACGCATCGTCGCTCTCGTCCAGCGGGAGGCGGGAAAATCCTGGGGGGACGCGTCGATCGAGACCATGGTTGCCGTCGAGGTCATCAACTACTACACGAAGCATGGTGCCAAGTTTCTGGCCGATGAGGTCCGCCGGCCGCACGGGCCAGCGTCGTGGACCAAGAAGTTGGAGCTGTATCACCGGCCCTACCAGTTGGTCGGCGTGATTACGCCGTGGAACTATCCCCTGGCAATGCCGATGTCCGACGTGCCGGGTGCTTTGATGGCGGGAGCCGCCGTCTTGACGAAGCCTTCGGAGATCACCCCGCTCGCCTGGGCCGAGGTCGTGCGCGGCTGGAACGAGGAGATCGGCGCGCCGCCGGTGCTTGGATGCGCGACCGGCCGCGGGGCGACCGGCGCCGCGGTCGTTGACGTGGTCGACATGATCCAGTTCACCGGATCGACCACGACCGGGCAGCGTATCGGGATCCGTGCGGCCGAACGGCTCATCCCCGCGAGCCTGGAACTCGGCGGTAAGGACGCGATGATCGTGCTGTCCGACGCCGACCTCGATCGGGCCGTCGGCGGAGCCGTCTGGGGAGGATTGTTCAACGCCGGCCAGTCGTGTGTCGCAGTCGAGCGTCTCTACGTTGAGGCGGCTGTTTACGACGAGTTCGTTGCGAGTCTGACCGCCAAGGTTTCCGACCTGCGCCAGGGCATGGATGAGGTTGGGTCCTTCGCCACTGACCTGGGTGCGATGGCCACGGAGGCCCAGCTCGAACTGGTCGAACGGCATGTCGCCGACGCGATAGCGAAGGGCGCCCGTCTCGCGACCGGCGGGCGACGGGCCGCTGAAGGTCTGTTTTATCCGCCGACTATCCTGCTCGATGTCAACCACTCGATGGTATGCATGCGTGAGGAGACGTTCGGCCCGACGCTGCCCATCATGAAGGTGGAGGACGAGGACGAGGCGGTGCGCCTGGTCAACGACTCTCCGTTTGGCCTGGCCGCCAGCGTTTGGACTGCTTCACCAGAGCGGGCTCGGCGCGTTGGTCGGCAGCTCGAGGCCGGCGCCGTGAATGTGAACAACGCGATGACCAATGTCTTCCAATTCCCGCTGCCCATGGGCGGATGGAAACAGTCCGGTCTCGGGCACCGCTTCGGGGGCGCCGACGGAGTGCGAAAGTACTGCCGCCACCAGGCCTTTGTGAGCGAACGGTTCGCCCTTCCGGCCGAGCTCCATTGGTACCCGTATACCGCTCGCAAGGGTCAGCTGACTTCGAGGATGTTGCGACTGCTTGGAATGCACGACTGGCGTCGCCGACTTGGTCGCTAACCCCGGACTGCCAGGTCGTCGAGTCATCCGCTTCATTTGCATCCTGCGCGCCTCAGCCGCGAGCTCGTTGACTGGCAGCGGCGCATGACGGTCCACGATCCACCTGCGAGTCTTGAGAGCGATGCGTCGTGCCGGACGGGCGTTGATCGTGACGTGATGATCAGCTTCTCAGCGCCGCGGCGGTGGATACGTCATCGACGGCGAGATGGTCCACGCGGCCGTACATAGGCATGCCGACCTCCTCCCGGACGCGGTGGACATCTTGAACACGGTGTCTTCGAGCGGCGGCATCATCCAGAGCACCGGCGCACCTTTCGCGGGCCGATATGGCGCACCCGGGCGTAGGCGAGATCTCGTCCGGGGCCGTTTCGCCCGAGCCCAAGGTCGTCATGGGCGCGATCGTTCCTTGATGAAGTCCTGGACAGTGGTGTGGGCGATGAGTGCCCCGCGTCCGATGACGATAAGGCGGTCGGCGGTCACGGCCATTTCGCTCATCAGGTGGCTGGACGAATACCGTCCGTCCCTGTTCGTCGAGGGAGCGCATGAGCGTGCGAATCCACAGGATCCCTTCAGGGTCGAGACCATTCACCGGTTCGTCGAACAACAGCACTTCGGGGTCGCCGAGCAGGGCGGCGGCGATGCCGAGCCGCTGACCCATGCCGAGTGAGAAGGTGCCGACCCGGGTCTTGGCCGCCTCGGCCAATCCGACCTGCTCGGGGACGGCATCGACCCGGTTGCGCTTGAGGCCGTTGCTGTGGGCCAGGCCCAACAGGTGGTTGTAGGCGCTGCGGCCGGGGTGGATCGCCTGGGCTTCGAGTAGCGCCCCCACCTCGCGTAATGGGTGACGGTGCTGGTTGTAGGGCCGGCCGTTGACCGTGACGGTGCCTTCGGTCGGGGCGTCGAGTCCGAGGACCATCCGCAGGGTGGTCGACTTGCCGGACCCGTTCGGGCCGAGGAATCCGGTGACCAGCCCGGGCTGTACGTCGAAGGTCAGGCCTCCGACGGCGACGGTATCGCCGTACTTCTTGACGAGTCCTCGGGCCTCGATCATCGGTTGTCCAGGTCTGAGGTGAGGGCGGATGGCGTGAAGCCTTTGACGACCAACCAGACGCCGAGCGAGAGCTCCCACAGGGCAACCAGGAACGCGGCGATCACGCCGACGGGCGAGGTTTGGCCCCAAAGGCCGAAGATCGTCGCGGCAACGGACCCGAGCAGTAGGGGGGCACCGATGAGCCCGGCCAGGGGAATGATGCGGGGGACGAGGCGTGATCGGTAGAGCAACGAGCCCAGCAGCAGCGCATTGACGCCGGGCATGAGGCTCTGCCCGAGCACGAACGTCCAATTGTGGAAGGCGACCAGCGACTGGCCGGTCGCGTTCAAGTCAGCCGCATTCGCTCCCGTGGCTCCGCTCGCGTCGTGCTTCAACGTGACGATTGTCAGCAGGCTGACGACGCCGACGACGATCAT
>CAXTHY010000010.1:51326-63348 GCA_964244175.1 uncultured Jatrophihabitans sp. | reverse complement strand
CCCGACCTGCATCCGCTGTGCGGGCCCTACGACCAGCGTCTGCCGTTCGCCCGGGTGCCGGTGGTGCCGGCCTGGCGGCCCAACCCGGTGCGGCCCAGCCCGGTGCGGCCGGGCGGGCTGCCCGACCCCGGCCCGTGGGCGCACCGCCTGCTGGTCGGGATGATCGAGACGGCCGCCGGCCGGCGGCCGCTGCACCAGCTCAGCGCGCTGCTGAGCCAGTCGGTGAACCACGGTCTGGGCGCCGACTTCGAGCGGGCGGCCCAGCGGGGCACGCGGCACTGGCTGCATCGGGCCAGCGTGCGATCGGTCCGCGCGGCCGAGCCGGTCGAGGGCGTCGCCGAGCTGTGCGCGACGGTCGAGGCCGGGCCGCGGGTGCGGGCTCTGGCGCTGCGGCTCGAGGCTTACCAGGGCCGCTGGCGGTGCACCCGCCTGCAGCTCGGCTGAGGCAGCTGAGGCGGTTACTTCTTGCGCCGGTTGCGGTTCCCGCCGCCGCTGGACCCACGGTTGCCGCGGCTGCCGCGGTTGGGGTTGCTGCGGGCCTGCTGGCGCCGGGCCGTCGCTGACTTGGCGCCGCCGGATTTGCTCTCGTCACTGGTGGTCACTGACGGATCGTCCGAGCCGAGTTCGGGCGCGCTGTAGGTCAGCCCGGACTCGGTCTTCTCGCGCTCGAGGCCCTTGGCCCGGATATGCGGCGAGCCGCCGTTGGTCACGGCCTCGTGCTGCTCCTGCGCCGACTCGAGCAGCGCCAGGTCGAGCTGCGGCCCGCGCCCGGTCTCGTCGTCGCCGGCCGCGCCGGTCCCGCCTACCCCGCCGGCCGCGCCGGTCCCGCCGAGCGCGCGCACCGGCGCCGCAGTGGCCACCGCTGCGGCCGGGGCCTCGTCGCCCTCGCCTTCAACCTCGACGTCGAGGTTGAAGAGGAACCCGACGGACTCCTCTTTCACGCCGTCCATCATCGCGGCGAACATGTCGAAGCCCTCGCGCTGGTACTCGACGAGCGGGTCGCGTTGGGCCATCGCCCGCAGCCCGATGCCTTCTTGCAGGTAGTCCATCTCGTAGAGGTGCTCGCGCCACTTGCGGTCGAGCACGGAGAGCAGCACCCGCCGCTCGAGCTCGCGCACCACCTCGGTCCCGAGATCCTCTTCGCGCTGGTCGTAGGCCGCCTGGGCGTCGGCGACGAGCTCCTCGAGCAGGAACTCCCGGGTGAGGTCGGACTTGTCGCCGCCGGCCTGCTCGACCGCCTCGTCGAGGGTCAGCGAGATGGGGTAGAGCGTCTTGAGCGCCGTCCAGAGCTGGTCGAGCTCCCACTCCTCCGGGTAGCCGGAGGCCGTCGCACCCTCGACATAACTGGTCACGACGTCGGTGATCATCGGCCGGATCTGGTCGCTCAGGTCGACGCCGTCGAGAACCTGGCGACGCTCGTCGTAGACGACGGTGCGCTGCTTGTTCATGACCTCGTCGTACTTGAGGACGTTCTTACGGATCTCGAAGTTCTGCTGCTCCATCTGCGTCTGGGCCGACTGGATCGCCTTCGAGACCATCTTGGCCTCGATCGGGACGTCCTCAGGCAGGCGCAGGAAGTTCATCATCGCGGCGACGCGTTCGCCGTTGAAGCGCACCATCAGGTCGTCGCCGAGCGAGAGGTAAAACCGCGACTCGCCCGGGTCACCCTGCCGGCCGGATCGGCCGCGCAGCTGGTTGTCGATGCGCCGGGACTCGTGGCGCTCGGTACCGAGCACGTACAGACCACCCAACTCGACGACCTCGTTGTGCTCCTTCTCAACCTCCTGCTTGGCCGCGTCGAGCGCATCGGGCCAGGCGTCCTCGTAATCCTCCGGCGTCTCGTCCGGGCTCAGGCCCTTCTCGCGCAGCGCCAGGTCGGCCGCGAACTCGGGGTTGCCGCCGAGCATGATGTCGGTGCCGCGACCGGCCATGTTGGTCGCGACGGTGACCGCGCCCTTGCGTCCGGCGTTGGCGATGATCGCGGCCTCCCGCGCGTGCTGCTTGGCGTTGAGCACCTCGTGCGGGATGCCCTTACGCAGCAGCAGCGACGCCAGCCGCTCGGACTTCGCGACGCTAGCCGTACCGACGAGCACCGGCTGGCCGGCCTCGTGCCGCTCGGCAATGTCGTCGATGACGGCCGCGAACTTCGCGTCCTCGCTCTTGTAGATGAGGTCGCCCTCGTCCGCGCGGATCATCGGCTGGTTGGTGGGGATGGGGACGACACCGAGCTTGTAGGTCTGGTGCAGCTCGTTGGCCTCGGTCTGGGCCGTGCCCGTCATCCCCGACAGCTTCTCGTAGAGGCGGAAGTAGTTCTGCAAAGTGATCGTGGCCAGCGTCTGGTTCTCCTGCTGGATCTGCACGCCCTCTTTGGCTTCGATGGCCTGGTGCATGCCCTCGTTGTAGCGCCGACCCTGCAGCACGCGGCCGGTGAACTCGTCGACGATCATCACGTTGCCGTCGCTGACGATGTAGTCGCGGTCGCGCTTGAACAGCTCCTTGGCCTTGAGCGCATTGTTCAGATAGCCGACCAGCGGGGTGTTCGCGGCCTCGTAGAGGTTGTCGATGCCGAGCTGGTCCTCGATGAAGGCCACGCCCTCTTCGGTGACAGCGACCGTGCGCTTGCCCTCTTCGACCTCGTAGTGCTGGTCCTTCTTCATCCGGGGCGTCATGCGCGCGAACTCGAGGTACCAGCGTTGGTTTTCCTCGGCCGGCCCGCTGATGATCAGCGGGGTCCGGGCCTCGTCGATGAGGATCGAGTCGACCTCGTCGACGACGGCGAAGCCGTGGCCGCGCTGCACCAGGTCGTCGATCGACCAGGCCATGTTGTCGCGCAGGTAGTCGAACCCGAACTCGTTGTTGGTGCCGTAGGTGATGTCGGCGTTGTAGGAGGCGCGGCGCTTCTCCGGCGGCAGGTCGCTGAGGATCTTGCCGACGCTCAGGCCGAGGAAGCGGTGCACCCGGCCCATCCAGTCGGCGTCGCGGCTGGCCAGGTAGTCGTTCACGGTGACCACGTGCACGCCATTGCCGGGCAGCGCGTTCAAGTAGGCCGGCAGGGTCGAGACCAGCGTCTTGCCCTCACCGGTCTTCATCTCGGCGACGTTGCCCAGGTGCAGCGCCGTCCCACCCATCAGCTGGACCTTGTAGTGGAACTGGCCCAGCGTGCGGCGCGCGGCCTCACGGACCACGGCGAACGCCTCGGGCAGAATGTCGTCGAGCGTCTCGCCGTCACCCAGTCGCTCACGGAAGACGTCGGTGAGCGCGCGGAGTTCGGCGTCGGTGAGGTCGACGTAATCGTCCTCGAGCGTCTCGATGTGATCGGCGATCGCGGACAGCCGCCGGACCTGCTTCTGTTCACCGGCGCGGAGCATCTTGGCAAGAACCACGAGGGCCATGGTACGGGCCGAAATGGTGGGACCACGGGCACCTCGTGGCAGTTCCTGCGCACGGCCGGAACGTCACGCTTCGATCACCTCTGGCACGCTGCTCGGATGGGGCGATTCCGGGACGTCGAGCTCGACGACGTCGAGCTGACCGGGCCACGGCTGCAGCTGCGGCGCTGGCGGCGTGACGACGCCGAACGGGTGGTCGAGGTGATGCGTGACCGGTCGATGACCGAGTTCCTCGCGCTGCCGAATCCGTACACCTACGACGACGCGCTGGAGTTCGTCACCACGGTCGGCCACGAAGGCCGCGGCGACGGGACCGGGCTCGGCTGCGCGGTCGTCGAGGTCGCCACCGACCGGGTCGTCGGAGCGTCGGCCCTGCGGATCAACGACGACGCCGACATCGGTTACTGGATCGCACCCGACGCCCGCGGGCACGGTTACGCCGCCGAGGCCGCCCGACTGCTCGCGCGGTTCGGCTTCGAGCTCGGCCTGCCCCGTATCCGGCTCGACTGCGACGTGCGGAACCTGCCCTCAGCGGTGACCGCCCTGGCCGCCGGCTATCACTTCGAGGGTGTGGCCCGCGGCGCCGTTACCAGCCCGGGCCACAGCGGCGTGCCGGCGCGCCGCGGATTCCTGGCCCGGTTCGCTCGGCTGGACGGTGACCCGGGCGAGCCGATCAGGCCGAGCTTCCCGCGCGTGCCCGCCGGCGGCCTCACCGACGGCATCATCACCCTGCGCCCGCTGCACCCGGACGACGCCGTGGGGCTGGACGAGACCGACGACGAGGAGTCGGTGCGCTGGAACTTCACCGGCCAGCCGCGCACGGCCGAGCAAGCCGCCGCTACGGCCGTCAGGGCCGGGCTGGACTGGTTGGTCGCCACCACGGCCCGCTTCGCCATCGTCGACGTGGCCACCGGCAGCTTCGCCGGCGAATTCAACCTGCGCCAATCGGGGCCACCGCAGATCGGCGGGGTGGGCTACGGCGTGCACCCCGCTTTCCGGGGCCGCGGCTACACCACGCGCGGGCTGCGGCTGCTCGCACCCTGGGCCTTCGAGCACGCGGACATGGCCCGCCTCGAACTCGGCGCGAAAAGCGGCAACGTGGCCTCGCAACGCGCGGCCGCCAACGCCGGGTTCGCGCCGGACGGCGTCCGGGCGCTGCGGATGCGCAACGCGGACGGCACCTTCGGCGACGAGGTGCGATTCGTCTCGCTGAACCCGCGCTACCTCTGAGTCGGCTAGGCGTCGCCGAGGCGCAGCAACCCGTAGTCGTAGGCGTGGCGCCGGTAGACGACGCTGGGCCGGCCGGTCTCGGAGTCGCTGAACAGGTAGAAATCGTGCCCGACTAGCTCCATCTCGAACAACGCCTGGTCGACGGTCATCGGCTTGGCCGGGTGTTCCTTCTCGCGCACGACGCGACCCGGCCCGGCCTCGCCGGCCTCGCCGGGGTCAGCCACGCCGTTCATCGACGGGTCGCTCAGCAGCACGTCGGGCACCTCGGCGGTGACCTGCGCCAGTGAGCGCGGGGTGCGGCGTCCGTGGTGGATACGTCGACGGTCGGCCGCCTGCCGGAACCGGCGCTCGAGCCGGTCGGCGGCGATGTCGAGGGCCTTGTAGAAGTCTTCGGCGCACGCCTCGCTCCGCACCACCGGGCCGCGCGTGCGGCAGGTGATCTCCACGTGCTGACAGCTGCCGTTCTGCCGCGGGTTCTTCTCGTGCTGGAGTTCGACGTCGGTTCGGATGATCTTGTGGTCGTAACGTTCGAGCTTCGCCAGCTTCTCGGCTACGTGCTGGCGGTAATGCTCGGGAACCGTGACGTTACGTCCTTGGACGACGATCTCCATGTTGCTACCCGCAACAGTTTCCATGCGACCTCCACCATGCTCGGGACGTGCGCTCCCGGGAGAGAGCGGAGCCACCGCTACGTGGCCGAAACGCGTCGTTGTCGGTCAGGACGTGGTCAGCCTCACGCTAGACCGCCGACCTATGCCGCGCCAATGGGTGGACACGCCGGGTCGGGGTCGGCCCCGGAGCCGGCGCCAGAGACGACGCCGCCACCGCGGCGAAGTCGGGGCGTCGCGGCCACGGTCGCCGCACCCAGCACCGGCCAACCGCCGGCCACGAGGGCGCGACGGGCCTCGCGCAGGGTCGCGCCGGTGGTGACGATGTCGTCCACCAGGATCGCGGCGCCGGCCCGGGTCGGCGCCCGCGCGGCCATCGAGGCGGCCAGATTCCGGGCCCGCTCGGCCGAACCCAGGCCGGCCGAGTCGCGCACCGAGCGGGTCAGCTCGAGCGGCGTCGGTACCGGCAGCGCCAGGCGGTGCCCAGCCCGCCGGGCGAGGCGCAGCACGTGATCGCCGCCGCGGGCGGCAGCGGCCCTGCGGCTCGACGGCACCGGCACGAGCACCACGGCCCCGCGTGGCCCTCCGTCCGGCGGCCCACGCTCGGCCAGCAGCCCGCCGACCGCCCGCGCCAGCTGCGCCCCGAGCACCCCGGCGAGATCGCGCCGGCCACGCTCCTTGTAGTGCAACAGGGCCGCTCGCACCGCACCCTCGTACCGGGCGGCGGCCACGGTGACCAGGCCGTCGATCTCGGCCTGGACGAGGGGCCCGGCCGGAAGGCAGCGCGCGCACAACCCCATGCCGCCGGCGGCGGTGCACCCGACGCAGCGGCGGGGCAGCGCGAGGTCGACGAGTTGCGTGATCCACGGCATGACCGCAACCCTGCCCGATCCCAGCCGGCGCCGGCGCGGCCTAACGCCTCCCTGTGGACGGCGCGGCCGTTTCCGGAGCTACCTGTGGATGCGCGCACAACGGCGCCCAGCGTGCTAGCCGAGGTAGATCGGTTTGTCCCCCGGCGCCTGTCCGGTCGCGGCCGAACCCGGGCTCACCCAGTTGCTGCCGTTCTGCTCCCAGACGAAGCCGTCGGCCGAGACCCACGCCGTCGCGTCGGTGGTGGCCGTGATCGTGGTCGGGGCCTTCGGCAGCGTGCTGATGCCGAGGTCGTCCCACTCCGAGCCGTCGATGCCGCACTCGAAGACGCCGGCCTCCTGCGAGCTGCGCACATAGCCGATCGCGTAGAGCTTGAGCGAGTCGACCCAGGCGACATCCTGGATGACGACGTCATCGGGACTGACCTGTTGCAGGGCGTCGACCTGGACCGTCCGCCCGCTGCGCACGATGGGCCCGACGTAGAGCTGGGGCAAGCCGTTCGCGCCGGCGATCACGAACGCAACCCGCGCGCCGTCAGGGCTCAGCCGCAGCGCTACGACGCGCCCGCCGCCGGCGGCGGAGGGAATCGAGACCGTCACCGCGGTGCTCGTCCGGCCGTCGGTCGTCACCTGGATGACCTTCGACCCCTGACCGATCCAGACCTCGGGCCGACCCGGTGCCCAGGCCGGTCGCGTGAGCCGGCCGGACACCGACGTCGGCCGCACCCCGTCCTGGGTACCGATGAACAGCCGCTGCTGGTCGCCGGTGCCCTGCACCCCGGCGATCGTGAGCGCCCCGATGCTCGCCGGTCGTGCCAGCGCGACCGAGTCGAGCAGGAACGATCCGTTGCCGAGCGGGCCGCGCAGCGCCGACCCGTTCTCGCGTCGGATGCGACCGTCGAACAGGTAGTAGACCTCCTGGGCCGGGGCCGCCGGGCCCTCGGCGTCGCTGAAGTCCGATTCGGAGAATCGGGTGCTGGCCGCGCGGGGGACGCTCACGGCCGCGTCGCCGTCGACAATGGTGATCTCGCCGATGTGCACGGCCTTGGTCAGGGTCACGCTGACCTGGGCCGCGAGCCGGTCACGCACGTCCGCGCTCAGTTGCCGGCTGCCGGGGATCTGGACGGTGGTCACCGACGCGTTGATCTTCGCCGAAACGCGGCGCGCCTGCGCCGGCAGCGTTTCGGTGCTGACGACGTTCTGCAGGCCCGGGCTGGGCCCGGTGACGAGCTGGCCGAGCAGCCAGTCCGCCAGCTCGACCGCGTCGTTGAGCGCGGAATAGCGGACGTCGGGTACGAGGTAGCGCTGGGCGTTGTCGTAGAAGTAGAGGACGCGCTGCTGGTAGTTGGTCCGGAACTGGTCCTCGGTGATCACCAGGCCGTTGCGCAAGGTGTTGATGCGGTACTGCCCGCGCACGGTGCCAAGCCCGAACGAGAACGGCACCTTGACCCCGCCGTGGCCCGTGCCGTTCAGGGAAGGGGTGTAGATGCCGCGGCTGTCGAGGCTGCCGACGACGCGACCGGACACCGGCAACGTACGGGTCTTCGCGTTGTACGTGCCGACCTGCAGATCGGACACGATCGTCGCGGTGAGGTCGGCCCACCGGTTGCGGGCCGACGAGGTCAGGAACTCGCGGGCCGACGAGTGCTTCACCGGGTCGGTCGCGTTGGCCTTGAGGAAGTCCTCGACGATCTCACGCGGGCCGGCACCCGGGCGCGGCGGCACCGCCGGAGCGGCCGCACCCACCCCGATCGGCTCGACCGTCTGCGGCGCCGACGTTGTCGGCACCCCGGTACAACCACCGACACCGAGCAGCGCGATCAGCGTGCCCACAACGGCGCCCGCAACCCGCCGGCGCGAACGCGCACCACGAGCATCACTCATCGTCGCCGTCCTCGTCGGCCTCGTCCGGGTCGAGCGGCAGCGGCGAGTGGACCAGTGTGTGCCCGGCCCGCCGGGGCAGCGTGAGCCGGAACTGCGCGCCCCGGCCGCGCTCGCCCCACGCCTGTAGCCACCCATCGTGCAGCCGCGCGTCCTCGAGTGAGATGGCCAGGCCGAGACCGGTGCCGCCGGTCAGCCGGCTGCGCGACGGGTCACCGCGCCAGAAGCGGTTGAACACCAGGCCGGCCTCGCCGGGCCGCAGCCCGATGCCGTGATCGCGGACGAGCACGGCGACCGCGTCGTCGTCGTAGCCGATGGTGATCACGACCGGCTTACCTTCACCGTGGTCGAGCGCATTGCCGACGAGGTTACGCAGGATGCGTTCAACCCGTCGGACATCCATGTCGGCACTCACCGCGACATCAGGTTGCTCGACAACGACCTCGCTGCCGTGGTGCTGTGCCAGCAGCCGGTTCGCGGCGACGGTAGTGGCGACGACCACGCGCATGTCGGCCGGTTCGGACTCCAGCCGGGCCACGCCCGCGTCGTAGCGCGAGATCTCGAGCAGGTCACCGAGCAGGCCCTCGAAGCGGTCGAGCTCGGCCTGCAGCAACTCGGCCGCGCGCGACAGTGCCGGGGGAAACTCCTCGCGGCTGCCGTGCAGGTACTCGGCCGCCATGCGGATCGTTGTCAGGGGGGTCCGCAACTCGTGGGAGACGTCACTGGTGAACCGCCGCTGCAGCCGCGAGACCTCCTCGAGCCGGCGGATCTGGCGTTGCAGGCTGTCGGCCATGTCGTTGAACGACTGCCCGAGCCGGGAGATGTCGTCGCTCCCCCGGACTGCGATCCGTTTGGCCAGGTCGCCGCCGGCCAGCAGGCCGGCCGTTTCGGCCACGACCCGCACCGGACGCACGACCTGGCGCGTCACCAGCAGCGCGATGCCCAGCACGAGCAGCACCAACGCCAGTCCCGCAAGGAGCACGGTGCGCTGGACCAGCGCGAGTGTGCCCTCTTCGGCGGTGAGCGGGAACAGGTAGTAGAGCTCGAACGGGCCGCTGCCGGCCTCGACCGGCTCGCCGACGATCAGGCCCTTGACCGTCTGGCGCGCGTGCGTCGTAAGGCGCACCGGCGCGTACTGCACGGCGAGGTTGCCGCGCTGCACGATGGCGCGCAGGGCCCGTGGGATCGAGGCCGTCGCCTGGGTGTCGTTGTCGAACGTGCTCGATGTCGAGACCAGCACGACGCTGAACAGGCCGGCGCTCGTGCCGCCAGCGGCCAGATTGGTGGTGATCTGCGTCTGGGCCTCGGCGACGCTGGCGATCACGCCCGCGTCGACGCCCTGCACCACGGTGCGGGCCGTCGGCAGGCCGATGCGGGCCTGGTTGATCGCGGCGGTGCGCTTGGCGTTGAGCACGCCGCCGGACACCTTGTCGATGAGGAACAGCCCGATGACGAGCACGACGCCGCCGGTGACGACGACGGTCGTCAGCCCGACGCGCAGCTGCAGCGAGCGGCGCCAAGTGTCGTAGACGCGGCGGCCGGCGCCCGTCAGCCCGCGGCCCGTCGTCCGGACGATCCGGCCACCGCGGGCGGCGAGGTCGATCCGGCCGGCCCGCGCGATCGTCATGGGAACGGCGTCGCGGCGGGGCGCGCCGCGGCGGTCACGGCGGACCGGCCTTGTAGCCGACGCCGCGCACCGTCAGCACGACCTCGGGACTCTCCGGGTCGCGCTCCACCTTGGCCCGCAGCCGCTGCACGTGCACGTTGACCAGCCGCGTGTCGGCGGCGTGCCGGTAGCCCCACACCTGCTCGAGCAGCACCTCACGCGTGAACACCTGCCGCGGCTTGCGGGACAGCGCCACCAACAGGTCGAACTCCAGCGGCGTGAGCGCGATCGGCTCCCCGGCGCGCGTGACCTGGTGGGCCTGGACATCGATCTCGATCGGCGAGTCGGGCGGCCCGATCACCAGGGCCTCGCCGGCGATGTCCTCGTGGTGACGCAGCCGGGCCCGCATCCGGGCCACGAGCTCCTTGGGCTTGAACGGCTTCATCACGTAGTCGTCGGCCCCGGACTCGAGCCCGAGCACGACGTCGACGGTGTCGGTCTTCGCGGTCAGCATGATGATCGGGGTGCCGCTCTCGGCCCGGATTGCCCGGCATACGTCGATGCCGGACATGCCGGGCAGCATGAGGTCGAGCAGGACGATGTCTGGTCTCGTGTCCCGGAAGGCCTGCAGCGCCCGCGATCCGTCGGCGACGAACGCCGGCTCGAACTGATCGTTGCGGAGCACGATGCCCAACATCTCGGCCAGGGCGGAGTCGTCGTCGACCACCAGAACACGCGGTTTCACGCGCCCATCGTGTCATCCCGGCGCCACCTGACGTGTCATCTACGGGCCAGGCCGGCAAGATGGGCTCGATCATGGATCATCGGCAGTCGGGAGGTGACGGTGACCGCGAGTCGTCCGCGCGCCGTCCCGCTGCGCCCGCTCGCTGCCACTGAGCTCCTCGACGGGGCCGTCCGGCTGGTGCGCGCGAACGCGCGTGCGGCGTTCGCGATCGCCCTGCCGTTCGCCGTCGCGCGCACGCTGCTCACCGCGCTGGTGGCACTGGCGACCTACCGGGCGAGCGACGCGGTGCCGCTGCAGACCCTCATGCTGCTGGTCGTCACCGGGTTCTTCGGGACCGCCCGGACCGGTGCGCTCGCCCCGGCGCTGAGCGGGGATGTCGTCGGGTACCGGCTGGAGCTGCGCCGCGCACTCGCGCCGGTGCTGCCGGCGGTGCCCGGGCTGCTCGTCCTCGCCGCGGTGGTCACGGTCGGCGAGGGCGCCGGTGCGCTGGCGTTCGCGGTCGGCGGAGTGTGGTTGTGGGGTATCTGGGCGGTCGCGGCGCCCGCGCTCGTGCTCGAGCGGCTCGGTCCGCTGCGGGCCCTCGGTCGTTCGTTCGCTCTCGTGCGCGGCGCGTTCTGGCGCACCTGGAGTGTCCGGGCGCTCGGCTGGCTGCTGGCCTACGTGCTCGCCGAGATCGCCACGATCCCGTTCCAGGCCCTCGCCGCTCTCCTCACGGGAACGGATCCGTTCGACCAGGCGAGCCACGGCGTGTCGCAGCCGGGCCTGTACGTCGCGATCACCGCGATCGGCACCCTGGTGGCGGCGACGATCGCCGGGCCGGTCAGTTCCGCCATCGACGTCCTGCTCTACACCGATCTGCGGATGCGCCGCGAGGGCATGGACATTGTCCTGACGCTGCCGCCGGTCGAGCCGGTCGGGGCCGCGCCGGCCCGACCGGTGTCGGCATGGTGATCGATGGCCCCGGCGGCCCGGTCGGCGGGTCGGCCGCTCAGCAGGTGGCACGGGCCGAGCTCGCCCACCGGGCGTACCGACGCGCCGGGCCGAGCCCGCTGGCCCGGCTGTGGCACTGGCTCGGTGACCGGTGGGCCGACCTGCTGTCCGGCGGCGCCGGTGGACACGCCCTACTGGTGCTGGCGGTGCTGCTGCTGGCAGCCGGCGTCGTGGTCGTCGTCCGGACGGGGGTCCCGCGCAGGGTGGCGAAGACGCCCGGCCCGGCCGCCGATCCGCTGGCGCCCGTTGCCGCCCGCGATCACCGCCGGCTGGCCCGCGAGTTTGCCGCCCAGGGGCGACACGCGCAAGCGCTGCGCGAATGGCTGCGGACCGCGATCGCCACGATCGAGGAGCGCGGTGTCCTCGCTCCGCGCCCGGGCCGCACCGGGGCGGCCACGGCCCGCGAGGCCGGCCCGCTGCTGCCGGGCGCGGCCGCCGCTCTCGAGGCCGCCACGGCGGCGTTCGACGAAGTCTGGTTCGGCGGACGCGACGCGACCGCTGCCGACGTCGCGCAGGCGCAGGCGGCGGCCGATGCCGTCACCACCGGCCGCATCCCCACCGGCCGCATCCCCACCGGCCGCATCCCCACCGGCCGCATCCCCACCGGCGAGGACGTGGCGGCCGGGCTCGCGGTGCCGCGGTGAGCGACCTGGCCATGGAGCGGGCCCCGGTGCGGGGGGCGTGGCGGCGGGGACGGTTGTGGG
>CAXTHY010000010.1:49829-51316 GCA_964244175.1 uncultured Jatrophihabitans sp. | reverse complement strand
GGCCTCGCGGCCGTCGTCGTGCTCGCCGCCGCAGTGCTCGCGGTCTTCACCGACCGCCCCAGCCGGCCGCTCGACCCGAACTCGACCGCACCCGACGGCAGCCGGGCCCTGGTGCGGGTGCTGGCCCGCTACGGCGTGCACGTGGACGCGACGACCAGCGTCGCCACCGCCACGAGCGGTGCGGCGCCGCGCGCCGTCGTCGTCACCGCACCCGACGACTACTCCGACGGCCAGCTACGGCGGCTGCGTGACGCAAGCGCGCGGGTGGTACTCGTGCGTCCTGGCACTCGCGCGCTGGCCGCGCTCGCGCCCGCCGCCCAACCGCAGCCAGACAAGGACGGCTCGCCGGAGCCGGGCTGCACCGACACCGGTGCCGTTGCCGCCGGGCGGGTGGACCTGCCGTCCGACGCCATGGCCTACACCGGCGCCGCCGGCCTGACCCGTTGCTACGGCGGCGTGCTGCTCGGCTCGGCGCGGCTGGCCGTGCTGGGCTCGACCCAGCTGCTGCACAACGAGCGGCTCGCCGATGCCGGCGTGGCCGCCCTGGACGTCAACGCGATTACCGACAGCCGCGCCGTCGCGTCGGTGGTGTGGCTGGAGCCGGGCAGCGACGCGGCTGGCAGCGGCCCGGCCTCGGTGCGCGATCTCTTTCCCGACAGTGCGTTCCGGGCCCTGTGGTGGCTGATCGCGGTCGCGGCGCTGATGGTGTTGTGGCGCGCGCGACGGCTCGGCGGCGTGGTGGCCGAACCGTTGCCCGTGGTCGTCCGCGCGGCCGAGGTCGTCGAAGGTCATGGCCGGCTCTACCGCCGCGCGGGTGCGCGGGATCGAGCGGCGTCCGCGCTGCGCACCGCCGGTACCGACCGGTTGCGCGCGACACTCGGGTTGCCCCGTACCACCGACGGCCCCCAGGTCGGCACGGCCGCGGCGCAGCTGATCGGTCGCCCGGCCGCTGACGTCGTCGCAGAGTTGGCCGGCGGCGCCCCGGCGGACGACGCCGAACTGGTTCGACTGGCCGCCCGGCTGGACGAGCTGGAGGCGGCGGTCCATGCCGCTGCGACTGAGGGAAGCGACCGAAGGGGACGTGCGTGGTGAGCGATGCTCGCGAGGGACTGCTGCGGTTGCGGGCCGAGGTCGGCAAGGCGGTGGTCGGGCAGGACGCCGCGGTCACCGGTCTGCTCATCGGCCTGCTGTGCCGCGGGCACGTCCTGATCGAGGGTGTGCCCGGCGTCGCCAAGACGCTGCTCGTCCGCGCGCTGGCGGCCGCGCTCGACCTGACCACGACCCGTATCCAGTTCACCGCCGACCTCATGCCCGGCGACGTCACGGGCTCGCTGATCTACGACACCGGCTCGAGCCGGTTCGTCTTCCGCGAGGGCCCGGTGTTCACCCACCTGCTGCTGGCCGACGAGATCAACCGCACGCCACCGAAGACCCAGTCGGCGCTGCTCGAGGCCATGCAGGAACGCCAGGTCAGTGTGGAGGGGAAC
>CAXTHY010000010.1:41975-49819 GCA_964244175.1 uncultured Jatrophihabitans sp. | reverse complement strand
AGCGGCAGGTGTCGGTGGACGGCCACCCGCACGCGCTGCCCGACCCGTTCTGCGTCATCGCCACGCAGAACCCGGTGGAGTACGAAGGCACCTACCCGCTGCCCGAGGCCCAGCTCGACCGCTTCCTCGTCAAGGTGACGATGCCGCTGCCCGACCGCGAGACCGAGATCAGGGTGCTGGCCGCGCACGCCGGCGGCTTCGACCCGCGCGACCTGGGCGCCGCGGGGATCACGCCGGTGGCCTCGGCCGGCGACCTCACCGCCGCGATCCGCGCAGTGCAGCAGGTGCGCATCGACCCGGCGATCCTCGCCTACATCGTCGAACTCGCGCGGGCCACGCGCTCGGCGCCGCCGACAGCTCTCGGTGTGTCGCCGCGCGGTGCCACCGCGTTGCTGGCCACGTCGCGGGCGTGGGCGTGGCTGTCGGGCCGCGACTTCGTGACGCCCGACGATGTGCAGGCACTGACCCGGCCGACGTTCCGGCACCGTATCCAGTTGCGGCCGGAGTCCGAGCTCGAGGGCGTCAGCGTCGATGGCGTACTCGAGAACGTGCTGGCCTCGGTGCCCGTCCCCCGCTAGTGGTACTCACCGGCCGGTTCGTCGCCCTCGCCGCGCTCGGCGTGCTGTTGGCGTTGTGGTCGGCCGCCGCGGTGCTGGTGTACGCGGCCGTGCTGGCCGTCGCGGCCGTGGCCGACCTGGCCCTGGCGGCGCGCATCGCCGACCTGCGCGTGCAGCGTGACGCCAGCACGCCGGTCCGGCTGGGTGTGCCGGGCCAGACGGCGCTGACGATCAGCAACGCCGGCCGCCGGCCGTTGCGGGCCCTGGTGCGCGATGCCTGGGTGCCCTCGGCCGGGGCGGCGCCGCGCAGCCAGAGCGTGCTCGTGCCGCCGGGCGAGCGGCGGCGGGTGCTGACGACGCTGACCCCGACCCGCCGCGGTGAACGCCGGGCGGCGCGGGTCGTGATCCGCGCCCACGGCCCGCTGGGGGTGGCCGCGCGGCAGCGGCAGCTCACGGCGCCGGGCACCCTGCAGGTGCTGCCCGCGTTCGGGTCGCGGCGGTTCCTGCCCGAGAAGCTGTCGCGGCTGCGGCAGATCGACGGCGCGGTACTGGTTCGCCAGCGCGGGCAGGGCAGCGAGTTCGACTCGCTGCGCACCTACGTGCTCGGCGACGACGTCCGCGCCATCGACTGGCGGGCCACGGCCCGCTCACGTGATCTCGTCGTGCGCACGTGGCGACCCGAGCGCGACCGGCACATCGTGCTGGCCGTCGACACCGGCCGCGCATCGGCGGCGCGGGTCGGGGACGAGCCGCGCCTGGACGCCGCGGTGGACGCCTGCCTGCTGTTGGGCGCGCTCGCGGCGCGGGCCGGCGACCGCGTGGCGCTGGTGGCCGCCGACGTCGAGGTCCGCGCCCGCCTCGGACTGACCGGCGGGCGCGAGCTGCTGCCGAAGCTGGTGGGTGCGCTGGCTGCGCTCGAGCCGGCGCTGGTCGAGACCGACCCGCAGCTGCTGGCGGGACAAGTGCTGCGGCAGGTGTCGAAGCGCGCGCTCGTTGTGCTGTTCGGCGCGCTCGACACGGCGGCCGACACCGGGTTGTTGCCGGCGGCCCGGACGCTGGCCGCGCGGCACGAGGTCATCGTCGCGTCGGCGTCCGATCCGGCCCTGGTCGCCCTGTCAGCGGCCCGCGACACCGTGGCCGACGTGTACGTGGCCGCGGCCGCGGCGCTGACCGGCACGCGGCGTGCCGCGGTGACGGCGCAGCTGGGCACGCTCGGCGTGCATGTGGTCGATGCCCCGGCAGACGTGCTCGCGTCGAAGGTGGCCGACGCGTACCTCGACCTGAAGGCCGCCGGCAGGCTCTGATCTCGCGTCAGGCGACGGGCAGGACGTCCTCGCGCTCACCGGCACCGAGGTCACCGCGCGCACCGGCCCGCAGCCCGCGCCGGCCGAGCACCACGACGTAGGTGACGAAGGCGGTCTCGGCCAGCGCCCCGATGCCGATGCGGGCCCAGGTAGGCAGCCCGGACGGCGTCACGAACGCCTCGAGCACCCCGGACACGAGCAGCACGCCGACCAGACCGAGCGCCACCACGGCCGACATCCGCCCGGCCGCGGCCAGCGCCTGCGCCCGGGGCAGCGGGCCTGGCGCGACCCACGCCCAGCCGGTTCGCAACCCCACGCCGGCGGCCACGAACACCGCACTGAGCTCGAGCAGGCCGTGCGGCAACAGCAGCCCGAACAACACCGTGCCCTTGCCGGCGCCGAGCATGATCCCGCCGACCAGCCCGACGTTGACGGTGTTCTGCCACAGCACGTAGAGCGGGCCCACCAGGGTGACGCCGAGGAAGAGCGCCAGCGCCGATACCAGCGCGTTGTTCGTCCAGACCTGCGCGGCGAACGACTGGGCGGGATGGGCCGAGTAGTAGTCGGCGAAGTCGTGGTCGACGAGCTGCCGGATCGAGTCCGACGGCAGCACCCGGCGCACCCGCTCGGGGTGCTCGCGCAGCCACAGCATCATCGCGGCCGAGACGCCGAGGCTGCCGACCGCGGCGCCCACCGACCAGCGCCACGTCCGGTACACGGTCACGGGGAAGTCGACGAGGACGCCCCGACCGAGGGCGGCCCAGCCCGCTACCGGCGGGGTGCCCACCGTGGCGGCGCGGGCCCGGGTCAGCACCCTCGACAGCCGCGCCGTCAACGCGGGGTCGGGCGCGCGGGACTGGACGAGGGCGAGATGCGTGGCCACCTGTCGGTACAGCGCGACCAACTCGTCGGCCTCGGCGCCGGTCAGTCGGCGACGGCCGGCTAGCTCGTCGAGGCGCCGCCACTCGGCGGTGTGTGCGGCGATGAAGGTGTCGACATCCACGGTGTCGCGGAGTCTACGTAGTTCGGCTGCGTAGACTCCGCGGCCCCGTGGTCGGTCCCGTACTGCGGCCTCGGTCAGCCCTTCGCGTCCGGGTCGGTCATCGTGCGCCGGCGCACCGAACTCGCGTGCTCGGCCGCGTCCTTCTCGGGGTCGTCGAGCTTGCGGGTGTCGCGCAGTTCGGCGAACGGCTCGAGGTCGGCCGGCATGCCGGCGCGGATCGCCCGCTCACGCTGCGTCTCGGCGTTGAACTCCGCACCGAGCAGGATCGCGATATTGGTGATCCACAACCAGACCAAGAAGATGATCACCGTCGCCAGCGATCCGTATGTCTTGTTGTACGAGCCGGAGAACGCGACGTAGACCGCGAACAGTCCGGACGCGACGAGCCACACCACCACGGCCAGGACGCCGCCCGGGGTGACCCACTTGAACTTCGGCTGCTTCACGTTCGGCGTCGCCTTGTAGAGCAGCGAGAACATCAGGCTGACGACGATCAGGAGCACCGGCCACTTCGCGATGTTCCAGATCAGGACTGCCGTGTCGCCGATCCCGAACGCCTTGCCCACCTGGCTGGCGATCGGGCCGGTGACGACGACGAGCACCAGGCTGACGATGAGCATGATCACCAACGCCAGCGTGGTCAGCAGCCGCACCGGTGCGGTCTTCCAGATCGGCCGGCCCTCATCGACGTCGTAGATCGCATTCGAGGCGCGCATGAACGCGGCGACGTAGCCCGACGCCGACCACAGCGCCACGGCGATGCCGATGATCGCGGCCAGCCCGGCGGTCCCGGCCTTGCCCTGCACCTGGTTGATCACGCCGGTGAGGAAGCTCTTGACGCTTCCGGGCGCGACCTGACCCAGATTGTTCAGCACGGTCTGCGTCGTCGACTTGCCGAGCAGACCGAGAACCGACACCAGCACCAGCATCGCCGGGAAAATCGCGAGCACCCCGAAGTAGGTGAGGGCCGCGGCTCGATCGGTGATGTCGTCGTGCTTGAACTGCTTGATCGACCGTTTCAGGATCTGCACCCAGCCGGCCTTGGGCATGTCGCTCGGCTGCTCCGGCGGCGCATCGTCACGGGCCGACGCGTCGTCACCCGGATCGTCGTCGTGCCGCGCCGACCCGCCGTTCACGCTCGTGGTTGCCACTGTGTCTCCTCTGCTCACTGCTGCAACGGCTGCTTGACGTCATCGGCAGCTGACTTGGCGTGGTCAGCGGTGTCCTGCGCGGCCTGGGTCGCGGTGTCCTTGACCTGCGCGACCGAGTCCTGCACCGGCTGCTTGAGGTTCTCGGCGATCTCCTGGCCCTTCTGCTTCAGCGGCTCGGCCAATTCCTTGGCCTTGGCCTCGGCCTTCGCCGCCAGCTGCTGCTCGCCCTGCGAGGCCGGGGCGGTCGACGACAGCAACCAGCCGACGCCGAAGGCGATGACGCCGACGGCCAGCGGGTTGCCCTGCGTCTGGTTGCGCAGCGCTTGAGGTGCGTTGGATGCGGCCGAACCGAGGTCGGAGGCCTTGTTCGACAGCGAGTTGCCGGCACCACCGAGCCCGGAACTGTCGCCGTTGTCGGATGACCCCATCACGCGGTCCCGCAGCGACGACGCGCTGCCCTTGATGCTGTCCATCCGCCGGCCGATGACTTTGCCCGGGGCAACCTTGTCGCTGAGGCGGTCGACGTTCGATGACAGGTGGGCGCGGGTCTCTTCGATCTCGCGCTGGATTTCGTCTGGTGTGCTCATGGTTGAAGTTCCTCAGTTTCCTTTGAGGGCGTCGGGGATTTCCTGGACCGTCTCGATGGTGCGTTCCGGCTTCGGGTTGATCTTGCGCAGCGTGCTGCGACCGACGACGAACAAGATGGCGCCGATGACGATCCAGACGATGGCCACGATCACGGCGGCCAGGCCGATGTCCATCGCGTTGGCCAGGCCCCACCAGAGGCCGAAGGACAGGAACAGCAGCACCATGTAACCGGCGAAGCCCGCGCCGCCGAGCATGCCCGCACCCTTGCCGGCCTTGGCGACCTCGGTCTTGATCTCGGCCTTGGCCAGCTCGACTTCCTGGCGCATCAGCGTTGACAGATCGCGGCTGACGTCGGACAGCAGTTGGCCCACCGACACGGCCCGGATGTCGTCGGCCTCTGGCAGCTCTTGCCCGCGGGTCTGGTTGCCGGTCGGCGACGGGGCGGTCACGAGGCGCCCCCTACCTGGGGAGCGTCGGCGTCGCTGTCGTCCTGGCGGGCGGCCACGGCGCCGCGGGTGAGGCGTCCGGCGACGACTCCGGCGGCCAGCGCGCCGACGATGAACGCCGCGGGCCGGCGACGGGCGAAGGCCCGCACCTCGTCGACGAGTTGGGCCGGCTCGCGCTCGTCCAACCAGGATGCGGCTGAGTGCGCACGGCTGCCGGCCTGCGACACGAGGTCGGTGGCCGGGCCCGGCTGCTCGCTGCCCTGTGCCATCGAGTTCAGCTCGTCGCCGAGCGAACGCAGGTTCGTGATCAGGTTCTGGTGCTGCGCCTGAGTCTGCTCGCGCAGCTGCCCCTGGGCCTCACCGAGGATGTTGCGGGCCTGAGCCTTGGTCTCATCGGCGACGCCTTTCGCCTTGTCGGTCGCGGTCTGCGCGACCTCGCTGGCGGCCTGCTTGCCGGCCTCCGCGGTGTCGGCGGCCTTGTCCTTCACCGATGCATCGTCGCCGCCGTCGACACCCTGATCGAAGTTCGGGGGCGCGGGAGGGGGCGGCGGTACCGGCTCGCCGTACTGCACCGGGTCGCCGTAGGTCACGGCGGGCTCGTACGCGGGCGCCGCAGGCTGCGCGGTTCCGGGCGCGACCGGCTCGTAGTAGGGCGCCTGCGTGTCGTACTGGGCCGGCTGCGCGTAGGGATCGGTGTAGGGGGTGGGCTCGGCGTAAGGAGCGGGCTCCGCGTGCCGAGCGGGGTCGCCGTAGGGCGTGGGATGGTCAGTCATCTGTCCTCCGTGGGTCGTGGGAAGCGATCAGTGCCGGCCGCAACCGGGCAGTACGCCCTGGCGCCGATCGCACATCGGATCGGATCGGATCGTGGGCCGGCCAGCCCGAGGCCCTGCATTGGACCGGCGATGCTTACACCGGAAACTTGCCCTGTAAACCGAGGCACTAACGAATTCTTGGGGTATGTTTTGCGTGAATTTTGCTCGGGCGGGCGGTACCGAGACGCGCTTATTCCCGGCGGGACAAAAATGCGGCGACGCGCTCGAACAGCACGGCGAGGCCGGCCTCGAACTCCTCGTCGTAGTGGTCCTCGGTCAAGCTGACACTGAGCCGGTGGATGAGCGGATATAGCTCAGGATCGACCGCACCCACCGGGTCGACCTTGTCAGCAGGATGGTCGGCGTCGTCGAGTGCTTCGCGGTGTTGGGCTGTCCGGGCCGGGCTCAGCGACCCCGGTACCGGGTCGCCGGGATCGACCGGATCCGTCCCGTCCGCGTCCGACCCCTGTTGGAACGATCCGTCGCCCGGCTTCGGGTCGCTTAGCGCCATCGCGCTGGTCTCGAGCAGCAGGTAGCCGAGCAGGAAGCTGTTGAACGAGCGATAGGTGAACAGGACCTGCTCGTCGGTGAACTTCTCGTCGCTGAGGGTGTTGAGCACCCCTTCGATCCAGCGCAACGACCGCAGCGGCGGGTTGATCCACGGCGCGTCCGGCGGCCGCGTGGCGACGAGCGGAAACGCGTGCGGGTGCGCGCGGGCGTAGCGGCGCACGCCGCGGGCGAGGCGCATCAGGTAGTCCTGCCACCCCTCATCGGCCCGCTCACGGACCTCGGGGTCATCACCGAGCTCGTCGACGATGCGCTCGACCACGGCGTCGAAGAGCTCTTCGCGGCTGGCGACGTAGCGGTACAAAGACATCGCGCGCACGCCGAGACGTTCGCCGACCGAGCGCATCGATGCCATGGCGATGCCCTGCTCGTCGATGAGGGCCAGCGTTTCCGTCACGATGCGGTCGAGCGACAATCCGCCGCGCGCAACCGCGCGCCGCGCATGTTCGTCGCCGTCGGCCACTGACCCATCATGGCCGACATCCCGTCCTCACGCTGAACCGGGGCTGGACACCACACGCGCACGCAACGCCTACAGTGCACGGCGTGGAGCCGCGCGCGGGGTCGTTGGTCTCCGGCGAGGGGGTGCGGCTGGCACTGTCCAGCGCCGGGGTCGGCTCGCGCATCGTCGCCGCCGCGTTGGATGCAGTGATCCAGTTCGCGGCCCTGGTCGTGCTGCTACTCATGAGCCGATTCATCGGGACGACCGACACCGCCGCACTGGCCGCGATCGTGGTCACCGAGCTCGTCCTCGTCCTGGCCGGCTATCCGATTGTCATGGAATGGCTGACGAACGGCCGCACCGTCGGCAAGCTGGTGTTCGGCTTGCGGGTGGTCCGCGACGACGGCGGCCCCATCGGATTCCGCCAGGCGCTTGTCCGCGGACTGGCCGGCCTGGTCCTGGAGAAGCCCGGGTTGCTCGCGCCGCTGTCGACCGCGGCCGGCGTGACGACGATGAGCCTCAGCGCGCGCGAGAAGCGCCTTGGCGACCTGCTCGCCGGCACCGTGGTGCTCAACGAGCGCTCGGTGCCGCCGCCGACACTGACGCCCCTGTGGGTACCGGTGCCGCTACAGCTTTGGGTGCTCGCGCTCGACCTCAGCCGGCTCGACGACCGGCTGGCGCTGAGCCTGCGCGAGTTCGTCGGCCGGGCCTACGGCATGACGCCCGTCGCGCAGCACACACTCGGTGAAGACCTCCGCCGCCGGGTGCTGACCGTCGTCTCGCCGCCGCCCCCACCGTTCGCACCGACGCCCGACGTGCTGATGAGCGTGCTGGCCGAACGACGCCGCCGCGCCGCGGCCGGTGAGACCGGGCCGTGGCGAGCAGCGAACGCGGCCGTGGCCAGCGCGGCCCTCGCGGTCCCGCCGTCGGCCGACGGACCGTTCACCGCGCCGAACTGAGCGCGGGCGAGGAGG
>CAXTHY010000010.1:26662-41965 GCA_964244175.1 uncultured Jatrophihabitans sp. | reverse complement strand
TCTCAATATCGGTAGTGCTCGGGCTTGTAGGGGCCGGAGACGTCCACGCCGATGTACTCGGCCTGCTGCTTGCTCAGTGTCGTCAGCCGGGCGCCGACGGCGTCGAGGTGCAGCCGGGCAACCTTCTCGTCGAGGTGCTTCGGCAACGTGGTGACCGTGGGCTTGCCGTCGACGATGTAGTTGTCGGGGTTCTTGTGGATCTCGATCTGGGCGATCGTCTGGTTGGCGAACGACGCGCTCATCACAAAGCTCGGGTGACCGGTGGCGTTGCCCAGGTTCAGCAGCCGGCCCTCGCTCAGCACGATGATCGAGTGGCCGTCGGCGAAGGTCCACTCGTGCACCTGCGGCTTGACTTCGACCTTCTGCACGCCCGGGGTCTTGGCCAGCCCGGCCATGTCGATCTCGTTGTCGAAGTGACCGATGTTGCCGACGATCGCCTGGTGCTTCATCTTGGCCATGTCGTCGGCCATGATGATGTCCTTGTTGCCGGTCGTGGTGACGAAGATGTCGGCCTTGCTGACGACATCTTCGAGCGTGACGACCTCGATGCCGTCCATCGCTGCCTGCAGCGCGCAGATCGGGTCGATCTCGGTGATGACCACGCGGGCACCCTGGCCACGCAGCGCGTCGACACAGCCCTTACCGACGTCGCCGTAGCCGAGCACGACGGCCATCTTGCCGCCGATCATGACGTCGGTGCCGCGGTTGATGCCGTCGATGAGCGAGTGGCGGCAGCCGTACTTGTTGTCGAACTTGCTCTTGGTGACCGAGTCGTTGACGTTGATCGCCGGGAACAGCAGCGTGCCAGCCTGCTCGAACTCGTAGAGGCGGTGGACGCCGGTGGTGGTTTCCTCGGTGACACCGATGATCGCGGAACCCATGCGGGTGTAGCGACCCGGGTGGTCGACGATCGAGCGACGCAGCGTGTCGAGGATGACCGCGTACTCCTCGGAGTCGGTGTCCTCGGCCTGCGGCACGACGCCGCCGGCCTCGTACTCGGTGCCCATGTGGATCAGCATCGTGGCGTCGCCACCGTCATCGACGATGGAATCCGGGCCGCTGCCGTCGGGCCAGGTGAGCATCTGCTCGGTGCACCACCAGTACTCCTCGAGCGACTCGCCCTTCCAGGCGAAGACCGGCACACCCTGCGGGTTCTCGACGGTGCCGTTCGGGCCGACGACGATCGCCGCGGCGGCGTGGTCCTGGGTGGAGAAGATGTTGCAGCTGACCCAGCGCACGTCGGCGCCGAGTGCGGTGAGAGTCTCGATCAGCACGGCGGTCTGCACGGTCATGTGCAGCGAGCCGGCGACCTTCTTGCCTTTCAGCGGCTGGGCGCCACCGAACTCGCGACGCAGGGCCATCAGGCCGGGCATTTCGTGCTCAGCGAGGTCAATCTCCTTGCGGCCGAACGCGGCCAGGGACAGATCCGCGACCTTGAAGTCGTGGACGCTACCGGCCGAGTCGGGTGTCAACGTGGTGGTCACGCGATCTCCTTCTGTGTTGCCGGAGGCGCCTGGGCCTCCGGTCGGCGCGCCGCCTTCGGCGGCAGTGTTGGCCCAGGCAGCCAATCGGCGGTAGATACCCGCCTCTGATGGTGCGGCCGAACGGTGCATCGGCCCGAACCAGTCGTCGACGGCTCGGGCCAGCTGCGGGTCGGTCCGCATCCGCAGTTCGAACGCAATCTCGGTGATGCCGATGTTGTACGTGTCGATGAGTTCGCGCAATTTCTGCAGCCGCTCGATCTGCCGGGCGCCGTAATGCCGGTGGCCGCCGGGAGTGCGCAGCGTGGCGACCAGGCCGGCCTGCTCGAGGTAGCGAAGCATGCGTTGCGACCATCCGGTCGCTTCCGCCGCTTGCTGAATCGTCAAGGACTGCATTGCCACAGAACTTACCACAGACGTGTCAGGTTTACCCAGCCGACGCCTTCACTCCCCGTCGCTGCGCTTTTGATCTTGGCACGCGCAAAGCGGGACAGCACCTCTCCCTGACTGCGGTGACCGGCCGCGCCACCGGCCTACGATTCCCGCCATGTCGCATCAGGGGGAAACGCTCGAAGAGCCGCGAGTCCGGGCCTGGGAGAGCCGCGTCGAATGGCCGCTGACGATCACCGCATTGCTGTTCCTGGCCGCCTACGCCTGGCCCATCCTCGAACCCGGTATGCCCGATGGTTGGCGAGCGTTCTTCCGCGCCGTCAACTACCTGACGTGGCTGCTGTTCGCGCTCGACTTCGCCACCCGTCTCGCGCTGGCCTACCGGCGCGGGCGCTACCTGTCGCGACATCTGGCCGACCTGGCGGTCGTGGCGCTGCCGATCTTCCGGCCACTGCGCCTGCTGCGTCTCGTCATCCTGCTGCGGGTGCTCAATCGTCAAGCCTCGGACTCGTTCCGCGGGCGGGTCGTCGCCTACGTCACCGGCAGCGCCGTCATCCTCATCTTCTGCGCGTCGCTGGCCGTGCTCGACGCGGAAGGTGGCCACCCCGCCGCCAACATCAACAACCTCGGCGACGCGCTGTGGTGGTCGATCTCGACCGTCACCACTGTCGGCTACGGCGACTACTACCCGGCGACGACCGAGGGCCGCGCCGTCGCGGTCGGCCTGATGATCGGCGGCATCGCCCTCATCGGCGTCGGGTGGCGCGGTCAGCGGCCGCTGATCATCAGATCAACCCGACACCGGCGACGAACGCGAGCCCGGCACCGGACAGGGTCGTGGCCGCATCGGCGCGGACGAACGCAGCCCGCCCGGGCGTGAGCGCCACGCCGCCGACCAGCACCGCCCCGGCGGCACACAGCACGATCGACGGCCCGGGGTCGTCGAGGGCCAGCGGCGCGCCGGCATCCAGCTCGAGCCGGGTGAGCCGGAAGTCCGGCACCGGCACCTCGAACACACCACCGACCGCTGGCCGCCGCGGCTCGGCCAGTTCGCGGAATTCGGTGATCTCGAGCAGCTCGGGCACGTCCACATGCTTGCTCGTCAGCCCGCAGCGCAGCACGTTGTCGCTGTTGGCCATGATCTCGACTCCAGTGCCGCGCAGGTAGGCGTGCACGTTGCCGGCCCCGAGATAGATCGCCTCGCCCGGTTCGAGGCGGACGTAGTTGAGCAGCAGCGCGAGCACGACGCCGACGTCGCCTGGGAAGTCCCGCGCCGCCAGCCGGACGGCCCGCAGCGGCCCGTCGCTGGCCGACCCGGCGCACCGCACGACCGCCCCGACGAGCAGGCCCGGATCCTCGTGGGTCAGCAACGCGGTGAACGCCGCGCGCAGCGGGTCGGGGCCGCGCAACGCGTCAGCCACGAAGCCCAGTTCGGGCCGGTCGAGCCTGGCCAACAAATCGAGCGTCTGCGCCACTGGACGGAACCCGCACAGTGCCTCGAACGGCGTGAGGGCGCAGAGCAGTTCGGGCTTGTGGTTCGCGTCGCGATAGGTGCGGTTCGCCGCGTCGCGCGGCACGCCGGCCGCATCTTCGGCGGCGAACCCGGCGCGCGCCTGCGCAAGATCCGGGTGTACCTGGATCGACAGCGCCTTGTCGGCGGCGAGCACCTTGAGCAGGAACGGCAGCCGCCGCCCGAAGTGGCCCGCCACCGAATCCCCGAGCGCCGCAACCGGGTCGGCCCCGATCACCTCGTCCAGGGTCGTGCCGTATTCCGGGGCCTGCGACGGGTCGTCCGGGTGCGCGCCGAACCACAGTTCGGCCGCCGGCCGGCCGTCGACCTCGAGCTCGAGCAGCTCTTGGATCGCGCGGGTGGAGCCCCAGTCGTAGCGCCGGATCACGCCGTCCAGCGTGCAGATGTCCGGACGCCCCATCACCCGATCGTAGGGCGGGCGGGTCGCTGATCACGGTCGAGGTCGGGTTCGAGGTAGATCACCCGGGCGGACGGGACGGCGGCTCGCACCCGCGCCTCGGCGGCGTCGATGGCTTCGGCGACCTGCGGCAGGGTTGCGCCGGCCGGCATCGCCAGCTTGGCGCCGACCAGCAGCTCATCCGGGCCCAGGTGCGTCGTGCGCAGATGGATGACGCGTTCGACGCCCGGGCCGAGCAGGCCGGCCTCGATCTGCGCGAGATCGGCCGGCGCGGCCGACTCGCCGACCAGCAGGCTCTTCGTCTCGATCACCAGCACGAACGCGACAACGATGAGCAGCAGCCCGATCGCGCCGGTGCCGATGCCGTCCCAGACCGGTTCGTCGGTGAGCACGCTCAGCCCGACACCGAGCAGCGCGAGGACCAGGCCGGTGAGGGCCGCAACGTCCTCGAGCAGCACGACCGGTAGTTCCGGGTTCTTCGCGTGCCGGATGAAGCCGACCCACGTGTCGGTGCCTTTGAGGTGCTGCGATTCCTTGACTGCGGTCCGCAGCGAGAAGCTCTCGAGACCGATCGCCACCAGCAGCACGATGAACGCCACGATCGGGTCGTCGAGGTGGTGCGGGTGTCGGACCTTCTCGACGCCCTCGTACAGCGCGAACAGGCCACCGGCCGAGAACAACATCAGCGCGACGAGGAACCCGTAGACGTATCGGTCGCGGCCGAAGCCGAACGGATGCTCGGGCGTCGCCTGCTTGCCGGCCGAACGACCGCCGCGCAGCAGCAGCCCCTGGTTGCCCGAGTCGACCACCGAGTGCACGCCCTCGGCCAGCATCGACGACGACCCGGTGATCGCGAACGCGACGAACTTGATCACCGCGATACCGAGGTTCGCACCCAACGCGGCGATGATCGCCTTCGACCCGCCCGATGCGCTCATCTTCTAGTGGTCGCGTTCGGCCGGAGCCCGCGAGCCGGGATCGAGGCCCAGGCCGAGGGCGAGGTAGGCGGCGGTGATCTCACCGAATGCAGTCGCCGCCGCGAAGCGAGCCAATGGATCGCCGTTCGGCACGTCCACGCTGGACGAACGCAGCCCCAGGTTCGCGGCCAGCTCGTGCAGGGCCTTGGCCGCGCGCCGAGCCGCCACCTCGTCGAGCTGGATCTGTGCGTCCGAACGCTCGCCGAGCATCATGTCGTCGGCCGATCCGTCGTCGCCTACGACGAGCAGGCGCGGCCGCACCACCTCGGGTTCGTCCGTCCGGTCGCGGAAGAAGTCGTCGGCAGGCGGGCCGCCCGAACCGCGCAACAGCGTCCCGGCACGGCCGACACCGTCGGGCAACGAGACCGACACCGACGACACCCCGGCGAATTGCTGCAGCGCGTCGGAGATGGCGCGCGCAGCCACGCCGGCCAGCGCCCCCGCCCCCACGACGAGCGGAGTCGCGGACGCGAACTCGATGGCCAGCGCCTTCGCCGGGTTCACGAACGCCTCGCCGTCGGGCTTGCACAGCTCGGCCTGCTGATCCAGCGCGTCGGCGACCTCGATCAGCAGACCGGACGGGATGGGGTTGACGCCGAGGGCGTCGAGCGCCTGCAGCAGCGGGGTGAGCACCGACCAGCGCGCCGCGCGGGGGTTCAGGTCGCGCGGCAGCTCGTGCACCGGGGCGCGGCCGGCGGCCACCGCGACCTGACTGCCCGGTGGCGCCACCACGGCCATGGCCAAGCCCCGCTGCGCACCCTGCGCGGCCAGTTCGGCCAAGCGCGGGTGGCGGCCGTCGACCGAGCCGATCAGCAGCGCGTCGGCGGGGCCGGCCCAACGCGGCAGCTCAACCCCGTGCCACGTGATCGCCGGAGTACGGGTGCAACTGAGCCGGGTGATGAGCCGCGAGCCCGACGACGGCGCCGAGTCGGTGGCGACGAGCATCGCGCGCGGCAGGTCACCGCCGCGCAGCGCCTCGACGCCGAACTCGCCGGCCGTCTCGACCGCCCGTCGAACCTGCGCGCCGGCGGTGGCCAGCGACCACAGCAGCCGGTGCTCGTCGCGCTGGTCCAGGCGGTGGGTGTCGTCGAGTAGCGCCTCGTCGAAGCTCATTCCGCCTTCGCGCCCAAACCGTTGGGGCCGGGTGTCGCCTCGTCCAGCAGCAGCACCGGGATGCCGTCCTCGACCGGGAAGGTGGAGGTGCAGTAGGTGCACACGAGGACATCGGCACCGCCGCGGCGTTCCTCACGCAGCGGCGCGTGGTCGTCGCTCGGACAAGCGAGCAGTTCGAGCAGGTCGGCCGGCAGGGCCATTGCTACCTCCGGGTGCAGCTCAGCGCGGGTTGCCTCCCTCAACCTAGCTGCGGATAACCGCGAGGGCCTCGTCGCGCACTGCGACCATCGACTCCGCGGTCGGCCCCTCGACGTTCAGGCGCAGCAGGGGTTCGGTGTTGGACGCCCGCACGTTGAACCAGGCGCTGTCGGCCAGCTGCACGGTCAGCCCGTCCAGCTCGTCGACCTCGACGGCGCGGCCGGCGAAGGCGGTGCGCACCGCCGCCACCCGCTGAGCCTGGTCGCCCACCGTCGAGTTGATCTCGCCGGAGGCGACGTAGCGGGAGAACTCGGCGGTCAGCTCGGCCAGCGGGCGCGGTTGTTCGCCCAGCGCGGCCAGCACGTGCAGTGCGGCCAGCATCCCGGTGTCGGCGAACCAGAAGTCGCGGAAGTAGTAGTGCGCGGAGTGCTCGCCCCCGAAGACGGCGTCGACGCGGGCCATCTCGCCCTTGATGAACGAGTGCCCGACCCGGGTGCGGATGGGCACCCCGCCGTGTTCGCGGACGATCTCGGGCACGGCATGCGAGGTGATCAGGTTGTAGATGACGGCACTGTTCGGCGACCGGGCCAGCTCACGGGTGGCGACGAGGGCGGTGATCGCGCTCGGCGAGACGGCGGCCCCCGCAGCGTCGACGACGAAGCAGCGGTCGGCGTCGCCGTCGAAGGCGATGCCGATGTCGGCGCCCTCGGCGACGACGGCCTGCTGCAGGTCGACGAGGTTGGCCGGCTCGAGGGGGTTGGCCTCGTGGTTGGGGAAGGAGCCGTCGAGTTCGAAGTACAGCGGCACGATGTCCAGGGGCAACGCGGGCAGGACGCTGTCGCCGAGCACCGCGGGCACGGTGAAGCCGCCCATCCCGTTGCCGGCGTCGATGACGACCTTCAACGTGCGAATTCCGGACAGGTCGACCAGGCCCCGCAGGTGAGCGGCGTAGGCGGGCAGCACATCGGCGGTCTCGAGGTCGCCGGTCGTGTCGGACTCCGGCCGGCCGTCGTCGAGGTAGCGGCCGGCCAGGTCGCGGATCTCGGTCAGCCCGGAGTCCTGCCCGATCGCGACGGCGTTCGCCCGGCACAGCTTGATGCCGTTGTACTGCGCCGGGTTGTGGCTCGCGGTGAACATCGCCCCGGCCAGCCCGAGGTGTCCGGACGCGAAGTACAGCATGTCGGTGGACGCGAGCCCGGTCTCGACCACCGAGGCGCCGCGCTGCATCGCGCCCTCGGCAAACGCCCGCGACAGCCCCGGGCCGGTCTCCCGCATGTCGTGGGCCGTGACGAGCCGCTGGGCGCCGGTGACGTCGACGAAGGCGGCCCCGATCGCCCGCGCAATCGGCTCGTCAAGCTGGTCGGGCACGACACCGCGCACGTCGTAAGCCTTGATCAGCGCGGAGAGGTCCATGTGTTTCGAGGGTACCGACGCCGCGCCGGCTCGGGTCAGTGCGCGGGCGGCACGACGCGCAGATGGCCGCGGCGGCCAGTGAGTTCGCCCTCAGTGCGCGGGGTGGCCTCGCCCCGGGCCGCCTCCCGGACGGCGTCGGCGAGGGCCTCGAGGTCGTCGGCGTGCGGGATCGGCGCCGGGAACTCGCCGACGTGACGCACGACCTCCCAGCCGCGCGGCACGGTCAGGCGCACCGCGTGCTCCTCGCACAGGTCGTAGGAATGCGGCTCGGCAAAACTGGCCAACGGCCCGACGACGGCGGTCAGGTCGGCATAGGCATAGGTCAACGTAGCGACCGCCGAGCGCGGGCACCCGGTGCGGGTACAGCGCCGGACGTGCCTCACCGGCCACCGACCGGTGGCGTCGACACTGCCTTCACAGACGGCGACGATAGTCCTCCGCCGGTCGCCGGTACCCGCTTTGGACACTTTCCGCCGATCGTGTCGCGCCCGGGTGTGGATCGCGTCGGGGCCCGGTGGCACTATCTGCTCACCGCTCGCGGGAGAAAGGGACCGGGGATGTCCGACGAGCTCGCTGCCCTCACCGAGTCCCTTGGCGCTGCGCCGCCGGCGTCGGTCGCCGCACTGGCCCCGGAGGTGCTACGCCGGCTCACCGAGCAGATCGAGGCCGGCCGCCGGCACCACCGCCAGGTCGCCGAGGACACCGTGCAGGCCGCACTGAAGGGGGTCCCGCTGCCCGTGCGCGGGATCGTTCGCAAGGCGCTCACATGAGCAGCCCACGCAGCCCGCAGCTGGGCCGCATCGCCCGGCTCATCGTCGTCGAGCCCGACGATCTGCAGGGCCTGGCCGCAATCCCCGATGACGACCTGCGCACCCTGCACGACCTGATCGGCGAGACCTACTTCGCCGAGGGCCGGGCCGTCTTCGCCCGCGTGGCCGGGTTGTCGAAAGTGCTACCCGGGGTCGTCGCCGGCAAGCTGGCCGAGCGCTTCCTGCCGCCGCACTTCGCCGCTCGCACGGCCGAGATGCTCGAGCCGGCCCGGGCGCGTGATCTTGTCACCAAGGTGTCGGTGCGCTATCTCGCCGAATTGTCCCTGTCGCTGGATCCCACCCGCTCGCGGCCGGTCGTGCGGGCTGTTCCACCCGCCCGGGTCGGCGAGGTCGCAACCGAGTTGTTCCGGCGCGGGGAGTACGCGGCGCTGGCCGAGTTGGCCAGCACGGTCACGGTCGACGCGCTGTCGGCCGCCCTCGCTGTCGCCACCGGCCGCGACCTGCTCGAGGTCGTCCCGTTGCTGGTGTGGAGCGACGACATCGCGACCGTCGTCGGCCGGACCCCGGACGCCAAGATCGACCACATGCTGCGCGCGATCGCCGATGACGGTCTCTGGAGCGCCGGCAACTACGTCCTCGAGCGGCTGGTAGCGGCGGCCCGCGACCGGGCCACCGCCCGGATGGCCGCGCTGACCCCGCCGCACCTCGACTGCTTTCAGGCCGCGGTTGCCGACGGTCGTCTCGGCCCGACCGCGGCGGCCGTGCTCGAGCGGGCAACGGCGATGCGCGCGCAGGCGAGGTGATCGCGCGCGGCGCTGCGTAGGGTTGTGCCGTGCGCAGCGAGGGCCGCCAATCACGCCGGACGAGGCGTCCGCCGCGGCGGCGTGATCGCCGCGGTCGCGGGGTCCGTGGTCCGCTCGCGCCCATGGAAGTGCCACTGCACCGCACCCGCGGCGAACAATTCGACGATCTCGTCCTCGACGCCGTCGAGGAGCTGGAGGATCACTGGGCCGCCGAGCTGGCCGCACTCGAGTTCGCCGTCGAGGACGTCCCACCCCCGGGTGCGCACCTCGGCTTCGACAACGACGTGGTCGTCGACCGCGGGGTGCCGCTCGGCCGGTTGTTCCGTGAGGGCCTGCCCGAGATCAATCAGCCGGTCGTCGTGGTCTATCGGCGCCCGATCGAGGCGCGGGCCACAGATCCCGAGGACCGCGCCGATCTGGTGTTCATGGTGGTCGTGGATCTGGCCGCGGAGTTCCTGGGCCGCGACGTCGACGAGGTCGACCCGCCGTGACCTGGGCGGCGCAGTCGGACGACGATCTCGACCAGCTGGTCAGCCGGCGCGACGCTTGAGACGCCGACGCTCACGCTCGGACAGCCCGCCCCAGATGCCGAAACGTTCGTCGTGCTGGAGTGCGTACTCGAGACATTCACCGCGCACCTCGCAGCCCGTGCAGATCTTCTTGGCCTCGCGCGTCGAGCCGCCCTTCTCGGGGAAGAAGGCCTCGGGGTCGGTCTGCGAGCACAGCGCCCGTTCCTGCCAGCTCGCCTCCTCCGGCAAGCCGAAGATGTCGGCGAGCTCGTCGGCTCCGATGGATCCGTCGACGGTGCTGGTCAGTTCCGTCACAACGGCCTCCAGGTAGGTGTGGTGCGCGGCCACGGATGTCCCGCGCTGGGGCGAACCGAATGACACAATTCAAATTACACGCGTGTCGTTCCCGTTCGTCAACCCGTTCAGCTGCTATTTCCGGCGCAACACGCCATAATTGGCCCGAATTAGCCTGATCATCACCGACCGGCCGCCGCTGGCCGCGGCGAGCAGGTCGAGCACCTGGGCGGCCAGGTCGAGCAGCTGGGCGGCGCGGGCGGCGGGCGCGGGCCCGAAATAAACTTATCGGATATTTATTGCCATTGGCCTCAGGAGTAGACATGTCGTTGCCCACCCACGAGGCGCTGGCCGCCGAGACCGCGGCGATTCTGGCCCGGCTCGGGGTCACCGATCTGCCGCACGACGGTGAGCTGGTCGCCCGGACACCGATCACCGGTGGCGAGCTGGCGCGTCTGCATTCCCACTCGCCCGCGGACGTCGCGGGCATCGTCGACGCGGCCCACGACGCGTTTCGCGAGTGGCGGACCGTCCCGGCTCCCGTGCGTGGCGCGCTGGTCCGCGAACTCGGCGAGTTGCTGCGCGTGCACAAGGGCGACCTCGGTGCGCTGGTCTCGATCGAAGCCGGCAAGATCCGCTCCGAAGGCCTGGGCGAGGTTCAGGAGATGATCGACATCTGCGACCTGGCGGTCGGCCTGTCGCGCCAGCTGCACGGGCTGACGATCGCGTCCGAGCGGCCCGGCCACCGGATGATGGAGCAATGGCACCCGCTCGGGGTCGTCGGCGTGATCAGCGCCTTCAACTTCCCCGTCGCGGTGTGGTCGTGGAACGCCGCGCTCGCCTTCGTCTGCGGCGACCCGGTCGTCTGGAAGCCGTCGGAGAAGACGATGCTCACCGCGCTCGCCTGCCAGGCGCTGATCGCCGAGGCCGCACACCGTGTCGGCGCTCCGGCCGCGGTCTCGGCCGTCGTCCTGGGTGGCGCCGAGGTCGGCGCGGCGCTCGTCGACGACCACCGCGTCGCCCTGCTCAGCGCGACCGGCTCGACCCGTATGGGCCGCGCCGTCGCCCCACGGGTGGCCGGCCGCTTCGGCCGGTTGCTGCTCGAGCTCGGCGGCAACAACGCCGCGATCGTCGCGCCGTCGGCCGACCTCGACCTAACCGTGCGCGGCGTCGTGTTCTCCGCCGCCGGCACCGCAGGCCAACGCTGCACCTCGCTGCGCCGCGTCATCGCCCACGCGTCGATCGTCGACGAGCTGGTCGAGCGCCTCGTCGCCGCCTACGCCACGCTGCCGATCGGCTCGCCGCTCGACGCCGGAACGCTCGTCGGACCGCTCGTCGACGAGGCGTCCTACGACGGTTACGTCAGCGCGCTGGAGAAGGCCCAGGCCAACGGGGGCGAGCTACTGGCCGGCGGTGCCCGCGTACAGGCCGACGACGCGCCGGGCGCCTACTACGTCCAGCCCGCCCTCGTGCGGATGCCGACGCAATCGGAGATCGTGCAGGCCGAGACGTTCGCGCCGATCCTGTACGTCATGAGCTACGACTCGTTCGACTCAGGACCGGACAGCGCGCTGCAGATGCACAACGACGTGCCGCAGGGATTGTCGTCGTCGATCTTCACGCTCGACGTGCGCGAGGCCGAGCGGTTCACCTCGCCCGACGGCTCGGACTGCGGCATCGCCAACGTCAACATCGGCCCGTCCGGCGCCGAGATCGGCGGGGCGTTCGGCGGCGAGAAGGAGACCGGCGGCGGCCGCGAGTCAGGCTCGGACGCATGGCGGTCCTACATGCGGCGCACGACCAACACCGTCAACTACTCCAGCGAACTGCCGCTCGCGCAGGGCGTCGAGTTCGGCTGAGCCGCGGGCGGGTCGTGTCCGCCGGCGCGGGCTGTACTGACGGGTCGGGCTGGTCGAGCTGGCCGAGGGGTGTCCTTCTGGGCGCTTGAGGATTGCCCGCATCCGCGCATCGGGCGAGAAGCATGGGTGCGGGCAGTCCTCAAGCATGGCGAAAGGGAGTCCCGAGGGCGCGGGCGACCCAGGATCACCGAACGTCAAAGAACGAGCAGATGCATGGCCTCGTCGAACTGGTCCTTGGGCAGCCGTTCTGATGGCGCGCAGGATCCGGTCGCCGTCCGTCCCGTTCTCGAGAGCGGCCGCGATGGTCGATTCGCTGTCGGCTCTCGAGCCACTCGGACGGGTCGCGGCCGTGGGAATCGTTGTTGCGATCGACCAGCGTTGCGGTGCCGGCGGTGTCCGCGACGATGACGTGCAAGGGAGCCTCCTGCGGTGAAAGTGGCGGAACCGTAGCAGCGGCGCAGGCGGTCCCTTCCCTGCCGTCCCGCGCGCCTCCGCCCTGTTCAGTGGCGACTTCCCGCCCTGAGTGGCGAGTTGTAAGTCGCCACCTAACGGTCCGATGTCGCTACTCAACAGAAGTGTGGGGGACGGACGTGAGGCGGGCGGACGTGGCGGGGGCCGGGGGTGGGCGACCGGTCAGAGGTTTGCGAGCTTGCGGAAATCCCAGCTGGTGATCTTCTTCGGTGTGACGCGCAGCCAGCCGTGCCGCCCGTCGTGATACATCTCCTCGTTCGGCGGGCCCTCGGGCGCGGACAGGTACTTGCCGGCGAACTGCTTCTCGATCTCGGCCAGCTCCTCGGCCGGCTCACCGGTGCGTGGCACCTCGCCGATCGGCTCGACCGTGCCGGTGATCTCGACGCCGCGCAGCTCGACGTAGTCGACCCCGGCGTCGATGGTGACGCCGATCCGCGGATCGCGCTCGAGATCGGTCCAGCGCTGGCTCTTGACGATCGAGTACAGCCAGAAGTGCGTGCCGTCCCAGCCGAACCAGAGCGGCGTCGCGTGCGGGCCGTCGGGCCCGATGGTCGCCACCCGGCACGTCCGCTCGGCGGCGAGGAACGCGTCGCGCTCGTCGTCGGTCATCGCGATCTTGCGGCCGCGCCGCTGCGGGCGTAACTCGTCCGGCATGGAGGTCCTTTCGTCAGTCCCGGGGACCCCACCCGATTACACAGCGGCGGCCCCGAGCTTTCGCTCGGGGCCGCCGTCGTCGTGTATGTAGCCGTCAGTGCTTGAAGGCGTCCTTGACGTTCTCGCCCGCGTCCTTCAGATCCGACTTGGCCTGGTCCTTCTTGCCCTCGTTCTCGGTGGACTTGTCACCGGTGGCGCTGCCGAGTGCTTCCTTGGCCTTGCCCTCGACGTCCTCGACCGCGTTCTTGATTTTGTCTGTAGCGCTCATGGTGGTGAAACCCTCCAGTGGGTGTCGACTGCGTTCAGGAGTCAGGTACCCGGTACCGCCGGTCGCCTAACCCGGGCGGCTCGATCGCCGACGTGAGCAAGCATCGGGGGCCGGTCAGGCCAGGCGGGTGAGCTCGACCCCGACCCCCATGCCGACGGTGTTGTGCGCCCCGGCCACGATGCCCTTGATCGGCGGCACGTCGCCGTAATCGCGACCGGTGCCGACCATGACATGCCGTTCGGCGACGTCGGACAGGTTCGTCGGATCGTGGGGCGCCCACTGGCCGAGCCACCACTCGACCCACGCGTGGCTCTCGCCCTTGGCCGGGTTGCCGATCTCGGGTTCCTTCGACGGGTGCAGGTAGCCCGACACGTAGCGCGCCGGCATGCCCACGTGGCGCAGCGCCCCGACGACGAGGTGCGTGAAGTCCTGGCACACCCCGTTGGCGGCCTCCCACGCCTGCGCAGCGGTGGTGCGCACCTCGGTGACACCCGATGTGTAGGTCAGGGCGTCGTGGACGGCCGCGCTCAGCCGCCGGGCCGTCTCGGCCGGCGGGTTGTCGGCGGCGATCGAGTCGGCGAGATCGGCCAGCTCGGCCGGTGGCGCGGTCATCGGCGTCTGCGTCACGTACTCGACGAACTCGTCGCGGACGCTCGGGTCGCGCACCTCGTCCCAGCTGAGCTCGAGTGGGGTCGGACGGCGGGTCTGATCGATCTCGACGAGACTCGTCGCCCGCACCTCGAGTGCCCGATGCGCACTGGTGGCCTCGAAGACACGCACCTCGGTGCCCCAGTAGTCGACGTAGCGGTAGTTCCAGGTCACCGGATCGATGGCGATGCTGGACTCGAGCCGCATCTGCCACGGCGTCTGCATGGGCGTCAACCGGGCCTCGTTGAACGACGCGACGACGCTGCGGTCGTACTCGTAGCGGCTGGTGTGCTGGATGCGGTAGCGCGTGCTCACTACGACACCATCCAGGACGTGACGACGCCGTGCGGGAAGTAGCGCTGCGAGATGGCGTCACTGGCCACCGAGCAGGCGCTCTGCACGCGCTCCATCACCTGGTAGACGTCCTCGAGCAGTTCGGCCGGCGGCGCGAACTCGAGCTCGGAGCGGATCATGCCGAGTACCCGGTGGGCCTGCAGGGCCTTGCCGCGCTCACTCGTCCCGTGTTGCGCGGCCAGCTCGTCGAGGCAGCGCTCGGCGACCACCAGCGCGCTCATCAGCGAACGCGGGAACAGCGCGTCGAGCAGCAGGAACTCGGCCGAGCGTCGCTCGTCGACCGCGCCCCGGGCACTGCGCAGGAACGCCTGGTAGGCCCCGCAACTTTGCAACAGCGTCACCCAGGACGGCCCGGCGGTGCCGGCCAGCGCTCGGGCGGCGGCCAGCCGCGCCGTCATGTCGGCCCGCTCGATGCTGCGGCCGAGGACGAGGAAGTGGAACGCCTCGTCGCGCGAGAGCGTGCTGTCGGCGACGCCGTTGAACGCCGCCGAGCGTTCGCGGACCCACGTCAGGAACGGGTGCGGGTACGCGCGGCGGCCGGGCCGGTTGGCCTCGTGCCAGGTGACGTTGATGCTCTCCCACAGTTCCGACGAGACGATCTCGCGGCTGCGGCGGCCGTTCTCACGTGCGGCGCCGATCGAGCCGATCACCGACGCCGGGGTGGACGGATCCCACACGAGCGCTTCGAGCACCTCGCCGCGCCGAACCGTCTCGGTCGGCTCGTGGCCCATCGCCGAGAGCAGTGACGCGCAGACGACGTCCTCGGGCGCCCACGGGTCGTCGAGCAGCAGGCTGAGGTGGACGTCGACGATGCGGCTCGTGACCTCGGCCCGCTCGACGTAGCGCCCGATCCAGTACAGCGACTCGGCGATGCGGCTCAGCACGGCGGGCCGGCCTGCTGCTGCTGTTCCTGTTGCTGGCGGATCTCGCGGTCGATTGCCGATTCGACCGCCGGCATCGGGCCGTGCGCAACGACGGTCGAGCGCTGCGGCGAGCGGGCACTGGCGAAGCTGCGCTCACCGGCCAGCACCCAGGTGTCCTTCGAGCCGCCGCCCTGGCTGGAGTTCACGACCAGGGAGCCCTCCGGCAGCGCGACGCGGTAAAACCGTCGGTCGCTGCCGCCCTTCTCGATGGGGACGACGTGGATGGGAGCATCTTCCGCGAGCCCGAACC
>CAXTHY010000010.1:0-26652 GCA_964244175.1 uncultured Jatrophihabitans sp. | reverse complement strand
GCAGCGCGACGCGGGTCAGGCCGCCGGGCAGCACCCACACGTCGTCGCCGTCGTTGATCGCGAACGGTCGCAGGTCGACGTGCCGGGGCGCGATGGAGTTGCCGACGAGGGTGGGCACCGTCGACAGCTGCACGACCGGCTGGGCGATCCACCCGCGCGGGTTCTCGACCAGTTGCTTGTGCAGGGTGTCGAGCTCGGCGGCGGTGGCCTGCGGGCCGATGACGAGGCCCTTGCCGCCCGCGCCGTCGACCGGCTTGACCACGAGTTCGGCGAGGCGGTCGAGCACCTCTTCCAGCGCGCCCGGATCCTCGAGCCGCCAGGTGTCGACGTTGCGCAGGATCGGTTCCTCGCCCAGGTAGTAGCGCACCAGATCGGGCAGGTACGTGTAGATCAACTTGTCGTCGGCGACGCCGTTGCCGACGGCGTTGGCCACCGTGACGTTGCCGGCGCGCGCCGCGGTGAGCAGCCCCGGGCAGCCGAGCATCGAGTCGGAACGGAACTGGACGGGATCGATGAACTCGTCGTCGACCCGGCGGTAGATGACGTCGACCCGGCGCTCGCCCGACGTGTCGCGCATCCGCACGACCCCGCCGGAGCAGACGAGATCGCGGCCTTCGACGAGCTCGACGCCCATCGCCCGAGCCAGCCACGCGTGCTCGAAGTAGGCGCTGTTGTAGACGCCGGGCGTCAGCACCACGACGTTCGGATCGGCGACCCCCGGCGGAGCGGCGGCGCGCAGCGCGGCCAACAGCCGCTGCGGGTAGTGCGAGACCGGACGCAGCCGCACCCGGCCCAAGACCTCAGCCCACTGCTGGCGCATGGCGGCCCGGTTGGCGAGCACGTAGCTGACGCCCGATGGCACCCGGACGTTGTCCTCGAGCACCCGGAACCCGCCCTGCTCGTCGCGGATCAGGTCGATGCCGGAGACGTGGACGCGCACGCCGTTGGGCGGCTCGATGCCGTGCGCCGCGCGGTGGAAATGCTTCGAGGAGGTGATGACGCTGCGGGGCACGACGCCGTCGGCGACGACCCGGCAGCTGCCGTACACGTCGGCGAGGAACGCCTCGAGCGTGGCGACGCGCTGGCGCACCCCGCGTTCGATGTGGTGCCAGCTCTCGTCGTCGATCACCCGCGGCACGATGTCGAGCGGGAACGGCCGCTCCTCGCCGCCGACATCGAACGTGACGCCCTGGTTGAGGTAGGCGCGGGCCAGGGCGTCGACGCCGGCCCGCAGTTCCTGGGCACCGCTCTGCTTGATCGATTCGTGCAGCAGCCGGTACGGAGCGCGCGCGTTGCCGTCGCGGTCGATCATCTCGTCCCAGGCGGCGCCGACGCCGTACCCCTCGAACACGTCAGCCATTGACGGCATCGTATGGCGCTCCTGTATCCGGCCGGTTACGCACCGGGTAGGTGAACGCGAGCGGCGACCAGTTCGATCGCCTCGTCCGGCTGGACAGCGGCAACCCGGAAGTAGGCCTTCCCCGCCGCACCGTAGAACTCACCCGGTGACACGACGATGCCGGCCTGCCGGGCGAGGTCGCGCGCCGCGTCCCAGGCGTCGCCGCTCGGCGCCGGCACCCAGAGGTAGAACGCACCGGCCGGCACCTGGGCCGGATAGCCGACGGCGTCAAGGATCTGCGCCAGCCGCTGCATCCGGTGCAGGTAGCGCGCGCGCTGCGCCGTGATGTGCGCGTCGTCGCCGAGCGCCACTACGGCCGCGGCCTGGACGGGACCGGCCGGCAGCAGGCCGGCATGCTTGCGGATCTCGCGCAGGTAGTGGACCAGGGAGGTGTCGCCGGCGTAGAAGCCGATCCGCGCACCGGCGAAGTTGTCGCGCTTGGACAGCGAGTGCAGGGCGAGCAGGCCGTCGGTGCCCGCGCGCAGGATCGTCGTCGCGGCGCCGGCCCAGGTGAACTCGGCGTAGCACTCGTCCGAGGCGACGAGGATGCCGCGCTCGCGTCCCCATGCGGCCGCGGCGGCGAGATCGTGCAGCTCGCCGGTGGGGTTGGCGGGCGAGTTGACCCAGAGCACGAGCGCGCGGCCGGCGTCCGTGTCGTCGATCTCGTCGAGGCTCAGGTAGGGGACGGCCCGCAGGCCGGCCAGCGTCGCGCCCATCTCGTAGGTGGGGTAGCTAATCGCCGGGTAGAGGACGGTGTCGCGCGTCGGGTCGCGCAGCTTCAGGTACTGCGGCAGGGAAGCGACGAACTCCTTGGTGCCGACGCAGGCGGCGAGCTCGGTGGCAGGGTCGACGGTGGCGCCGAGCCGGCGCTCGATCCAGCCGGCCGCGGCGGCCCGCAACGCCGAAGTGCCGATGGACGGCGGGTAGCCGCGGGCGGTGTCGCCGGCGGCCAGCGCGGCGCGGACCGCGGCGGGCGTCGGATCGCAGGGCGTGCCGATCGACAGGTCGACCGCGCCGCCCTCGTGCGCAGCGGCAAGGGTGATGATCTTGTCGAGCCGCTCGTACGGGTACGGCGGCGGCACAAAACTTTTCGGATCGCTCATCGGTCGCTCACCCGCCCCTCGCTGGCGCTCGGGGAGGGTTGCGCGCCCTCTACCTCGCTCCGCTCGGCCGCGTCGCGGGCGATCCGGCTCTTCGCGCGAGCGCTCATCGCGTGGGTGGTCACCCGCCCCTCGCTGGCCGTGTGGTCGTCGAGCAGCTGGGCCAGGTGGACGCTGTGCGCGTCGCCGAGCTGCTCGAGCTGGGTGCGGCACGAGAACCCGTCGGCCAGGATCACGGCGTCCGGCGCCGCGTTGCGGACGGCGGGCAGCAAGGCGGTCTCGGCGACGGCGACCGACACCTCGTAGTGGCCGCGCTCGACGCCGAAGTTGCCGGCCAGCCCGCAACACCCGCCAACGGCCTCGACGCTTGCGCCCGCGCTGTGCAGCAGGGCGGCGTCGACCGCCCAGCCCATGACCGCGTGCTGGTGACAGTGGGGCTGGGCGACGGCGTGCACGTCGGCCATGGCCGGCGGTGTCCACCCCGGCGTCGCGGTCAACAACTCGGCCAACGTCTTCGTCGCGCCCGCGACCTGGGCCGCTCGGGGGTCGTCGGGCAGCAACTCGAGCACGTCATGGCGCAACACGGCCGTGCACGACGGCTCGAGCCCGACGATGGGGATGCCGGCCTGGGCCGCGCCGATCAGCGCGTCGAGGGTGCCGAGCAGGCGCTTGCGGGCGCCATCGAGCTGGCCGGTCGAGATCCAGGTGAGCCCGCAGCACACCGGCTGGTCGGGGACCTGCACGGCGTAGCCCGCGGCCTCGAGCACCCGCACCGCGGCCTGCCCGACCTCGGGGCTGAAGTGGTTGGTGAACGTGTCGACCCAGAGCACGACCGGGGTGCCGGTGCGTCCGGTGCGCTCGGCGAACCACCCCCGGAAGGTCGTGGTGGCGAAGCGCGGCAGCGGGCGCCGGGCGTCGATCCCGCCGGCGCGCTTCGCGAAACCGGCCAGCGCCTCGCTGCGCAGCGCGGCGTTGGCCAACCTGGGCGCCTTCGCCGCGAGCCGGGCCCAACGGGGCAGCCACCCGAGCGCGTAGTGCGCCGGCGGGCGGGGCCGGCGCCGGTAACGCTGGTGGAGCACCTCGGCCTTGTAAGTCGCCATGTCCACGCCGGCCGGGCAGTCGGACGCGCACCCCTTGCACGACAGACACAGGTCGAGCGCCTCGGTGACCTCGGCCGAGCGGTAGCCCTTGATCAGCGAACCGTTGGCGAGTTCCTGCAGCACCCGCGCGCGTCCCCGCGTGGAGTCCTTCTCGTCACCGGTGGCGAGGTAGGACGGACACATCACCCCACCGGTGGTGGTGGTATCGGCCCGGCACTTGCCCACGCCGACGCAGCGGTGCACCGCGGTCGAGAGGTCGCCGCCGTCCTGCGGGTAGGCGAACGCGAGGTGCTTGCGCAACGGCTTGGCGAAGGGCACGCGCAGGTCGGCGTCGACGGGGGCGGGCTCGACGATCACGCCGGGGTTGAGCAGGTTCAGCGGGTCGAACAGCGCCTTGACCTGCCCGAACGCGGTCAGCGCGTCGGCCGAGTACATGTAGTGCAGCAACTCGCCCCGGGCTCGGCCGTCGCCGTGCTCGCCAGACATCGAGCCGCCGTGCCGGCCGACGAGCGCGGCCGCCTCGACGACAAAGTTGCGGAACCGTCCGGCGTCGTGCCCGAGCGGGAAGTTGATGCGGGCGTGGACGCAGCCGTCGCCGAAGTGCCCGTACACCAGGGCGTCGACGTCGTGCTCCTTCATCAGCGCCTCGAACTCGCGCAGATACGCGCCGAGGTGGCCCGGCGGCACGGCGGCGTCCTCCCACCCCGGCCACGCCGGCGCCCCGGCCGGGGTGCGGCCGCCGAGCCCGGCGCCGTCCTCACGGATGCGCCACAGCGCCCGAGCCACCGGGCCGGTGACGATCGCGGCGTCGAGGCAGCCGGCATCGGCGACGACCTTCTCGGCCGCGGCGATCGCCTCGCGCTGCGTCGGTCCCGCGGTCTCGACGAACAGCCAGCCGCCGCCGCGGGGCAGCTCAGGGACAGCCGTGGGGCCGCGTCGGCTGCGCACGACCTCGACGAGGCGCGCGTCCATGCCTTCGAGCGCGACGATGTCGTGCGGCAACAGGGCCGGGACCGCGTCGGCCGCCGCCGGCATGTCGGGGTAGCCGAGCACGGCCAGCGCGGTGGCCGCCGGTGATTCCACGAGGCGCACCGTCGCGCCGAGCAGCAGGCCCAGCGTGCCCTCGGTGCCGACCAGGAACTTGGCGATGTCGGCGCCGTTCTCGGGCAGCAGGTGCTCGAGCGAGTAACCCGACACCTGGCGGGTGAAGCGGCCGAACTCGGTGCGGATGGTGGCCAGGTGCTGCTCGACCACGCGGTCGAGGCCGGCGAGCAGCGGCGACACCGGGCCGGCGGTGCCGGACCTCGCACCGGCGGTGAACCGCGCGCCGTCGGCGGTCAGGACATCGAGGGCGACGACGTTGTCGACGGTGCGCCCGTACTTCAGGGCGCGCGACCCGCAGGCGTTGTTGCCGATCGCGCCGCCGATCGTGGCCCGGGCGTGGGTCGACGGGTCGGGGCCGTAGCGCAACCCGTGGGCCGATGCGGCGGCGGTGATCGAGTCGAGGATCGCACCCGGTTCGGCCCGGGCCGTGCGGGCCGCGGGGTCGACCTCGAGCACCCGGTTGAGGTGCCGGGAGAAGTCGAGCACCAGTCCCGTCCCCACCGCGTTGCCGGCGGTGGAGGTGCCCGCGCCGCGGGCGGTGATCGGCACACCGTGCGCGCGGGCCACGGCTAGCGCGGTGCCGGCTTCCTCGACGTGGCGCGGGAAGGCGACCACGGTCGGGACGACGCGGTAGTTGGAGGCATCGCTCGAGTACTCGGCCCGGCGCCGGCGGCCGTGATCGACATCGGCGACCCCGGCCCGCGACAGCGCAGCGGCCAGCTCGCTCGGCTCGACGTCGCTCACCGGCTCATTCTTTCCTACCGGGCCCGGGTGGTCAGGACGCGGCCCAGGGCGGCGGGCGAACCCCGTCCACGACGAGCGCGACGGCGGCCCGGGCGACCACTGGCCCGACGAGGTTGCCGCAACCGTTGTAGCCGCCGATGGCCACCACTGCGTCGGCGACCTCCGTGCACAGCGGCCGGGCGTCGGGGGTGAAGCCGACCGACGCCGCCCAGCGGTGGGTGGGGCGCACCGGGCCACCGGCCATCCGGGCGGCGACCGTCTCGATGTAGCCCTGCACCGGCGCGGTCGGCCGCGTGTCGTGCGTCCACTCCTCGGTCAGGAACCGGTCGCGGCCGCCCCCGACGTAGAGCCGGCCGTCCGGCAACTGCTGGGCGTAGTCGTAACCCCAGCGGCCGTACACCGGGCACGGCAGCCGCGGCGGGCCCGGCTCGGCCGCTAGCATCTGCAACCGCGCGGTGCGCAACCGCCACTCGAGCTGTGGCAACAGCACGTCGAGGCGGCCGTCGATCGCGACGACGATCGTGCCGGCGCTGACCGTCCCGCGCTCGGTGACCACGCGCCCGGGCGCGACGGACCGGACGTGGGTGTGCTCGTGCAGGCGAGCCCGCGCACCGACCCGGGTAGCAAGCTCGATGGCCCGGACGGCCGGATTGGTCGCCGCATCATCGGGTCGGTACAGGCCGCGCCCGAGCGGGCCGACGTACTCCTCGACCGCGATGCCGTACGCGCGCAACGCGCTCGCCTGCGCGGCACAGTCCGCGCGGTCGGCCGCCTCGGCGTCGGACTGCGGATCGCCAGGCAGGCCGGCCAGCCGGATCGACCCGACCCGGCGCACGACCGCGGCGCCGAGCAGCGCCTCGAGGCGGTCGATCTCGGCCAGCGTGGCGCGGTACAGGTCGACGGCGCTCTCGCCCCACTTCGCCACGGCGTCGTGCAGCGGGGGTTCGGGCCCGGCGATCAGGAATCCGCCGTTGCGCCCCGCGGCACCGGCCGCGACCCGTCCGGCATCGACGCCGACAACGTCCAGGCCGCGCTCGACCAGCGCGTCGACCGCGGCCAGACCGGACGCGCCGAGGCCGACCACGCAGGCGTCGGCGACGCGGTCACCGTCCAGCGGCGGCCGACCCGACCACGACGCCACCACGGCGTCGGAGTCCCACCCGACGACACTCACAGGACTTTGGACAGGAACGCCTTCGTCCGCTCGTTCTGCGGGTTGGCCAGCACCTCGCGCGGCCGCCCCGACTCGACGACGACGCCCGCGTCCATGAACACCAACTGGTCGGCGACCTCCCGCGCGAAGCCCATCTCGTGCGTCACCACGATCATCGTCATGCCGTCGCGCGCGAGCTGCTTCATCACGTCGAGCACCTCGCCGACGAGCTCCGGGTCGAGCGCGGAGGTCGGCTCGTCGAAGAGCATGAGCTTCGGCTTCATGGCCAGCGCCCGAGCGATCGCCACCCGCTGCTGCTGGCCGCCGGACAGCTGCGCCGGGTAGGCCTTCTCCTTCTCCGACAGCCCGACCTGCTTGAGCAGGGCCCGCGCCTCGGCCACCGCCACCGCCTTCGGCACGCGCTTCACCCGCGTCGGCGCCTCAACGAGGTTCTGCAGCACCGTCATGTGCGGGAACAGATTGAAGTGCTGAAAGACCATGCCGACGTCTTCGCGCCGCTTGGCGATCTCGGACTCGCGCATCTCGTGCAGCTTGGTGCCGACCCGGCGGTAGCCGACCAGGTGGCCGTCGACGAGCAACCGGCCGCCGTCGATCTTCTCGAGGTGGTTGATGCAGCGGATGAACGTCGACTTGCCCGACCCGGACGGGCCGATCACGCACAGCACTTGTCCCGGGTCGACGCTCAGCGTGATGCCGCACAGCACCTCGATCGGCCCGAACGACTTGCGGACCTCGTCGGCGCGGACCAGGGGCTCAGGCACCGGACACCGCCGGCGACGCGACGCGGCGGCTGGCCCGCATCCGGGTGATCAGTCGCTGCAGCGGACGCGGTGGCGTGCTGCGGCTCGTCCCCCGCCCGAACCGACGCTCGAGGAAGTACTGCCCGACCGACAACACGCTCGTCATGATCACGTACCAGATGCTGGCCACCACCAGCAGCGGCACCTGCAGGAACGTCGCCTGGTTGTAGATGTTCTGCGCCGCACCGGTCAGGTCGTTGAGCGAGATGACGATCACCAGCGACGTCGTCTTCAACATCGAGATCGTCTCGTTGCCGGTCGGCGGGATGATCACCCGCATCGCCTGCGGCAGGATGATCCGCCGCAGCGCCAGCCCGCGGCCCATGCCGAGCGCCGCCGCGGCCTCGCTCTGCCCGGCGCTGACCGACAACAGCCCGGCCCGGGCGATCTCGGACATGTACGCCGCCTCGTTGAGGCCCAGCCCGAGCACGCCGGCAATGAAGGGGGTGATCAGCGAGTTCGTGTCCCAGGTGTGCAACGTCGGGCCGAACGGGATGCCGATCGAGATGTTCGAGAACAGGTAGGCGAATGAGTACCAGAACAGCAACTGCACCAGCACCGGCGTACCGCGGAAGAACCACGTGTACGTCCAGGCCGTCGTCGACACCACCGGATTCGGCGACATCCGCATCACCGCGAGCAGGATGCCCAGGACGATGCCCAGCACCATCGCGAGAACGGTGAGCTGCAACGTCACCAGAATGCCGTCGATGATCTGCGCGTCGGTGAAGTAACCCTGGACGTAACTCCACTGCCAGGCCGGGTTGACGATCAGCGAGTGGATGAACATCGCCGCCAGCACGCCGAGCACGACCACGGCGACCCAGCGCAGCGGATGGCGCACCGCGACGACGGTCAGCTCCTCCGCCGGCGGCGAGGCCGGACCGCTCTGCGCCTCGTGCCGCCCCGCGTCGTCCGACATGACCGGCTACCCGTTGGCGTCGTTGATCTTGGACTCGGTGATCGCGCCCGTCTCCAGCTTCCAGGCCGCGACGATCTTCTGGTACGTCCCGTCCGCCATCAGTTGGGCCACGGCCTTCTGGAAGACGGCCACGAGCGGGCTGCCCTTCTTGAAGGCGATGCCGTACGGCGCCTCGTCCGTCGTCTTGCCGGCCAGCTCGATCTGCCCGCCCTCGAGGGTGCCCTGGTAGATCACGACGGGGGTGTCACCGGTGAACGCGTCGGCCCGGCCGCCGACGACGGCGGAGTTGACGCCGGCCTGGTCGGGCAGCAGCACCGGGACGGGCGCCTTCTTGCCCTCTTTCAGACAGGTGCCCTTCAACGTCGTCGCGCCGTCGGCCGTGGTCTTGGTCAACGCGGTCGCCTGGATCGTGCCCTTCTCGGCGGCGACCCGCAGCCCGCACAGGTCGTCCTGGGACTTGATCTTCTTGGGGTTGCCCTTCTTCACGCCGATCGAGGTGCCGGCCTTGAAGTAGGTGACGAAGTCGTTGCCCTTCTCGCGGTCGGCGTTGTCGGTGAAGGCCGACATCGCGAAGTCGAAGCGACCGGCGTTGATGCCGGCGAGAATGCCGTCGAACTGGGCCTTGCGAACAACGATCTTGACGCCGAGCACCTTGCCGATCGCGTTGGCCAGGTCGATGTCGAAGCCCTGGAACCCGCCACCGGTCTTCGTGAACTCGATCGGCGCGTAGGTCGGGTCGGTGGCCATCACCAGCTGGCCCTTCTTCTTCACCGCGGCCGGCAGTTGGTCACCCAGGCTCGCGTTCTTCGACACCGACCCGACGGCGGCCTTCGTCGCCTTGTCGTCGACCTTCTTGCCCGAGCCGCATCCGGACAGGGCGAGCGCGGTGGCCGCGACGAGCGAGACGGCCAGACAGAGCGGGCGAGTGCGTGACGACAAAACGACCTCCAGGCAAACGGATCAGCTGACGCCAGACTAGCTACGCCAGATCCGCGGCAACGCCGACCTCGACCGCCACGCCCGAACCGCGGGTCCGGCTGGGCCGCGCGAGTCGGGCCGGCGCTACGGCAGGGCCTGCTGGGACTTGCCCAGGACCACGATGCCGCCTTCGGACACGTGGTAGCGCTGGCGGTCGAATTCGGGCTCGAGACCGATGTGTGCGCCCTCGGGAACGACGACGTCCTTGTCGAGGATCGCCTTGCGGACCACGGCGCCCCGGCCGACCTGGACCCCGGGCATCAGCACCGATCCCTCGACATAGGCACCGGCGCCGAGGCGCACGTCGGGCGCGATGACGCTGTGTCGCACGGTGGCGCCGGCGATGATCGTCCCGGCCCCGACGATGGACTCCTGGGCGATGCCGCCCTCGACGAACTTGGCCGGCGGCAACTGCGGATGGTGGGTGAAGATCGGCCACTGGCGGTTGTAGAGATTGAAGATCGGGTGGACGGCCACAAGATCCATGTGCGCGTCGTAGTAGGCGTCGAGCGTCCCGACGTCGCGCCAGTAGCCGTGATCGCGGTCCTCGGCCCCGGGCACGTCGTTGTCGGCGAAGTCGTAGACGTAGGCTGCGTCCTTCTTCACCATCATCGGCATGATGTTGGTGCCCATGTCGTGCACCGACTGCTCGTCGTCGGCGTCCTCACGCAGTGCCTCGAGCAACGCGTCGGTGGTGAATACGTAATTGCCCATCGACGCGTAGCTCTCGTCCGGGCTGTCGGGCAGGCCGGGCGGGTCGGCCGGCTTCTCGAGGAAGTCGATGACGCGGTGATCGGGGTCGGCGTCGATGACGCCGAAGGCCGTGGCCTCGGCCCGCGGCACGCGGATGCCGGCCACCGTCGCTCCGGCCCCCGAGTCGATGTGCGCGTGGACCATCTGCCGCGGGTCCATCCGGTACACGTGGTCGGCGCCGAAGACGATGATGTAGTCGGGCTTGTCGTCATAGATCAGGTTGGCCGACTGCAGGATCGCGTCGGCGCTGCCGGTGTACCAGCGCGGGCCCAGCCGCTGCTGCGCCGGCACGGGCGTGACGTAGTTGCCGAGGATCGACGACATGCGCCACGTCTGGGTGATGTGCCGGTCGAGCGAGTGCGACTTGTACTGGGTCAGCACGCAGATGCGCAGGAAACCGGCGTTGACGAGGTTCGAGAGCACGAAGTCGATGAGCCGGTAGTTGCCGCCGAAGGGCACCGCCGGCTTCGCCCGGTCACCGGTCAGCGGCCAGAGGCGTTTGCCCTCACCGCCGGCGAGGACGATACCCAGGACCCGGGGCTCTCGCGCCATGAGCCCACCCTAGTGCGGTTATCGGGCGATGTGGCCGAAACCACTAGCGTGAATGCATGCGAGTGGCCATCCTGTCGCGCGAATATCCCCCTGAGGTCTACGGCGGGGCGGGGGTGCACGTCGAATTCCTGGCCCGCGAGTTGCGCAAGCTGATCGATGTCGACGTCCACTGTTTCGGCGCGCCGCGGGCCGAAGCCGGGGTCTTCTCCTACGCGACGCCTACCGGCTTGGCCGAGGCCAACAGCGCGCTGCGGACGCTGGGGGTTGATCTCGAGATGGCGGCGGCGGTCGGCGCGGCCGACGTGCTGCACTCGCACACGTGGTACGCCAACCTGGCCGGGGTGCTCGGCGCGCAGCTGCACAGCGTCCCGCACGTGCTGTCGGCCCATTCGCTCGAGCCGCAGCGGCCGTGGAAGGCCGAGCAACTCGGCGGGGGCTACCGCATCTCGTCGTGGGCCGAGAAGCAGGCCTACGAGAGCGCCGACGCGATCGTCGCGGTGTCCTACGGGATGCGCGCCGACGTCTTGCACGCGTACCCGTTCGTCGACCCGGCGAAGGTGCACGTGATCCACAACGGCATCGACACGACGCTGTACGCGCCCGACCACGACGACCGGTCGCTGGCCCGGCACGGCATCGACCCCGACCGGCCGTCGGTGATCTTCGTCGGCCGGATCACCCGGCAGAAGGGCTTGGCCCATCTGCTGCGGGCGGCCGAGCAGTTCGATCCGGCAATCCAACTCGTGCTCTGCGCCGGCGCGCCCGACACCCCCGAGATCGCGGCCGAGATCGAGGCGGCCGTGGGCCGGTTGGCCACGGCACGCTCGGGCGTGGTGTGGGTGCGCGAGATGCTGCCGCGCGACCAGCTCACCCAGCTGCTGACCCACGCCACCGTGTTCGTCTGCCCGTCGGTCTACGAGCCGCTGGGCATCGTCAATCTCGAGGCGATGGCCTGTGAGACGGCGGTGGTGGCCAGTGCAGTGGGGGGCATCCCCGAGGTCGTCGCCGACGGTCTCACCGGGTTGCTCGTGCCGTTTCACGCGGTGCCCACCGTGGAGTTCGAGCACGGGCTGGCCACCGCGGTGAACGAGCTGTGCGCCGACCCGGTCCGGGCCGCGACGATGGGGCTGGCCGGGCGCGAGCGCGCGGTGCACGAGTTTGGCTGGGACACCATCGCCCACCGCACCGTCGAGCTATACGAGTCTCTGTCCCGCTGACCCCCCCACCGAGTTGTCCGCGTGTCGCCGGGCTGGAGCGACGACACGCGCGGACAACTTCGCCCGGCCCCCAAAGTTGTCCGCGTGTCGCCGGGCTGGAGCGACGGCACGCGCGGACAACTTCGCCTGATCACGGTCGGACGAACACTGCCGTCGCGGTGCCGGGCTCGACCTCGGTGAAGCCACCGTCGTGGACGACCGGTGCGCCGGCGGCCACGGCGGCGGCCCACTGCGGTGGCGGCGCATCGCGCACGGCGAGCGGGAAGCCGGCCGCCCGCCACGCCGCGCGGGCTGCGCCGGGCAGCGACCGCCAGCCGAGCTGGGCCGCGTGCGCGGCCTGCGCCATCGCCTTGCCCGTCGTCATCTCGGCCTGCGGTGACAGCAACACCAGCGGCGTGCCCGGCGCGACGGTCGGCGCCGGCTCGGTGTCGTCCAGGTTCGTCCCGCCTACCTGCAGCCGGGCGAGCTCCGGCGGCCACCCGTCCAGCGGCACGGGCGGGTAGACGCGCAGTTGGGCCGTGCGGTGCTCGACGTCCAGCCCGTCCACCGTCAGCGCCCGGCGCCACTCGGCCCCGCGGGCCCGGCGCACGACCTTGCGAATGCGCTGCCCGTCCCACGCGGCGAGTGCCTCGGCCCATTCGGGCCGCTCGGCGGTGAGTATCAGGAGCACACTGCGGGCCGCGGCCTCGAGCGCGTCGGTGCGCCAGGGCGGGTCGGCGCGTTCGATGCGCACCACGAGCGGCAGCACCAGTTCGTCGGTCACGCCAGCGACTCGACCCACTGACGCAGCAACCGGGCGCCGAATCCGGTGGCGCCCTGGGCGAACATGCCGTCGTCCTTGCCGGCGCGTCCGGGCCCGGCGATGTCGAGGTGCGCCCACGGCACGTCACCGACGAACGCGCGCAGGAACAGCGCGGCGGTGATCGCCCCCGGGTTGCCCGGGGCGTTCGTCGCATCGGCGACCGGCGAGTCGAGCAAGGCTTCGTACTCGACCGGCAGCGGCAGCCGCCACAGCGGCTCGCCAGCGGCTTCGCCCGCGTCGGTGAGCGCGGCGGCGAGCTCGTCGGACGTCGCGAACAGCCCCGCCGTCTTCGAGCCGAGCGCGACCTTGGCCGCCCCGGTGAGGGTGGCGACATCGACGAGCACGGTTGGCCGCAGCCGCGCCACGGCGTAGGCAAGGGCGTCGGCGAGCACCAGCCGGCCCTCGGCGTCGGTGTTGTGGATCTCGCTCGTGCGCCCGCCGACGTGTCGGACGACGTCACCCGGCCGGTAGGACGAGCCGGACAGCGAGTTCTCGGCCGCGGGGACGAGCGCGGTGACGCGCATCGGCAGGCGGGCGGCGGCGATGGCGTGCAGCGCCGCCAGCACGGCCGCGCCGCCGGCCATGTCGGTGTACATCGTGTTCATCCCGGTGCCGGTCTTGCGGTTGACGCCGCCGGTGTCGAACGTGATGCCCTTGCCGACCAGCACGACGTGCGTGCCGGCGCGGGCTCCGCGCGGGCGCCACGACGCCTGGATCAACCGCGGCGGCGACGCCGAACCGCCGCCGACGGCGAGCACGCCGCCGAAGCCCTGCTCGGCCAGCCACCTCTCATCCCGCTCGACGACGTCGACGTCAAGCGGGCGCAGGGTGCGCGCGGCCGCGGCGGCAAGCCAGGCCGGCGTCTTCTCGCCGGATCGGGTGTTGGCGAGGTCACGGGCCCACTCGACCGCGGCGGCCGAACGCAGCCCGCGCTCGAGTGCGGCGGTGTCGGTGGCGCCGCACAGCTCGATGAGCTCGGGTCGGTCGGCCGGCTCGGACTTGCGGGTGAACCGGTAACAACCCAGGGCCAGGCCCTCGGCGAGCGCCGCGAGCCGCTCGCCGGCGAATTCGCGGGCGTCGAACTCGCTGCGTCCGGACGGCAGGGGGCGGGCCAGGCGGCCGGCCGCAAGGCGCACCGCGCCCGGCTCGTCGCCCACGTCGAGCGCGGCAGCGGACTCGCGCACGGTGGTCAGGCGGATCTCGACCATGGTGCGATCCTTCCCGACCGGTTCGGCGGACAGCACTCGGCCCCGGGGTCCGTCGTGTCGACGTCCCCGGGGCCGGTGACTACGAGTGTGCGAGGAGTCGCGGGCCGGACTAGCCGACCACGGACTTCAGGGCATCGCCCAGCGCGCTCGCTTCGTCGGGGGACAACTCCACGACGAGCCGTCCGCCGCCCTCGAGAGGCACCCGCATGACGATGCCGCGGCCCTCCTTGGTGACCTCGAGCGGACCGTCGCCCGTCCGCGGCTTCATGGCCGCCATGCGTACCTCCTAGGTGAGCTGTGCTCACTGCCCGATGCTCGGGTAGCTCAATGACGAGTCCGGCGCTCGCTGTGCGGACGCCGGGATGGGCTCCATTCTCTCGCATGGCCGGTCCGGACCCCAAGTCAGGGTGCGGACACGCGCCGGGCGGTAGCGTCGCACCACCGAATGACGAAGGGGGCGGACGTGGCTGACGTGTTGCTGGTCGAGCGGAACGAGGGCGTCGCGACGCTCACGCTGAACCGGCCGGAGTCGATGAACTCGCTCTCCATCGCCCTCAAGGAAACGCTGCTCGACGCCGCCCGTGACGTGTCGGGTGATCCGGCGGTGCGGGCCGTCGTCCTGGCCGGCAGCGGTCGCGGGTTCTGCGTCGGACAGGACCTGCGCGAGCACGTCGCACTGCTCGAGGCCCGCGACCCGTCACCCCTGTCGACGGTCACCGAGCACTACAACCCGCTCGTGTTGACGCTGGCGCGCATGCCCAAGCCGGTGATCGCGGCCGTGAACGGCATGGCGGCCGGTGCCGGCGCCGGGCTGAGCTTCGCCTGCGACTTCCGCATCGCGGCCAAGACCGCCGGGTTCCTGATCGCGTTCGCCAATGTGGGACTCACGCTCGACAGCGGGGTGTCGTGGACGCTGCCGCGCATCGTCGGCGCGGCCCGCGCGACCGCGCTGTCGCTACTGGCCGAGCCGATCACAGCCGAGGCGGCGCTGGAGATGGGGCTCGTCAACGCCGTGGTCGAACCCGAGCGGGTCCTGCCGGCCGCGCAGGAACTCGCGGCCCGACTGGCCGCAGGGCCAACCGCCGCCTACGCCGCCATCAAGCAGTCGATCGCGTACGCGGCGACGTCCGACCTCGAGGGCGCGCTGGCGAAGGAGGGCGAACTGCAGAGCGCGATGGCCCGCACCGAGGACCATCACAACGCCACCGCCGCGTTCGTCAACAAGCAGAACCCGACGTTCCTGGGCCGATAGGGCGCCACTGACCCCGCCGAGTTGTCCGCGCCTCGAGCGGTTGCGCCGCGGCGACACGCGGACAACTTTTAGGGGGTGGTGGCGCGCCAGCAGGTGGCGACGTGGTCGTCGACCATGCCGGTGGCCTGCATGAGCGCGTAGGCCGTGGTGGGCCCGACGAACCTGAAGCCGCGGCGCTTGAGCTCCTTCGCCAGCGCCGTCGATTCCGGGGACGTGGCCGCGACGTCGGCCGGCGTCGCCGGGCGCCGGTGCGCAACCGGCGCAGAGGACCACAGCAGCGCGTCGAGACCTTCCGGAACGGCGGAGCGGACCGCGCGGGCATTGGCGATCGTGGCTTCGATCTTGGCGCGGTTGCGGACGATGCCGGCGTCGTCGAGCAGCCGGGCGACGTCGGCGTCGCCGAAGGCGGCCACCGCGTCGACGTCGAAGCCGGCGAAGGCGGTACGGAAGTTCGGCCGCTTGCGCAGGATGATCAGCCAGGACAGCCCGGACTGGAACGCCTCGAGCGACATCCGCTCGAACAGGGCCGTCTCACCGTGCAGGGGCCGGCCCCACTCGTCGTCGTGATAGGCGACGTACTCCGGTGCCGACACCGCCCAGCTGCAGCGAGGTAGGTCAGGGTCGGTCATCGCCGGCGTCCGCCGCCGCGCCCGGCTCGCCGCTCGGCTCGACTGCTTCGGCCGGTTGGAGCGGCGATACGGTCGGTTTGCTGAAGTCGGTCGGGGTGTCCCCAGCGGTGACGCCGCGGCCGCGCAGCCGGGCGATCTCCTCGTCCCGGGCGCGCAACTCGCTGGCCAGCCGATCGAGCAGGGTGTCGGTCTCGGCGAAGCGGTAGCCGCGCAGCGCGACGGGCAAGCGGACGGAGTCGACGTCCTCGGGTTGCAGACTGCGCCCCGCTGGCAGGTCCCACGGCGGCTCGTCGCGCAGCGGGGGCGCGATCTGCTCGCCGGCGGGCAGGAACCGCGCCGCGATCAGGAACAGACCGCCGGCAACGAGGATCGCCAGCAGCGCGTAAAGCACCAGACTCAGCACCCGACGATCGTGCCATGCCGACCGTTGCCGCCTAGGTCGGCGGCGTTACAGCGCGGAGGCAGCGCTCTGTGGTGGACTGCGGCCATGACCGAGTTGACCGTGCTGCGCGAGCGTCTCGACGACGGCATCGAGGTCGTGCGCCTCAACCGCCCCGGCAAGCGCAACGCGCTCGACTCGGCCACGCTGGCGCTGCTCAACGACATCCTGGACGAGTTGACGGCCGATGAGACGGTGCGCGTGGTGGTGCTCTCGACGACGAGCCCGACCGCGCTGTGCGCCGGGGCCGACGTCGGCGAGCGGCTCGACCATGACGGCGGGGTGGCGCGGATGGCCGCGTTCACCCGCATGTACGCCGCCATCGACGCGCTGCCGGTCCCGGTGATAGCGGTGTGCGTCGGCAACTGCGTCGGTGCCGGGGCGGAACTGGTCGCCGGCAGCGATCTGCGGGTGGGCGGCGACAACCTCAAACTGGCCTGGGCCGGCGCCCGGCTCGGTGTCCCGGTCGGGCCGGCCCGCCTCGCGCCGCTGATCGGCGTATCCCGGGCCAAGGACCTCGTCTACACGGGTCGGGTAGTGGACCAGGCCGAGGCGCTGGCGATCGGGCTGCTGCACCGCGCGACGCCGGCGGCCGAGGCCGAGGCCGCCGCGCTCGACCTGGCCCGCGCGATCGCCGCGCAGGCACCGGGCGGCATCCGGGTGTTGAAGCAGATGTTCGGCGATCTCGAGCGCAGCGGCGAGCGGGTCGCGCACGAGAACGCGGCCCTGATGCACTTCCAGCAGCACGGCGCCGGTCTCCCCCGCGGCGCTTACCCGTTCAGGCGGTGAGGGCGGTCATCGCGTCGTCCACCGTCGTCACCCGGGCCAGCGCGCTCAGTGCCGTCGCACGCAGGAAACCCCGCGCCTGCAACGATTCCAGGTACTCCCAGAGCGGCGCGTAGAACCCGTCCGGGTCGAGCACCACCACCGGCTTGGCGTGCATCCCGAGCGTGTTGGCGGTCCAGACCTCGAACAGCTCCTCCAGCGTCCCGATGCCGCCGGGCAGCGCCAGGAACGCGTCGGCGCGCCCGTCCATCTCGCGTTTGCGCTCACGCATCGTCGGCACGACGACGAGTTCGTCGGCGTCGGTATCGGCGACCTCGAGCGGCATCAGGTGCTCGGGAATGACGCCCGTGGTGTGCGCTCCCCCGGCGCGGGCCGCCCGCGCGAGCGCACCCATCATCGAGACCCGGCCGCCGCCGGACACGAGCGCGTGACCGTCAGCCGCAATCCGGCGGCCCACGGCGGTGGCGAGCTCGAGGTAGGCGGGGTCGATCGCCTCGGATGACGCGCAGAAGACGCAGATGTTCACTGGCCGTCGTGGGTCCGGCTGTCGGCGGCGCGACCCTCGTTCGACCCGACGATGCGGGCCACTGCTTCGTCGACGTCGTCGGTGACGTGCACGAGATCGAGGTCGCGCGGGTTGATCTTGCCGCCGGGTAGGACGGTGTCGCGCAGCCACTGCACGAGACCGCCCCAGTACTGGGTGCCGAACAGGATGACGGGGAAACGCGTCACCTTCTGCGTCTGTACGAGGGTCAGCGCCTCGAACATCTCGTCCAGAGTCCCGAAGCCGCCAGGCATGATCACGAATGCCTGCGCGTACTTCACGAACATTGTCTTGCGGGCGAAGAAGTAGCGGAAGTTGATGCCGAGGTCGACCCAGTCATTGAGCCGTTGCTCGAACGGCAGCTCGATGCCCAGCCCGACCGAGACGCCGCCGGCTTCAGAGGCGCCGCGGTTGGTCGCCTCCATGACTCCAGGGCCGCCGCCGGTGATCACCGCATAGCCGGCGCGGGCCAGGGCCGCGCCGAGAGCACGAGCGACCGCGTACTCGGGATGGTCTGGCGGTGTGCGGGCCGAACCGAACACCGCGACCGCCGCCGGCAGTTCGGCCAGCAAGCCGAACCCCTCGACGAACTCGCTCTGGATGCGCAGCACCCGCCACGGGTCGGTGTGCACCCAGGCCGACGAGCCGCGCGAGTCGAGCAGCCGCTGATCGGTCGTGCCGCCGCTGATCTGGGCGCGGCGCAGCACCACCGGTCCCCGCTGGTGCTCGGTGCGCCCGTCCGGCTTCTCGGTCATCCCTCGGACGGTAGTGCCCACCCCGAGTTGTCCGCGCCGCGCGGTGCTGGAACCGCCTGCAGCGCGGACAACTCGGCCCGGCCCCGAAAGTTGTCCGCGCGTCGCGTGGCCAGGCCGCCGCGACGCGCGGACAACTCGGCGGGTCAGGCGGCCGGGGCGTGTCGGTGCACGCTGAACGGCACCTGGGCCGGGTGCGCCTTCGTGTGGCCGAGGTACACGTGCGAGCGCGTCAGGTTGCGGCTGCCGACGTGCAGCTTCGAGACCGTCAACGCCTTGGCGCAGTCGGTGTGGAAGTTGATGCCGTCGAGGTAGCCGTGGTTGGCGAAGACGAACACCAGCGACTTGCGGTTGGCCGCCAGCTTGACCGAGTCGCCCTTCTCGAGCTGCACGCGGTCGACGCGCATCGGCGCCGAACTGTTGATCTGCCCGCTGTAGACGCGCTGGTCGTGGTTCTTGCCGTGGGTGACGCGCAGGTGGAAGCCGTGCCGGTCGTGCCACAGGTAGTCACCGCTGGCCGAGCCGGCCCCGAAACCCTTCGGTGTGCCCTGCACCTTGGCCTCCCACGGCGCGCGGTCACAGGCTGCCGCCGCGGCCGACGGAGCAGGTGACGATGCCGTCAATGCGGACGTTGCCGCGCCGGCGGGCGCGGCGAGCAGGCCGAATCCGGTTGCGCTCAGTGCCGCGGCGGCCATTGCGGCGGCGAGCGTGGTGCGTCGAGATGTCATCTCGAGATTCCCTTCGACTGGCCACCGGAAGTGGTGACGATCCAGTTCTAGGGATCCGCTGTGCGCCGCGAATTCGGGCGATGTTCGGGTTGGGTCAGACCGGCTCGAGCGGCCGATGCGGGGCCGCGGGCAACGTCATCACGATCGGATCGCCGGAGCGCACCGCGCCGTCGGCCAGCACGATCGCCATCACGCCGGCGCGCCGGATCAGATTGCCGGCCGCGTCGCGATCGAGCACGGCCCGCTGCAGCCCGCGCCGGTAGCGGTCGAGCTGCACGCACGGGTTACGCAGGCCGGTGACCTCGACAACGGCGTCAGCGCCCAGCGCCAGGCGCGTGCCGGTCGGCAGGGCGAGCAGGTCGAGCCCGCGCGTGGTGACGTTCTCGCCGACCGCTCCTGGCCCGATGTCGAAGCCGCCGGCGGCCAGCTCGTCGAGCAGCTCGCTCGGCAGCAGGTGTACCTGGCGCAGGTTCGGTGCGGTGGGGTCACGCCGCACCCGCGAGCGGTGCTGGACGCTCGCGCCGGCGTGCGCATCGCCCTCTACCCCGAGCCCGGCCCGCAGCATGATCACGTCCATCGGCACCTTGCTGAAGCGGTGCGCGGCGTCGCGGTGCACCGCCACGACCTGCCCGCCGGTCACGTCAGGAACCGGACGAGCGCCGTCTCAGCGTCCAGCACCGGCTGCACCGCGACGTGCTCCTCGGGCTTGTGGGCAAGGTTGGGATCGCCGGGGCCGAAGTTGAGGGCGGGGATGCCGAGCTGGCCGAAGCGGGCGACGTCGGTCCAGCCCAGCTTGGCCCGGGCTTCGCCGCCGACCGCGGCCACGAACGCCGCCGCCACCGCCCCGTCGAGACCCGGTCGCGCGCCCGGCGCGCTGTCGGTCAGCGCGACGTCGAAGCCGTCGAAGACGTCGCGGACGTGCGCGAGCGCGTCGTCCTCGGACCGGTCCGGCGCGAAGCGGTAGTTGACGGTGACCGAGCACTCGTCGGGGATGACGTTGCCGGCGACCCCGCCGGAGATCGCGACCGCGTTCAACCCCTCGCGGTAGGTCAGGCCGTCCACATCCACCACCCGCGCGTCGTAGGCCGCCAGTCGGGCGAGTACCGGCGCCACCGCATGGATCGCGTTCGTGCCCAGCCACGACCGCGCGCTGTGGGCCCGGACGCCGTGCACCTCGACGCGCACCCGCAGCGTGCCCTGACAGCCCCCCTCGACCGCCCCGTCGGTGGGCTCGAGCAGGATCGCGAGGTCGCCGGCGAGGACGTCGGGCCGCATCCGGGCCAGCCGACCGAGGCCGTTGCGGGCGGCCTCGACCTCTTCGCAGTCGTAACAAACCCAGGTGAGGTCGACGCGGGGATCGATCGCGCCGGTGCCGACGAGTTGGGCCACCCGCAGCATGACGGCCAGCCCGGACTTCATGTCGGCGGTGCCGCAGCCGTGCAGGACGCCGTCGGCCAGCCGGGCGGGCAGGTTGCCGGCGATCGGGACGGTGTCGAGGTGGCCGGCGAGCACCACCCGCTGCGGGCGGCCCAGGTCGGTGCGGGCCACGACGACGTTGCCTTCGCGTTCGACCCGCAGTCCGGCCAACGGGCGCAGGGCGTCCTCGACCAGCCCGGCCAGGGCGGCTTCGGCGCCCGACACCGACTCGACGTCGACCAGCGCCCGCGTCACGGTGGCGGCGTCGGCGGCGAGATCGAGCACGTCCGTGAGGCTATCTGTCGCGCTGGCCCGTTGCGGCAGCCTCCTCCGCGATGATCTCGGTCCGAGCACGCGTATCCGCGTGCTGGGATCGAGATCATCGCGGAGTGGTGATCGGAGTGGTGGCGGGTGCGCAGGACCCACTTGTCTACGCTGGCCGGGTGACTGAGCGCAGTGCCTGGGGCTACGGCCTGACGACCACCGTGGTCAATGGCCCGGCGGCGGGGCGCGTTCTCGACACCTGGTACCCGGAGCCCCAGCTCGGTCCCCAGCCGGCGGCCGCGGCCGCCCCGCACGAACTCGCCGCCCTCACCGGCAGCCAGGAACACGCCAGCGACCGCAACGTCCGGCTCGACGTCACGGTCTGCGCGGTCGATCTCGACACCCCGCCCGCAGACGCCGCCGACGCCTATCTACGGCTGCACCTGCTCTCGCACCGCCTCGTCCGCCCGCGCGAAGTCAATCTCGAGGGCATCTTCGGGGTGCTCGCCAACGTCGTTTGGACGAGTGTGGGGCCCTGCGCCGTCGAGGATTTCGAGCGCACCCGGCTGGCCCTGCGCCGTAAGGGCCCGCTGCAGGTCTTCGGGGTCGATAAGTTCCCGCGGATGACCGACTACGTGCTGCCGGCCGGGGTGCGCATCGCCGACGCCGACCGCGTCCGTCTCGGCGCCTACCTCGCCGAGGGCACCACGGTCATGCACGAGGGTTTCGTCAACTACAACGCCGGCACGCTCGGCGCGTCGATGGTCGAGGGTCGCATCTCGGCCGGGGTGATTGTCGACGACGGGTCGGACGTCGGCGGTGGCGCGTCGATCATGGGCACGCTGTCCGGCGGCGGCCGCGAGCAGATCTCGGTCGGCCGGCGCTGCCTGATCGGCGCCAACGCCGGCATCGGCATCTCCCTGGGCGACGACTGCATCGTCGAGGCCGGCACCTACGTCACGGCCGGGTCGAAGCTGACGCTGCCCGACGGCCAGGTCGTCAAGGCGGCCGCCCTGTCGGGGCAGCCGGGCCTGCAGTTCTGGCGCAACAGCGTCACCGGCGGCCTCGAGGCCCGGCCGCGCACCGGCGGCGGCGTGGCGCTCAACGACGCTCTGCACGCGAACATCTGAGGTGCGATGACCCGGCGTGGTGCCCGGCTGCTCGCGATCACCGTGGTCGTGACCGCCGTCGTCACCGCCGCCGTTCTCGGTGTGCGCGCGCTCTGGACGACGGCCAAGGAGCATTTCGCCGCTGACAGCTGCACCGTCGCGCAGTTCGAGCTCGACCCCGACCAGGCGTCGGTGGCCGCGACCATGGTCGGGGCGGTGACGAAGTACCGCGTCACCCTGCCCGCGCGCGCCAACGTCCTCGTCCTGGCGGCGGCGCTGCAGGAGAGCAAGTTGACCAACCTCGCGCCCGGCTCGGGTGATCGCGACTCGGTGGGCGTGCTGCAGCAGCGCCCGTCGCAGGGCTGGGGCAAGGTGGCGGGTCAGCCCGACTCGATCAGCGCGCGGACCAAGCGGCTGACCGACGTCGGCGAGGCGACGAAGGAGTTCCTCGATCAGCTCGTGAAGGTCTCGGGGTGGCAGACGATGCCGCTGGCCAGCGCGGTCCAGGCGGTGCAGATCTCGGCCGACGGCACCGCGTACGCGCAGCACGAACAAGAGGCCCAGGCGCTCGCGGACGCGCTGCGCGGGGCGCGGCCGGCCGGCATCACGTGTGAGTTCAGCCCGCCCGCGAAGGTTGCCGCGACGAGTGTCGTCGCCGAGCAGGCCCGCACCCAGCTGGGCATCACCACGCCGGTGGCCGGGACGCACGCCGTACGCGTGCCGGGTGCGCACTGGCAGACCGCGAGCTGGTTCGTCGCCAATGCCGACCGGTACGGTATCGAGCAGGTGGATTACTCCGGCCGGCGCTGGACCCGCTCGGACGGCTGGAAGAAGCGCGCGCAGTCCAGTGCGACCGAGGTGGTCGCCACGATGTACAGCGGCTGACGGGCCGTCCTACTCGTCGTGCTCCACGGGCGGCAGTTCCTTGACGAACGGCGGGTCGTTGTCGGTTTTGCCGACCTTCGAGGCCCCGCCGGGCGAACCCAGGGTGTCGAAGAAGTCGACGTTGGCGGCGGTGTAGTCGTTCCACTGCGACGGCAGGTCGTCCTCATAGAAGATCGCCTCGACCGGGCACACCGGCTCACACGCGCCGCAGTCGACGCACTCGTCCGGATGGATATAGAGCATCCGGGCGCCCTCGTAGATGCAGTCGACCGGGCATTCCTCGATGCAGGCCTTGTCCAGCAGGTCGACACACGGCTCGGCGATCACGTACGTCACTTGCGGTCCTCCGGGGCGATCAACGTGGGCGTCGGGGTCCTAGTATGCCGGTCGTGCTGGAGCCTAGTTGGTTGGGTCGACGGGTGAGCGTGCGCCGCGTCGTCGACCGCAGTCCGGACGGGCGTCTGCTGCTGGGCGACGTCGTCGGGAACCTCGCCGGCCTGGACGCCCAGACCGCGGTCGTCGACACCCGCACCGGCCTGGTCGAGGTCCCGGTCGCCTACATCACCGCGACCCGGCTCGTCCCGCCCTCGACGGCCGACGAGCTGGCCCTCGAGGCCGTGGTCGCGCGGGCACTGGTACCCGCGCACACCGAGCCGCTGTCAGGCTGGGTGCTGCGGGCCGATGACGGCGGCACCCGTCGGGCCAACGCGGTGCTGCCGCTGCGTCAGCTGAAGCTGCCTCTCGACGAGGCGTTGCGCCGCGCGTCCGCCTGGTACCGCGGCCACGGGTTGCCGCTGCTGATCCGCGTGCCAGTCGCGGCCCGCCGGCTGCTCGACGCCGAGCTGGCCGAGCGGGGCTGGCCGGCCGAGGGCAGCGCGCAGGTGCGCACCGTGCCGTTCGGGCAGCTCCCGGCCGGCCCGGACGACAGGGGGGTCCGGCTGGACGCCACAGCCGACCCGGCCTGGCTGAAGCATTACCGCGCCGGCATCGGGCGCAACGCCAGCGAGCAGGCACTGCTGCGCCGCAAACTCGATGCGGTCTACGCATCGGTGCGGGCGGCCGACGATCGCGTGATCGCCGTCGCCCGCGGTGTGCTCGACGACGAGTGGCTTGGCATCGTGGCGGTGGACGTCGCGGCCGACCACCGGCGCCGCGGGCTGGCCACTGCGCTCGTCACCGCGCTGGCCCGGTGGGCCGCCGAGCGGGGTGCGCGGCGGGCCTACCTGCAGGTGGGGGTCGACAACGACCCGGCGCTGGCCCTGTACGAACGGCTGGGTTTCACCGAACACCACAGCTACCACTACGTGCGGGAACCTTAGACTCGCGGGCATGTCGACACCGCCGGACAACACCAGACTGCTCGTCATCTCATTCGACGATCCGCTGCGGGCCCAGGAGTATCTGATCGCCGCGGCCCGGCTGCAGCGCGACCAGGAATTGCAGCTGCACGATGCGGTGATCATCCGCCGCGACGCCGACGGCGCCTCGCACGTCACCGAGACCACTGACGTCACCCCGACGCAGGCCAGTGTCGGCGCGGGGGTGTGGGGGCTGCTGCTCGGCACCCTCTTCGGCGGCCCGATCGGCGGTCTGGTCGTCGGCGCGGCAACGGCTGGTGGTGGCGCGCTGTACGCGAAGCTGCGCGACACCGGAGTCCAGGACGAGACGATCGAGAAGCTGCGCAAGGCCGTGCCCCCGGGTCGCACCGCGGTCGCCCTGCTCGTCAGCCACGTCTCGGTCGGCGATCTGCAGCGCGAGCTCACCCGCTTCCCGCACGCCGAACTCGTCGAGACCGACATGCCGCCGGCGTCGGTCAACGCCGTTCAGGAAGCGTTGCGCGAGGCCAATCGCGAACCCTTCACCGGCTGACCCGCGACGACTTCGAACCGGACGGACGCGGCGACCGCGCCGCGGGCGGCCCGCTGAGGACGACCGAGACGGTGCCGGCGAGCGCACCGCCCAGCACAACACCGTAGGTGACCCATTGCAGGCTGCCGCCGGGCAGGATGATGTCACCCTCCGGGCGGGCCAGCACGCCGAAGCCGATGACGACCACGAGCCAGGCGAACAACGGCACGGCCGCCGCCGGGGTCGTGGGCACCAGCGTGCGGGCCATGCGCGGCAGCAGGATATTGCTCAGGACCGCGAGCAGCACCGCAACCGGCACAGCCGTGGATCCGGCGTACAGCGGGACGAGCAGGGTTTCGAGCAGGCCGAACAGGCCGGCCACCAGGGCGAGGAGCACGACGCCGAGCCAGCCGAGCAGGCCGGGCGCGTCGGACTCGTCGCTCACTGTTCGAGCCCGGCGAACAGATCGCCCTCGCGGCCGTCGACGTCGCGGTCGGGCCCCAACGCGCCCTGCACCAGCCGGAAGTGCTCGATCGCCGACAGCTCGCGGCCCAGCATGTTCGACAGCGCGAAGAAGCGACCGGCGACGGCGATCTGGGTTCGGTGCGCCGACAGCGCAGCGAGCTTGGCCGCACTATAGGCGGTGGCGTCGATTGCCGTGGTGATCAGTCCGTCCTCCACACCGAAAGGCAGATCGTCGACGTCAGGCACGTCGAACGGTAGGTCGCGGACTGCCCGCAAGGCCTCGGATCCCTTCCGCAACAGGGATTTCGGCGTCGCCGTCCAGTAGAACTTGGCGACCAGCCACGCTGCGCCGGCGCCGTAGCCGACGTCGGCCGCCCGCTCGGCCGCGGCGGTGGCGACGCGGTGGGCCATGATGTGGTCGGGGTGGCCGTAGTCACCGTGGTCGTCGTAGGTGATCATCACCTGCGGGCGCACCTCGCGGATGACGTCGACCGCCGCGGCCACCGCTGCGTCGAACACATCCGGCTCGGTGTCGGCGCGCCAGAACGCCCTGGGGTGCTCGTTGGCCGGCGTGCCCACCATCCCGCTGTCGCGAAAACGCCCAGCGCCGCCGAGGAAGCGATGATCGCTGACGCCCAATGCCGCCATGGCCGCGTCCAGTTCGCCGATGCGCAGCCCGCCGAGCTGGTCGGCCTGGGCCGCCTCAAGTTGCGCGTACTCGGGAACGAGGATCTCGCCCTCTTCGCCGAGCGTGCACGTCAGCAGCGTCACCGCCGCCCCGCCCGCCGCGTAATAGGCCATCGTGGCGCCGGTGGTGATCGACTCGTCATCGGGATGCGCGTGCACCAGCAGCAGCCGGTGCGGTGGCGCGCTCACGCCGCCACGGTAGTCAGTGCCGCAGGGCCCCGCCGTCAGCGGTCGGAGTCGGCCGTCGTGATGACGCCTTCGTCCTCGGCCGCCGCTACGTCAGCGCGCGCGATCGGGAAGTGACAGTGCGCGAAGTGCCCCGGCTCCTTTTCCTCGAGCTCGGGGACGATGGTGCGGCACTGCTCCTGCTGCGCGTCGTCCAGTACCTCGCGGTAGAGCGGGCAGCGGGTGTGGAACACGCATCCGGACGGCGGGTTGATCGGGCTGGGCAGGTCGCCCCTGAGCAGGATCCGCTGGCGGGCCTGCTCCTTGCGCGGGTCGGGTACCGGCACTGCCGACATCAGCGCGTGCGTGTACGGGTGCAGCGGCTGCGAGTACAGCGTGTCGCGGTCGGCGAGTTCCATGATCTTGCCGAGGTACATCACGGCGACGCGGTCGGAGATGTGGCGCACGACCGACAGATCGTGGGCGATGAACACGTAGCCGAGGTTGAACTCGTTCTGCAGGTCCTCGAGCAGGTTCACGACCTGCGCCTGGATCGACACGTCCAGCGCCGAAACCGGCTCGTCACAGACAATGAGCTTCGGCCGGAGTGCGATCGCCCGGGCAATGCCGATGCGCTGGCGCTGGCCGCCGGAGAACTCGTGCGGGTAACGGTTGTAGTGCTCAGGGTTGAGGCCCACGCGCTCGAGCAGCTTCTGGACCTCGGCCTTGACGCCCCCTTCGGTCTTCGTCTTCTGGATGCGGAACGGCGCCCCGACGATCGTGCCGATCGTGTGCCGCGGGTTCAGCGACGAGTACGGGTCCTGGAAGAT
>CAXTHY010000009.1:0-64174 GCA_964244175.1 uncultured Jatrophihabitans sp. | reverse complement strand
CCGTCCACCGCGGCGGGCGGCGCGTGTCAGGCTGAGGCGTGCTGCCCGCCGAGACGCTCGGCCCGCGACCGCCGGGCCGCGTAGCGATAATCGGCGACCTCGCCGGGCATCTGGACGAGTTGACCGGCGAGCTCGTCCGCCTTGGCGCCGACCCGCAGACGCTGCGCCTGCCCGAGGACCTGACCGTGATCCAGGTCGGCGACCTGGTCCACCGCGGCCCCGACTCCGAGGGCGTCGTCGCGCTCGTCGACCGCTACCTCCGCACGCAGTCCGGGCAGTGGGTGCAGTTGGCCGGCAACCACGAGGGGCAGTACCTGCGCGACCCCGCGTTCGAGTGGCCGCACCGCATCGAGGACGTCGCCGCCGAAACGCTGCGGCGCTGGTGGTCGAACGGGCAGATGCGGGCCGCGGCCGCCGTCCGCTGCGGCGGCGAGGACTTCGTTGTCACGCATGCCGGGCTGACCGAGGGCTACTGGCGCCGCGCCCTCGACGCGCCGGCCGCCGCGACGCTGGCGGCCAAGGCCATCAACTCCTTCATCGGCACGCACGAGGACGTGTTGTTCGCCGCCGGGCAGATGCTCGGGCGCAGCGAGCCGACCGCGAGCGCCGGTCCACTGTGGGCGGCCGCCGCGACCGAGCTCGTGCCGAGCTGGCAGGCGGCGGGCGCGATGCCGTTCAGCCAGGTGCACGGCCACTCGAGCGTCGTCGACTGGCGCCGCCGCTGGGTGCGCGGCGATGCCGAGCTGGCCGGGCTGGTCACGCTCGACCCGGACGCGGCGCACACCACCGTCACCCTCAGTGACGCCCGCATCGTCGGCGTCGATCCTGGGCACGGTGCAAAGCCGCACCGGCCGTGGCGCGCCTTCGTGCTGGAACTGGCCACCGTCTTGGCGTAACAGGCACGATGGCCGGGTGCAGGCCGACGATCTCGCCCGCTTCCTCTCGGAGCACGCGCCTTTCGACGGGCTGGATGACGCGGCGTTGCGCAAGGTGGCCGACGCCGCACGAATTGAGCGCGTCCGCCCCGGGGCAAAGGTGATCGACGCGTTCGTCGAGCCGATCCGCGAGCTGTTCGTCGTGGTGAGCGGCGCGGTCGAGCTGTGGGGCAGCGTCGAATCAAGCGCCGACGAACCGGAGGAGGCCCTCGGCCCGGGCGGGGTGTTCGGCTACTCAGCAATGCTCACGCAACGCTCCGTCGGCCCCCGGGTGGTCGCGACGCAGGACACGACGCTGGCGCGCATCCCCTCGTCGGCGGTCAAGCCGGCGTTCTCGTCCGCGTCCGGGGCGCGCTTCCTGGCCGAGCACCTATCGCAATCGCCCCCGCGGTCCGCGGCGTTCCCCTCCTACGGGGTCGTCGACGAGCTGATCGTCCGCGAACCGGTCATCGTCGGCCCGCGGACCCCGATCAGCGAGGTCGCGCGGCGCATGGGCGAACACGGCGTGGCCTACGCCGCCGTCGATCTCGGGAAGCGGCGGTACGGCCTGATCACCGACGCGTTGCTGCGTGAGCGGGTCATCGTCGGGGCGACGCCGCCGAGCGATCCGGTCGGGAAGCTGGTCGACTCGCCGGCCCCGACGACCACGGTGGGCGAGTCGGCGGCCGAAGCGCTGATCACGCTGCTGGACCAGCAGGCCGACTTCTTGTTGGTGGTCGACCGCGCCGGCCGGTTGCGCGGCGCGGTGGCCCCCACCGACTTCGTGGTGTCGACGGCGACGGCCGGGGTCGCGCTGCGCCAGCAGCTCGCCCGAGCGGGCAGCGTCGAGGACCTCGTCCAGCGCGGGCGGCGGGCGCCGGCGATGCTCGACGACCTGCTCGACCGCGGCCTGGCCACCAACAAGGTGATCGCGGTGTACTCGGCCACCATCGACACGATGGTGCGCCGCGCGCTCGTGCTGACCTTCGAGCGGCATCCCGAGCTGAACATCGACGCCTTCACCTGGCTGTCGCTGGGCAGCAACGGCCGGCGGGAGGCGGTGCCCAGTTCCGACGTCGACTCGGCCGTCGCCTTCCACGCCTCCATCACTGCGGCCGACCAGGACCGCTACCGCGCCGCCTTCGCTGAGGTCAACGAGATCCTCGAGGCGGCCGGTGTCGGCGTCGATGAGCACGGTGCGACGGCCGCCCATCGGTTGTTCGCCCGCACCGACACGCAGTGGCGCGCGGCCGCGCAGGACTGGCTCGCCGCGCCGGCCGACAACAAGGGCGCGATCATGACGTCGTTGCTCGTCGACGGCCGCCCCATCCACGGCGACCCCGGGTTGCCGGTCGTGTCGAAGGTGTTCGCCGAGCTACGCCGGCATCCCGGCACCATGCGGCTCCTGCTGCACGAATCGCTGTCGCACCGGGCCAAGCTGCGTTCGGTCCGCGACGTGCTGGCCCGCCGGGGCGGGACGTTCGACATGAAAGCCCACGCCCTCGTCCCCATCATCAACATCGCGCGGTGGGCGGCCCTGAGCGTCGGCGCGTCGGAGCTTGCGACCACCGCCCGGCTGCAAGCGGCGGCCGGGTCGACGATGCTGCCGGACGAGCAGGCCACAACGCTGATCGAGGTGTTCGAGGTGCTGCAGCGCTTGCGGCTGCGCTACCAGCTGCGGGCCCACCAGCGCGGCCACCGGCCGTCTGACGTGGTCACGATGCAGCTGCTCTCACCCATCGACCGCAGCGTGGTGGCGCAGGCCGTGCGCGAGGTGGCCGCGGTGCAGCGCCGGATGGAGAACCTGGCCCAGGTATTGCCGGCGCAGGAGTGGACGGCACCGGCGGCGACCTGACTGGAGTCAGCAGCCGATGTGCGCGAGACCCTGCTGCAGCAGCACTCCTTGACCACCGTGCATCTCGGCCAGCATGCGCTCGTCGCGGGCCTGGGCCGGCGTCATCCAGGCCAGCTCGAGCGCGTCCTGCTGGGGTGCGCAGTCGCCCTCGACCGGGATGACATAGGCGAGCGAGACCGCGTGCTGGCGCGGGTCGTGAAACGGCGTCACCCCCGGGACGGGGAAGTACTCGGCCACCGTGAACGGCTGCGGCGAGGGCGGGACGCGGGGCAGTGCCAGCGGCCCGAGGTCCTTCTCGAGGTGCCGCAGCAGGGCCTGCCGGACCCGCTCGCCGTAGAGGACGCGGCCGGACACCAGCGCCCGGCTGATCCCGCCGTGCCCGGTGGCACGCAGCAGCAGGCCGACCGACGTCACCTCACCGGTCTGATCAACGCGCACCGGGATGGCGTCGATGTAGAGGATCGGCAACCGTTCGCGCGCGTTGTCGAGCTCTTCGCGGGTCAACCACGCGCTGCTGGTCTCACTGTCGATGGTCACTACCTGATCCTGCCAAGCCCGGGCGGCGGCGGCGCTACGAGGCGGGCTGGGCCAGCGTTTCCTTCTGCTCGGCCGTGACGCTGTGGACGTCGACGTTCTTGCGGCCGACCTCGACCGAGATCTTCCAGCCCCGCTTCTTCGCGATGGCCTTGAGCTGGTCGATCACCTTGTCGACGGTGGCGATCAGCATCGACGCGTTGGCCGCGATCGTCGTCAGGGTGACCAGCGTGGTGGCGATCGTGGCGAGGTCACGGTTGTCCGACGTCGAGACATGATCGACGGTGGCGACCTCGGGCACCTCGGCCAGCAGCGCGCCGACGTCGGCAGCATCACCCTCGATGTGCAGCGCGAGCGAGATGGGGGCGGACGCGTCGGACGAGGCGGTCATGAATTCTCCATGTTCTGGGGCGGGCGGCCGAGAAAGGTCAGCTTGTAGGGCGCCCAGTGGTAAAGCAACCCGTCAGCGCGCCAGGCTTCGATCATCGCGGTCTGCAGGGCGACGTCGGCCGGCGTCCCCGTGGTCAGCAGGCCGTGGAAGCGGGTCATGAGCGCGGTGGTGACCGCGTCACGGGCCGGCCACATCGCGCCGAGCACCTGCCGCGCGCCGGCGGCGAAGAACGCCGACTGCAGGCCGTACACCTCGTCGCCGAACAGTTCGCTGCCGTCGCGGCCGAGCACCGCGCGCTGCGCCGACCAGCAGGCCGAGAGCACCACGAGATCGGCCGCCAGCTGCCATCCGGCCATGGCCGTGCCCTCGACGTCGCCGTCGGCCAGCAGGAACCGGGCGGCCAGGGGATCGTCGAGCGGGCCGTCCTGCCCGTGGGTGGCGAGATGGATCATGGGGACGCCGCCCAGCCGACCATCGGCGACGCGCGCGGCCAGTGCGGCCCGGTCGGCCTGCGGCCCGAGCAGCAGGTCGGCCTGCGGGTAGCGGGCGGCGACCGCCGTGGCCTCCTGCTCGGCCGTGCGCAGCGTCCGGGCGTTCGGGAACGCCCCGATGCCGACGACGAGCGCAGACCCGGCGGCCGGGCGCGCCGGCCGCCGGGTGAGGGCGGCGAAGTTGGGGACGTAGCTGATGGCAAACGACTCGACGAGCGGCCCGCCCTGCCAGCGCAGCGCATGCATCGGCACCTGGTGCAGCAGGCCGTTGGGCGAGACGATCAGCCGCGTCTTGCCGCTCAGCAGGCGGGCACCGTCGGTTGGCAACAGCAGATCGCCGAGCGGTGGGATGGCGCGATCCGGCCAGGTCGCCTCGCTGCGCAGTCCGGCGAAGTCGGCGACGAGCGAGTCCAGCTCAGCCCGTTGCCCCTCGGTGAGCAGCTTGCGGTCGCAGACGATCTCGTCGCGGTCGACGCTCAGCACGTAGAGCACGGTGCGGTCGGCCCACAGGTGGTAGACCACGACCTCGTCGGGCCCGAGCGAGGCCCGGATCGCCCCGATCGGCGCGGGTGCCTCACGCAGCCAGGCCACCGACCCGCGGGCCTTCACGAGGTCGGCGCGCTCGAGCAGCAGGTCGAGGTCGTCCAGGCGACGGGCGGCGGCCATCCCGGCGACGTAGATCAGGCGCCGGTCGCGCAGATAGCTGTCCTGCAGGTAGGGCAGGTTGAGCCGCCGCCGGTCGGCCTCGATCGCGTCGATGCCCTCGCCGGCGAAGCGCGAGACCGCGGCCGAGTCCGGCGTGGCCGCGGCGATCTCGACCTGGCGACGGATCAGCTGCACCACCAGCGCGCTGCGTATGGCCTCGGGCGCTGATTGTGCCGCGCGCAGTTCGACGCGGGCCGTGGCCAGCACGGTCGACGCGTCGGCGGGGCGCCCGGCCCAGGTCAGCAGGTCCGACTCCAGGATGTGGGCCATGGCCGCCACCGTCGGCTGATCGAGTTCGGCGGCCTCGGTGACGACGGCACGCGTCGCGTCGTACAACCGTTGCCACGTCGCGGGATCGGGCGTGTCGGGGCTGTTGTCGTACGCGTCCTGCAGCTGGTCGAGGCGCGCCGACAACCGGAGCACCCGCTGCGCCGTCTCGTCGGCCGGCATCCCGGCCTGGGCCATCAGCCGGCGGCTGAGCTCGGGCAGGGCCTGCAGGGCGGCGGTGGCCCAGCCGTCGCCGATCGCCCCGCGGACCCCGAGCAGCGCGCCCCACGTGGTGAGCACCGTGGTGACCTTGCGCAGGGTCGCGACGTCCCTCGCGTCGGCCGACGGCGGCAGCCACGTCGCGAACGCGCCGGCCGGATCGGAGCTCGGATCCAGGTACCCGAGCCCGACGAGGAGTTGTGCGGCCTCTTCGGCGCGGCGCCGGGCCTCGAAGTGGTCTCCGACGTCGGCGGCCAACCGAGCGAGCCGGACCAACAGCGCGGCCCGCGGCAGCCCCTGCGCAGCGCCGAGGTCGGCGACGAGATCGGTGATCACGCCGTCCAGGGCACCCCCGGCCGCCACCGCCTGGGTGACCGCGGCAGCTGCGGACTCACCGCCGCGCGCGTCCTCGCCCAGCTGAGTCCAGACAGCGGCCGCCTGCCGGTACTCCCTCGCCGCCCCGGACGCGTCGCCACGGTGGACGAGCGTCAGGGCGAGGGCATCGCGGGTCGCGGCAGCCCACCACTGCAGGTCAGGCGCGCTGGCCGGGCTTGTCCCCTGCGCCGCGGCGATGTCGGTGAGCAACCCGCGCAGCGCGTCACTGGTCGCCGCATCGGTGATACCGAGGCCGATGCGTGCCTGCAACGCGGTCAACCGATCGGCGACGGCGCTGCTGGCCGCGGCGCCCCCCGATTCGGTCATCGATCGCTCCTCACGACCAGCGAACCTACCGGCTCGGCGCGGTCACGACGCCGCGGCGAAGTTGAGGTCGAGGCGACCGATCTGCTCGGCCGTCAGGGGGCGGGCCACGTGGAAGCCCTGGATGAACTCGCAGCTCATCGCCCGCACCATCTCGAGCTGCTCGACGGTCTCGACGCCTTCCGCGACGACGGGCAGGCCGAAGGCATGGGCGGCGTGCACCATCAGTTCGAGCAGCGCGCGCGAGGACGGCTGCTGGTCGAGGAAGCTGTGGTCGATCTTGATCACGTCGACGGGCAGGTGCTGCAACCGCGCGATCGAGCTGTAGCCGGTGCCGAAATCGTCGATGCTGATCGCCACGCCCAGTGCCCGCAACTGCTGCAGGTGGTCCACGGCCCGCATGTCCTCGGTCAGTACCGTTTCGGTGATCTCGAGGACGAGCTGGCGCGCGTCCAACCCAGACTCGGCCAGGGCGGCGCGGACGTCGTCGACGACGCGCGGCTCACCGATGTGCCGTCCGGAGATGTTGACCGCCACCGTTCGCCGGGGCCCGCCCGATTCGGTCCACCGCGCGAGCTGGGCCGTGGCGTGACGCAGCACCCACGCGTCCAGGTCGCAGACAAGGTTCGACGCTTCGGCAGTGGGAATGAACGCGGACGGCGGTAGCAGCCCCTGAAGCGGACGCTGCCAGCGCACCAGCGCCTCGTACCCACTGACCCCTCCGGTCGCGAGTTCGACGATCGGCTGGTACTGCACCATCAGCTGCTCTTGTTCGATCGCGACCCGCAGTGCGGCCTCGAGTTCGGCCCTTTCGGCCAGCTCGTGGCGCAGCACGTCGTCGAAGATCTCGACCCGGCCCCGGCCCGCCTTCTTCGCGCGGTAGACGGCGGTGTCGGCCTCGTGCAGGAACCGACCGGCGTCTGTGGAGCCGTCCACGCTGATCGCTATGCCGACGCTGGCACCGACGCTCACAACGTGGTCGCCGGCCAGGGGGAGGCGGATCGGGGCCGAGATCGTTTCGATGAGGCGCAGTGCCACGTGCAGCGCGGTCGTTTCGGAGTCGAGGCACTCGAGCAGTACGACGAATTCGTCGCCGCCGAGGCGCGCGACCAGATCGCCGCCGCGCACCAGGTCACTGAGGCGGCCGCCGACGACCCGGAGCACTTCGTCGCCACCGCGGTGACCGAAGCTGTCGTTGACGCTCTTGAACCCGTCGAGGTCGACGAACAGCAGCCCGAGCAGGCCGCCGGTCCGCTGCGCGCGGCTCAGGGCCGCCTCGATCTGGTGCAGCGCGTCGGCCCGGTTGGGCAGACCGGTCAGCGCGTCGTGCGCAGCTTGGTAGACGAGATCGTGCTGCGCCCGCGCCCGTTCCCGGTTGGCCGTGACGACCTGTCTGATCCCGATGTGCATCCGCGCGACGACAAGGAGGAAAAGGACCACCGATCCGGTGACGACCGCCCAGACGTCGATCGTGACATGGGCCAGCGATTGCACTGCCAGCGTGCCGGGGGCGATAAGGATCGCGACACCGAGCGCCGCCAGCCGCCAGCGGGAGAAGTCGACCCCGTTGCCATGAGAGCGGTCGGACAGCCGGGCCATCGAGGGATGCAGAGCGGCGGTGCCCCAGGCGACGTAGGACGCGAGCCAGATGAGTTCGAAGGCCGACGTCGATGATGTCGACCACAGACTGAGGGCAGCCGAGAGCGTGTCGCCCGCGATCAGCAGAGATACCGCACCGAACAGCCAGCGAAACGCCGGCGTGCGCCCACCTGGTGTGGTGACGAGCCGGATCAGCATGCTGGCCAGCAGGATGTCGGCCATCGGGTACGCGACGCCGACGATGGCTGCGGCCGGGGTGTGTTCCGACGCGCTCAGGGTGGGCCGGGCGATCAGTACCCACGACAGCAGGCCGAGCCCAGCGGTTACCGTGGCGCTGTCGAGCAGGCCGGCGATGTCGCGACGCGGCAGCCGCCCGCGGATCAGGATCAGCAGGCCGGCGGCGATCACGGGGTAGGCGGCGAGATAGCACGCGTCGGCCCATGACGGGTAGGCGGCGTCGTGGGCGATGTCCTCGTACCAGCTGCTGAGCGCGTCGCCGGCCACCCAGAGCAGCAGGCCGGCGAACATCAGCCACCACGGGAGCTGACGGGCCGGGTTGTGCAGCCTGATCCCGACGGCGATGGCGGCAAGGCTGGACCCGCCGAGTAGGGCGTAGACGAGGTCCTGCGGCACGCCGTCGGGGACGAATAGATAGCCGCCCACGATGGCGATCCCGGCGGCAAGATAGACCCGCCAGAAGATGAGCCTCATTGCCGGGGAGAGCGTTCAGCCGGTCGCGGCGGAGCGGGTGTCGCGGAGGTCGGCGACGCGCGCCGTGCGCGGCCGGCCGGTGCGTGCGGTTGCGATGGCGATCGGGGCAGTGGCGTCGGTGACGATCTCGAAGTACCGGACGTCGGAGCAGTGGACTTCGCCGGTCTGCAGGTCGCGGTAGCCGGCCTCGACATTACCCACGCGCACCGTGGCGCGACCAGGGCCGGTGCCGCGCGAGCGTTGCACGATGACCGAGAGGGAAGGCGGCTGAATCGATGTCACGGAGTCACCTCGTCTGTTGCGCGACCCCCGCAGATCGTTGATCAAAGAATAGCACGCTTGTGAGATGCGTGTTAGATATCTGTCGACGTTGGTTGCAGTGAGTAACTACCAGAATGTTTAGTACGTGTTAAGTAAAGGTAGAGTCACTTTCTCCGGCCGATTCGTCCGGCCCGGACGACGGAAGGCTCGGCATGCCTGCGATCACGTCCCGCTCGCTCCGCGCGATGAGTGCGGTGCTCGCGACGTGCGCGCTCGCCGCCGGTGTCGCCGCGGTGCCGGCCGCTGCCGCTGCCGCTCCGGCCGCTGCCGCTCCAACTTCTGCTCCGGCGAAGGTGGCCGACGCCTGCGACCAGACGCCGGCGCCCGGGCACTATTCCTGCTTCGCGCAGCGACGGGTCGACCCCCCCTCCACGGCCCGGCGCCAACTGAAAGCCGCCGCGGCGAGTACCGCCTTCAGCGGTTACGGGCCAGCGGACCTGCAGTCGGCCTACGCGCTCGCCCAAGCCGCGGCCACTAAGGGCAGCGACCAGACCGTCTACGTGGTCGACGCCTATGACAACCCGAACGCCGAAGCCGACCTCGCGGTCTACCGGGCCAAGTACGGACTGCCGGCGTGCACCACAAGCAACCTCTGCTTTCGCAAGCTGAACCAGAGGGGCGCGGCCGGCCCCTACCCTGCGCCCGACGACGGCTGGGCCGCCGAGATCGCACTCGACCTCGAGATGGTGTCGGCCGTCTGCCCGCTCTGCAAGATCACCCTCGTCGAGGCCGATGACGACGGCGAGAACCTGTTCACAGCCGTGCAGCAAGCCAACACGCTCGGCGCCAGGTTCGTCTCACTCAGTTGGGGCGGCCCCGAGGACGGGACCGAGCCCGCCTACGACAAGCGCTACTTCGCGCCGACCGGCGTCGTCTACGCCGCCGCGACCGGCGACAACGCCTACGACGCCGGCGTGTCCTACCCGGCGAGCTCGCCCAGCGTCGTCGCGGTCGGCGGTACCCATCTCACCCGCGCTGTGTCCACCGCGCGCAAGTGGAGCGAATCGGTCTGGAACAACGACAACGGCGGCACCGGATCCGGCTGTTCGGATTCGGAGGCCAAGCCGGCCTGGCAAAGTGTCATCGCCACCTCGACCTGCGCCCAGCGCGCCACGGCCGACGTGTCGGCCGTGGCCGACCCGGCCACCGGCGTGGCCGTCTACTTCACCTACAACCAAGGCTCCGCCGGCGGCTGGTCGGTCTTCGGCGGCACGAGCGCGAGTGCGCCGATCATCGCCGCCACCTACGCCCTGGCCGGCACCCCGAGTGCGGGCAGTCACCCCGGCGCGTCGCCCTACGTCGACCGTGCGCACCTCAACGATGTCACCAGCGGCTCGAACGGTAGCTGCGCGCAGGCGGCCCTGTGCCATGCCGGCACCGGATGGGACGGCCCGACCGGCCTCGGCACGCCCAACGGTGTCGACGGCTTCACCAGCGACGACGCCCGGGCGAATGCGGTGTCGATGACGAACCCGGGCACTCGCAGCGGGAATGTCGGGCGGGCGACGAGACTACAGATCAAGGCCCACGATTCCGGTGCTCAGGCGCTGACCTTCCAGGCCACCGGTTTGCCGGCCGGGTTGTCGATCAACGCATCGTCCGGTCTGATCAAGGGCACGCCGATCACGACGAGCCGCCGCACGGTCTCGGTGACCGCCGCCGACGCGACCGGCGCGACCAACAGCATGACGTTCACCTGGACGATCGCGGCGTCGTGCTCGCTCACGCTCACCAACCCTGGCTTCGAGTCCGGCCGCGCCGGCTGGGCGATGTCGTCGAACCGGGTCTACCACTCGAGCCTCGCGCACCGCGGCACCCACTACGTCCGACTGGACGGCTACGGCCGGACGCACACCGACCGGGTCGCGCGGACGGTGACCATCCCGGCCGGCTGCAAGGCCATCGTCCGCTACTACCTGCGGGTGAGCAGTGCCGACAAGACGAAGACCGCGCACGACAAGTTGACGGTCGCCGTGAACGGCGCAACGCGGCAGGCGTACAGCAACCTCAGCACCAAGCACTACGTGCTGCGGACGCTGGACGCCACGCGCTACGCGGGCAAGAAGATCACGATCAGCTGGACGGGCCGGGAGGACAGTTCGCGCGCCACCGCCTTCTATCTCGACGACGTCACGGTCTCGCTGAGCTGATCGGTTGACCCGGCCGCCGGATGGGGGCGGCCGGTGTCGAGATCATCCGGCCCTTGTCGGGTGCTCAGTTGACCAGTATTCGGGCGAGAAAGTGGTCATCTCGGCACCCGAGAAGGGGGACGGACGGATCGGGGGCGCAGGGGCGGGGCGGTCGGGGGCGAGCGCCGCCGCGTCGGACCGAGTCGGAGCGAAGACGCGGACCTGATCGTGGGTGGCCAGGTGCACCGGCCAGCGGCCGAACTCGGAGCCGAGCGTCGCGCGCAACCCGCGGGCCCAGCGGCGGTCGGCCTCGGTCATCGGGCCGTGCCCCGGGCGCGACAGCAGCACCGCGACCGACGCCGCCACGCCCTCGGTGATCAGCCCGCTGACGATGCGGCGCAGCCCGTCGAGAAATCCTTGATGGGGCTCATCGGGCAAATCGTCGATGGGCACGATGAGCGGCTGCGTCCGCCCGTCCTGTTCCAGGAAGATCAACCACAGGCTGCGCATCGAGAAGCCGTCGTGCCCCATCAGCTTGCGCCACAGGGCGTGCAGGTCGGCTTCGGTACGGATGACGGCTTCGAACGACTTGGTCATGCGACCGATCCTGACCCGGCGGACGACCCGCATCGCGGTTGTCCACAGGGCCGGTTCGAGTAATCAGGGTCAGGCGACGAGTGCGACCTCACGACGCCGGACGCCGTCGGTACGCCCGAGCCGGCGGGCGCCGGCGATGGCGAGCAGACAGCAGGCCAGCTGCAGTGCGACGAACCCGACCGGCATCCCCAAGCCGAGCAGCAACCCGGACAGCCCCGGCCCGACCGCGGTGGCCAGCGTCTGCGCGCCGCTCAGCGCGGCGAGCGTGCGCCCGGTCGCACCCGGTGGGGCGAGGGCGGCGGCCAGCGGCGTCAGGACCGGCGCCAGCATCGTCTCGCCGACGCTGAACAGCGCGTACCCGGCGATCACCAGAGTTGACGCGGGCGCAAGGTCGAGCATCGGGGCGGCGAGCACCAGCCACACGCCGATCCAGATCACGGCGCAGGTGGCAAGCAGTCTGGCCGGGGCGATGTCGCGGGTCGCGCGGACGACGGGGGCAGTGAGCGCGGCGACCAGGATCGCGTTGATCGCGACCGCCGTGCCGAGCGTGGTGGGTGCGACGTGCAGGACGCTGAGCGCGTACGCGGGCAGGCCCGAGTCGAACTGGGCGTAACAGGCCAGGGTCAGCAAGCCTGTCACGGCCAGCAGCCAGCGCACGCCAGGGGAGCGCAGCACGGCGCGGTAGCCGGCCTCGGCCGACGGCTCGTCGACGGCGAGGTGCGACCGTACGGCGCGTCGTCCGCTGACCGCGACCAGCCCGGCGCTGGCCAGGCTGCACACGGCGGCGAAAGCGTAGGCCGGCCGCGAGCCGGTCGGGCTGTCCAGGTTCACGAGGTAGCCGCCGACGAAGCCGCCGAGCGCCAGGCCGAGGTTCTGCCCGATGAATTGCCAGGCAAAGGTGTCGCGGCGGCGGTGCGCCGGGGTGAGCGCCAGGATCATCACCGAGATCGAGGGCTGGACGGTGGCCAGCGCGGCGCCGTAGGCGAACGCCGATACCCACAGCTGCGCGGCGGTGCCGGCGTACATCAATCCGGCGATCGCGAGCACCAGGGCCAGTCGCGCCGCCGTCGCGACCCGGACCGGCCGGGCGCGGTCGGCGAGGCGCCCGGCCAGCGGTGCGGCCAGCAACGCGCCGAGCGCGAACGCCGAGAACGTCACGGCGGCGACGGATGCGCCGAGGTGCCGGGCGTCGGCGATATCGGCGTACAGGAACGGCAGGACGGCTCCCCAGCCGACCGCGCCGAGGGACGCACCGAGCAGAAGCACCGCCAGTCGGCGGTGGGTGGAACGCATGACACAACCCACTTCACATAGAAAGACTTTTATTTCGAACTTCGATATCGAAGATAACTTGACGGGGGTCGAGGATGTTCCACCGGCCGGGGCGAAGGTGACGGCGTTCACCACGCTTGTCGCGGGGGCCCGTAGGGTTCGGGAATGACGCGCCGCACGCCCTGGGCCGAGTACGAGCGCGCCGTCCGGGTGTACACCGAGGCCGGCGCGGCCGAGACGGTGCAACGGATTGTCACCGCCCTGTCGCGGCTGTCGCGGCGCCTGGATGTCTTCTACACCAAGCGTTTCGACGAGATCGACATCTCGCGGACGGAGTGGCCGGTGCTGCAGGCGCTGGCGATGGAGGGCCGCGGTGGGAGCTCGCATCCGTCCCTGCTCGCCGACGCGGCCGGGGTATCGGCGTCGACGATGACGCACCGCCTCGATCGGATGGTCGAGCGCGGGCTGGTCGAGCGATCACCCGACCCGCAGAACCGCACGCGCATGGTGGTGTCGCTGACGCGGGCGGGGTGGGAGCTGTTCCGGCGCGCGGTGCTCGACGCCGAGAGCGAGGAGGCCGGGATCTTCGCGCCGCTCACCGATGCCGAGCGCTCGACGCTGGCCACCCTGCTCGAGAAGGCGTTGGTGGGCCAGGATCCCGAGATCAAACGCCGCCGGCGTTGACCCGCTCGCGAGACGATAGGTCTCAGGACGCAGCGACGACGGCGATCTCGATCAGCCAGGCCGGCTGGGCCAGGGCCGGCACGGTCACCAGTGTGCTGGCCACCAGCCGGCCACCGAGGAAACGATCACGCGCGGCCATCGCCTCACCCAATCCGTCGCCCATCGCCTCGGCCACCACGTAGGTCGTGACGCTGACGATGTCGGCCGGTCCCATGTCGGCGTCGTCGAGGATCGCGGCGATGTTCGTCCAGACGACCTCGGCCTGGGCCGCGACCCCGGCCGGCACCGTCGCGTCCGGCGTAATCGGCACCACCCCGGACGAGTGCAGCCAGCGCGTCGGGTTGGTGACCAGGATGGCGTGCGCATAGCGCGCCGCCGGCGGCGCGATGGTCGGCGGCATGACCGGTCGCTGCGTGCGGTCGACGTCCTCCACGACCGCGACCATATCCGCCCGCCGCGGGGGGCGAAACGCACTGTTCATGACCGGGAAACCCGCTGTCGACAGCCGCGACAGAAATTGGTGCCGTGCAGCGGGCGGACGACTGGGTCGACGCCGCCGCGCGCTGCCCGAAATCGATGGCCAACGGCCCCTGCGCCGGCGTGACGCCGGCCGGCGACTGCGAGGTTCCGGGTATCGGACGCTGCACCTTCATCGAGCTGCCGGCCGACCTGTGGCCGTATGACGCCACGACCGTTACCGGCCGCCCGCCGCCCAACCGCCCGCTGGTGGTCGTGGATCTCCCGGCCGCACCGCTGTCGTCGACGTCCCTGCGCGAGGTGGCCGGTGTCCTCACCGGCACCGTCGATGCGGTCCTGACCGGCGATCACGGCGGCGCCCGGGTGCAGTTCCCGCCGTCCTACCGTGCGCGCCTGCTCGCCGACGCCGGAGTGCCCGCCTGGGTCGGGCTGAACTGCCGCGACCGCAACCGCGTCGCGCTCGAAGGCGAGATCGCGGCGTGCCTGGATGCCGGCGCCGCGGGCCTACACTGCGTCACCGGTGACCACCCGGCGCTGGGCCTGCGACCCGACGCCGCGCCGGTCTTCGACCTGGACTCGGTCGAGCTGATCGAGTTCGCGGCCGATCGCGGACGGCCATGCTCGGTGGCTCACGCGCCGGACGTGCCGCCGGCCGCCATCCGCCTGCCGCGGTTGCTCGCCAAGATCGCCGCCGGCGCCGACACCGTGTTCGTCGATCACTGCGGTGGCCCGACGCACGTGGCGGACGCGACTGCCGAACTGCGTGCGGCCGGATTCGCCGGCACCGTGCTGGCCTGCGTCCCCTTCGTGTTGAACCAAGCCACTGCGTTGGTCCTGCTGTCGTTCGCGGCCGGGCGGGTGCCGACCGGCTACGTCGAGGGCATCGTCGCCGCCGCCGATCCAAGGGCGGCCGGTGTCGCGGCCGCCGTGGAGCTCAGCCTGCAGATGCTGGCCATGCCGGGCGTCGACGGCGTCAACCTGTCCGGTGGGACCCAACCCGGCGACGAACTGGCCACGGCCGGCGCACTGGCCGAGATCGCAGTCGCGGTCCGCGCACAGCAACCGCATCCGGTGCTGACATGACGACGGTGCTGCGCAACGCGCGGCTGCTCGACGGCACGGTCGCCGACGTGACGCTGGCCGACGGCCGGATCGCGGGGGTCGGTTCCGCCGCGGCCGGCACCGAGGTGATCGACCTCGACGGGTACGTGCTGATGCCGTCGTTCGTCGAGCCGCACGCGCACCTGGACAAGGCGCTGACGGTGTCGCGCTCGGTGAATCCGACCGGCGATCTGCTCGGCGCGATCATCGCGATGGGCGAGATCGCCGAGACGTTCACGCACGCCGACTTCGTCGCGCGGGCCGAGGCAGCGTTGCGCCTGCACCTGGCGTTCGGCACGACGACGGTGCGCAGCCACGTCAACATCGGCCACGCCTTCGGGCTGCGGGCGCTGGAGGCCCTGGTCGAGGTGCGCGAACGCTGGCGTCCACTCGTCGACCTCGAACTGGTCGCGCTCGTCGGGCATCCGCTTACCGGCGCGGCCGGCCTCGACCTGCGCCGGGCCATGGCCGAGGGGGCCGATGTCGCGGGCGGTTGCCCGCACCTCGATCCCGATCCGATCGCTGGCGTCGGAGCCTGCCTCGACATCGCCGGCGAGCTCGGTGTGCCCCTCGACCTGCACACCGACGAGACGCTCAACCCCGAGATGCTGACGCTCGAGCGGCTGGCCGACCTCGTCACCGCCACCGGCTTCGCGCCCGGGGTCACCGCCAGCCACTGCGTGAGCCTCGGCGTGCAGCCGATGTCGACCCAGCGCCGGGTGGCCGAGAAGATCGCCGCCGCCGGCGTCGCGATCGTCGCCCTGCCCCAGACGAACCTCTACCTGCAGGGCCGCGCGCACCCGCAGTCGACCCCGCGGGGGCTGACGGCCGTGCGCGCGCTGCTCGACGCCGGCGCGATCGTCGCGGCCGGCGGCGACAACCTGCGCGACGCCTTCCACCCGGTCGGTCGGGGCGACGCGCTCGAGGTCGGCGCCCTACTCGTCACCGACGGCCACCTGCTCGTCGACGAAGCGCTGCATGCAGTGACCGCGGCCGGGCGGGCGGCGCTGCGACGACCCCCCGTGGGCATCGCCGCCGGCAGTCCGGCCGACCTCGTCGCCGTGCAGGCCGTGGACGCCAACGAGGTGCTCGGCGCCGCCAGCCCGCAACGGATGGTCTTTCGCGCCGGCCGGCTGGTCGCGCGTACCCGCGTCGAGACCCAGCTGTCCAGCCCACTCGAGGTGGAGGTACCAGTATGAGTACAGCGCTCGCCGAACCGGCGATGAGCTTCACCGGAGTCAGCAAGCGGTTCCGCGACGGCACGGTGGCGCTCACCGACGCCGACCTGCTGGTGCGGCCGGGCGAATTCGTGTCGGTCGTCGGCCCGTCCGGCTGCGGCAAGAGCACGTTGCTGCGTATCGCCAGCGGTCTCGACAAGGCGACCGGCGGCGAGGTGCAGATCAACGGTCGTAACGTCGGCTACGTCTTCCAGGACGCGACGCTGCTGCCGTGGCGGACGGTGCGGGCCAACATCGAGCTGTTCTGCGAGCTCGAGGACGTGCCGAAGGCCGAGCGGCGCAAGCGGGCCAACGAGGCGATCGAGCTCGTCGGGTTGACCGGCTTCGAGGAGCACCTCCCGCACGAACTGTCCGGCGGCATGAAGATGCGGACCTCGCTGGCCCGCTCGCTCACCCTCGAACCCGACATCTTCCTCTTCGACGAACCGTTCGGCGCACTCGACGAGATCACCCGCGAACGCCTGAACGACGAGTTGCTCAAGCTGTTCACGGCCCGCAGCTTCGCCGGCCTGTTCATCACGCACTCGGTCGCCGAGGCGGTGTTCCTGTCGACCCGGGTCGTTGTGATGTCGGGACGGCCGGGTCGCATCGTCGCCGAGGTCGACGTGCCATTCGCCTACCCACGCGAACCCGACCTGCGCTACACCGCCGAGTTCGCCGAACTCTCCGGCGAGGTCAGCCACCACCTACGGAGCGTGTCGTGACCACCGTCGTCAAGAAGGACGCTCCGGTCGTGCCCGGACCGGCAGATACCGCCCTGCTCACCCGGCAGCCGCGGGCGAAAAGGCGCAGCGTCAGGGCCGTGCTCAAATCGATGATCGGCCCGACGATCGTGTTCGCGATCATCATCGGGGCCTGGTACTTCGTCACCTACGTCGTGCTCGAGCCCGACCTGCGCTTCGAGCTCCCGGCCCCGCACGAGGTGATCGACCGCGGCTTCGTCGACTCGGCCACCCGCAGCGAACTGCTCAGCGGGCTGGGCAACACGGCCGAGGTGACCTTCATCGGGCTGGGCATCTCGATGGTGCTGGGCGTGCTCTCGGCGATGATCATGACGCAGACGAAGTGGCTCGAGGCGTCGCTGTTCCCCTGGGCGATCATCCTGCAGACGGTGCCGGTGCTGGCCCTCATCCCGCTGATCAGCTTCTGGTTCGGCTACGGACTGTCGAGCCGCATCGTCGTCTGCGTGCTGATCTCGTTCTTCCCGATCGTCTCCAACACGGTGTTCGGGTTGAAGTCGGCCGACCGCGGGTCGCACGAGTTGTTCACGCTGCACAAGGCCGGGCGGTTGACCCGACTGCTCAAGCTGCAGCTGCCGGCCGCGCTGCCGGCGATGTTCGCCGGATTCCGCGTGGCCGCAGGGCTTTCAGTGATCGGCGCGATCGTCGGCGAGCTGTACTTCAAGCAGGGCGTGGCCGGTCTCGGAACGCTGCTCTCGGTCTACACCTCGCGCGTCGACTTCCCACCGCTGTTCGCCGCGGTGCTGCTCTCGAGCCTGCTCGGGGTCGCCGTCTTCGTCATCTTCGGCTGGCTCAACAACCGCGTCGTCGGCCGTTGGTACAACGCCAACCGCGGCTGATCACTGCACACCCATCACGGCCGTCCCGGCCACCTTCCAGAGGAGCACATGTGACCCGAACCCGAGCCGTGCGACATGCGTCGCGCGCCATGGCGTGTATCGGCGTGGCCGTTCTGTTGGCCTCGTGCAACAGTGCCGCCAAGTCCGCTGGACCGGCGAAGAGCGCCGCGGCCTCCAAGTACGACCTCAAGGCGGCCGGTTGCCCGGCGACGGTGAGCATCCAGACCGACTGGAACCCCGAGAGCGAACACGGTGGGCAGTACCAGCTGGTCGGGCCCAACCCGACGATCAACGCCGCGCAGAAATCGGTGACCGGTGATCTGTACGCGTCCGGGCACGCGACCGGGGTGAAGGTACAGATCCGTTCCGGCGGTCCGGCGGTCGGGTTCCAGACCGTCACCTCGCAGCTGTACAAGGACAAGTCGATCACGCTCGGCTACCTCGGTACCGACGAGCAGGTGTCGCTGTCGGCCACGCTGCCAACGGTCGCGGTGCTGGCCGGGCTGCAGAAGAGCCCGCAGATCATCCAGTGGTCGCCACAGGTTCACCCGACCTGGAAGACGATCGCCGACATCGGCAAGACCAATACGAAGGTGCTGTACTTCCAGGGCGCCGCGTACATGGATTACCTGGTGGGCAAGGGGATCCTGAAGAAGAGCCAGATCGACGGTGGGTATGACGGCACGCCGACGGAGTTCGTCGGCTCGCGCGGCCAGTTCGCGGTGCAGGGCTTCGCCACGTCCGAGCCCTACACCTACCAGCACGAGGTCAAGGCCTGGATGAAGCCGATGAAGTACCAGCTCATCGCCGATGCCGGCTTCGACTTCTACCAGCAGCAGATCGGGGTGCGGGCCGCGGCGCTGCCCGGCTTGAAGAAGTGCCTGACGAAGCTGGTGCCGATCATGCAACAGGCGATCGTCGACTTCGCCAAGGACCCGACGGCGACGAACAAGCTGATCCTCCAGCTGGTGAAGGCGTACAACAACGGCTGGGTCTACACACCCGGGGTGGCGAGCTACGCGGTGTCGACGATGACCAAGCTCGGCATCCTCGGCAACGACCCGAAGAGCGGCACACTCGGCGACTTCGACACCGCCCGGGTGCAACACCTGATCGACATCCTGACCCCGATCTACTCGAAGTCGGGCAAGAAGCTCAAGGCCGGGCTCAAGCCGTCCGACCTGGTCGACAACCAGTTCCTCGACAAGGCGATCAAGTTGCCGGGCTGACGCAGGCTGCCGGTCCCGCGGGTTGTCGCCCGCGGGGCCGGATGGCCGACGGCTGCGGCGTCACGCGGCCAGGACGGTGGCCGCGGCATTGCGTCCGCTCGCTCCCCACACGCCGGCGCCCGGGAACGTGCCGGCCCCGGTGAGGTAAAGCCCGTCGACCGGCGTGCGGTAGCGCGACAGCTCACGGCGGCGGCCGAGCAGGGTGGCCAGCACGCTGCCCGGGTACGACGGCGCGTACCCGCGGGCCAACCCGAAGTCGCGCTCGTAGTCAACCGGGGTGACCACCCGCCACTCGCGCACCGAGTCCAGCAGGCCGGGCGCGCACTGCGTGGCCAGCCGCTCGAGCCAGCCGTACGGTTCGCTCGACCCGGCCCAGCCCCCGGCCAGGGCGTACGGCGTCCACAGCACCTCGAGGCTGAGCAGGTGCGCGTCGGGGGCGGGCCGCATCGTCTCGTCGAGCACCGACGCGACGTTGACCAGGAACATCGGCGGATCCGACACCCGCCCTGCCCGCCGCGCGGCCACCGCGGCGATCTGCTGCGCCGGCGTCGGGCAGAACAGCGTCGTGGCGACGCCGCGCGAGGCGGCGGGCAGGACGTCCTCGGGCAGGGCGAGCAGCGCCTGCGGCACCGGCACCGCACCCACCACGGCGTCGAGCTTCGACTCGTACCCGTCACCGGGTTCGGCACGGGCATAGGCGGCGCGCAGGGCCGTACCGGCCTCGACCGCGCCGAGCCAGTCACGCACCACGACATTCGGGTCGATCGCCGCGACGACAGAACGCGCGCGGACCTCGCCGGCTCTCGTACGCACTCCGCGCACGGCCCCGTGCTCGACGAGCAGGCCGTCGACCGGCACGCCGGTGACCAGTCGGGCGCCGTGCGCAATGGCGCAGGCCGCGAGCGCCGCCGGCAACGAACCGCTACCGCCCACCGGGCGACCCACCCCGACCAGATGCCGCACCGCCGGTCCCAGCGCGGCCAGACCGGTGCCGGCGGCGTCGGGTGGCAGTCCCCACACGGCCGGCCCGCTGGTCGCGACGGCGGCGATCAGCCACGACGGCAGGCCGAAGCCGCTCATCACGTCGAGCACGGTCGAGCGGGCCCAGCGCAGCAAGGTGGTGCTGCCGCGCAGCCTGCGTCGACCGGCCGCGGCGGCGATCGCCGTCATGGTCGGCCGGCCGCGCTGCACCTCCAGCATCAGCCGGGCGACGGGCAACGCCGCGGCCAGGTAACGCCGGTACGCGTCTGCGGCGGTCGGGTCGGTGCGGCGCAGCCCGTCGATCGTGCGCTCGATGCTGCGCCATTGCACGAACGGCGGCGTCGCTTCGTCCCACCCGACAGCGACCGACACCGGATCGACGTCGAGGTAGCGCAGCCCGTGGGCAGCCAGGTCGAGGTCGTCGACGATGCCGCTGGCCAGCACCATCGTGTGGTCGCAGTTGCAGATGTTGACCCGCGCCCCGATGGCGTCGACGGTCGAGGCGCAGCCACCGAGCGACGCGCGCGCTTCGAGCAGCACCACCAGGCGGCCGGCCCGGGCCAGGTAGGCGGCGCAGGCCAACCCGTTGTGCCCGCCACCGACCACGACCACGTCCGCGGTGGCCGGCAGGTCGTTCACCAGTGCAGCACAGCACCCGGGTGTTTCCGGCACGTCTCGTCACCGGCGCGAAACATGGCCCGATTAGGTTCGCTCGGGTGACGGCGGCCGACACCAGCACCGAACGCGAGTTGCGGATCGCCGAGTTCGTGGCGCGGGTGCGCTCGGAGCTCGGGAAGGAGTCGGTGACGCTCGACGAGCAGCGCCGCGAGCGGCTGTCGGTCGACTGGGCCCACATGTCGCCGATCCTCACCGCCAAGCTGCCGGCCGGGCTGGCCGATGTCGTCGTGACGCCGCGCAATGCCGACGAGATCGCCGTCGTCGTCTCGCACGCCTACGAGTTGGACGTGCCGGTGACCGCCCGCGGCACCGGCCTGGGCAACTACGGCCAGGCCATCCCGCTGCACGGCGGCGTGGTCATCGACGTGAGCGATTGCCGCCGCATCTTGTCCGTCGACGACGAGACAGTGACCGCTGAGGCGGGCGTGCGCATGCGTGATCTCGAGGACGTGCTGGCCGAGCACGGCCGCGAGCTGTGGATGTTCCCGTCGACCAAGGGTTCGACGCTCGGTGGCTTCCTCGCCGGCGGCAGCGGCGGCACCGGCTCGCTGCGGCACGGCACCAACGCCGACGGGTTCGTGCGCGCCCTGGACGTCGCCGCGTGCGACGGCGAACCCGGCCTGCGCCACATCGAGGGCGCCGAGACGCTGCCGTTCGTGCACGCCTACGGCACCACCGGGATCATCTCGCGCGCCACGGTGATGACGGAGCCGATCCATGAGTGGGCCGGCCTGTTCGCCGCCTTCACCGACTACGCCGCGCTGGTGGCGGCCATGCGGGCGCTCGCCGTCGGCCTGGCCGAGGCGCCGCGGCTGATCTCCGGCGACGAGGCCAGCATCGTGGCCGACCTGCCCAGCGATCGGCGCGCCCTCGACCCGCAGCGCCTGTCTCTGCGGGCCATCGTCGAGATCGGGACGGTCGACGCGGCCCGCGCGCTGTTGGTCGAGCACGGTGGTGAGGTGCTCGACGTGCGCCCCGGCGGCAAGGGCTCCGATCGCGTGACGTCCCTGTCGTTCAACCACACGACGTTCCACATGCAGAAGCGCACGCCCGACCACTGGTTCCACCTCGAGGTCGGCGGCGACGTGCTCGGCGACCGTCCGGACGACGTGCGCGCGGTCTATGCCGGCAGCGTCATCCACCTCGAGAAGATGCGCGACGCGCTCGTCGGCATGCTGATGGCGCCCTACGTCAGCGAGGACGACGTCTACCGCGGGATGCGCGAGCTGGGCGAGCTCGGCGTCGGCATCCACAGCCCGCACACGTGGATTCTCGATCGGCGCATCGACGGCATCCGCGCCGTGCTCGACCGCTACGACCCGAAGGGCCTGCTCAACCCGGGCAAGCTCGCCGCCGCCTGAGACCCGAGGAGCGTCATGCCCGAGTTCGTCGATCTCACCGGCCCCGGCTCGGTGGCCACGCTCGGCCCCGACTCGATCGTGCTGCTCGGCCTCGGCGCGGTCGAGCAGCACGGCGCGCACCTGCCCGTCTCGACCGACTACACGGTGGCCGACGCGACGAGCGCAGCCGTCACCGCCGAGGCCGCCGGCGCCGGCCTCGACATCTGGCGGCTGCCCACACTCGCCTTCACCAAGTCCGACGAGCACTCCTGGAGTTCGGGCACGATCTGGCTGTCGTGGGACACGCTGATGCGGGTGCTCGTCGACATCGGCCGCTCGGTGGCCGCGTCACCCGCCCGACGGCTGGTGTTCCTCAACGGGCACGGCGGCAACAGCGCGCTGCTGCAGGTGGCCTGCCGCGAGCTGCGCCGCGAATTCGGGCTGCGGACATTCCTGATGCACCCCAGCGTGCCCATCGACCAGGGCGGCCCCGATCGCGGCAACGTTCCTGACGAGCTCGGGCTCGGCATCCACGGCGGGCACACCGAGACGTCGGTGATGTTGCACCTGCGTCCGGACCTCGTGCACATGGAAAGCGCGGTGCGTTCGGTTCCGGAGAACGTTGCGCGCTACGCGAAGGTCGGCTTCGGCAAGCCCGTCAGCTTCGGCTGGCTGTCCGACGACTTCGGCACCGACGGCACCATCGGCGACCCGACCGGGGCGAGCGCCGAGGCGGGCAAGGCGCATTTCGAGGCGGGCGTCGCCGGCTGCGTCGACGCGCTGCACGAGATCGCGACCTTCCTGCCCAGCTGAAGGTTCGTGGCGGGCCGGCGCGTCCCACTGCTTGATGATCTCGGTGCCTGCACGCAGATTCGCGTGCAGGCACCGCGATCATCGCGAAGGAGACGGGGCGCGGACGGCAGCGCGGACGGCGGCATCGACCAGGGCCGCGACCTGCAGCACCGCAGTGTCGTCACCGCGGCGGCCCAGCACCTGCAGCCCCACCGGCAGCCCGTCGCGGCCCGCGCCGATCGGCACGCTGGCCGCGGGCAGCCCGGCCAGGTTCGCCGGCAACGCGAGCGCGCACCACGCATCGAACGACTCGGGCACGGCCCGGCCGTCGATCGTGGCCGGGGCCAGGCGGCCGACATCGAACGCGGTCACCGGCATCGTCGGCGTCAGCACGACATCGGCCTGGGTGAAGAACGCGTCCCACCCGGCGGCGTACGCGTACCGGGCCTCCTGCGCGTCGAGGTAGGCCCGCGCCGAGACGTCACGCCCGGCCAGGGCGATCGCGGCCGCGTCCGCACCAACGAGCTCGGGCTGCGCCTCGACCAGTGGACCGTCCGATGCGTAGCCCTCCGGCAGCGCGATCGCGTCCCACAACTGCGTCGGGTCTTCCGTGGGCGGCGCAATCTCGACGATCTGTGCACCGGCCGCCGTCACGAGTTGGACGGCCGCTGCGAACGACGACCGCACGTCCGGGTCGAGCTCGGCGAAACCGAGGTCGGCCGAGACCATCACCCGCACTCCGGCCCACGACGGCGCGGTCACCGCCGCCAGGTAGTCACCGGGCGCGCCGACCCACGAGAGCTGGTCGTCTGCGGACGGACCCGCCATCACCGACAACGCCAGCGCGAGATCGCGCACCGACCCGGCGATCGGGCCAGTCACCGACAGCGTCGGCCAGCCGCGGAAGCCCGGCAGCTTGGGGACGAGCCCGAAGGTCGGCTTCAGCCCGTATGTGCCGCAGAACGCCGACGGGATGCGGATCGAGCCGCCACCGTCGGTGCCGACCGCCAGGGGCACCAGCCCGGCGGCGACCGCAGCCGCTGATCCGCCGCTCGAGCCGCCGGTCGTGCGGGTGCGGTCACGCGGGTTGCGGGTCGGCCCGAACAGCTCGTTGTCGGTGACGCCGCGGTAGCAGAACTCCGGATTGTTGGTCTTGCCGACGACGATCGCGCCCGCCTCGACGAGCCGCGAAACGCAGGCGCAGCTGCGATCGGGCACGTAGTCACGCAGCGCGCGGGAGCCGTTGGTGGCGGGCACACCGGCCAGCCAGACATGGTCCTTGATCGCGATCGGGACGCCGGCCAGCGGCCCGTGCACTGAGCCCGCGTCGACGGCCGCGGCCCGCGCCCGCGCGGCCGCGCCCGTGACCACGGTGAACGCGTTGAGTTCACCATCGACGGCCGCGATACGCGCCAGCGCCGCCTCGACGCCGTCGAGAGCCGAGGCCGAACCCGAACGGATCGCCGCGGCCGCGGCCCAGGCGTCGGTCACGGCTGCTGGTGCTCGTGCGCGGCTTTCTCCAGTTCCTTCGCCTCGGCCTCGGCCACCTTGGTCTCGGCCGCAACGTCGATGCTGCGGCACAGCAACCAGTACAGGATCCCGGCCACCGGCAGGCCGATGAACAGCGAGATGTCGGCACCGTCGAGGGCGTTCGCCACCGGGCCGATGAACAGGTCGTTGGGCGGGGCGCCGACCGAGAAGAACGGGATCATGGCCGCGAAGCCGACGAGGTAGGAGATGATTCCGCGCCACCCCCACCGCCCGTACATGCCGTTGGGGTTGAAGATCTCGGCGATGGCGTAATGACCGCGGCGCACGACGTAGTAGTCGACCAGGTTCACCGCCGTCCACGGAATGAACAGGTAGAGCACCATCAGCAAGAAGTTGTTGAAGTTCGAGAGGAAGTTCGCGCTGGCCGCGAGCGCGCCGACGAGCGACAGCACCGCGGTGAGGCCGACGGTGAAGATGCGTACGCCGACCGTCGGGCGGACCCGCTTGAACGAGTCGATCGCGCTGATCAGGGTGAGCGAGCCGCCGTACATGTTGAGGGCCATCACCGATACGAGCCCGAGCGCCGACAGGATGAGCACGATCGCCCCGAAGCCGTTGAACACATGGTCGCCGGCGGCGTTGATCTCGGCGATGCCCGAGCCGTCGAACTTGTTCAGCCCGACCCACGCGACCAGGACGGACCCGACGATCATCAGCCAGGCGCCGCCCAGGGCCGAACCCCAGTACGTCCAGTAGAAGGTCTTGCGCACGGTGACGCCCGGCGGCAGGTAGCGCGAGTAGTCCGAAACGTAGATGGCCCAGCTGATCTGGTAGCCGGCCACGACGCCGAACTGGGCCAGGAACGGCGTGGTCTTGAAGGTGCCGAGCTCGAACGTGCCGGCCGGGTAGTGCAGGAAGAACAGGGCGACGGTGAACAGACCGAAGATGCCGAGCATGAGGTAGGTCAGCGCCTGCTCGGCCTTGTGGATGATGTCGTAGCCGACCATCGCGATGACGAACGCGACGACGGTGACGACGACGATCCAGAGCTTGGTGCTGCCGTGCGCGGTCGTGTGCATGGCCTCGGCGCCGAGCACGCTGTTGAACACGTTGAAGCCGGCGTACTGGATGTAGGCGAAGAGCCAGACCAGCAGCGCGCCGAGGTAGCCGAACTGCGGCCGCGACTGGATCATCTGCGGCAGCCCGAGCTGCGGCCCCTGCGCCGAGTGGAAGGCCATGAACAGCGTGCCGAGCAGAATGCCCGCCACGATCGCGATGATCGACCACAGCAGTGTGCCGCCCTCGGTGATGCTGATCAGCCCGACAGCCAGCGTCGCGATCTGCGCGTTGGACATGAACCACAGCGGGCCCAGGTGCCAGAGCTTGCCGTGCCGCTCGTCCAGGGGGACGTAGTCGATCGAGCGCGTCTCCAGGCCGCTGATCTTCTTCTCCGGCGCGGACTTGTCCTGCGTGGGCGTCGCCATGCGTCCTGTCCTACCCGCGGGATAGTGTCACTTCGCAGCGAACAGCGACAACAATTCGTAAGCGACGTGGGCGGCGGCGATGCCGGTGATCTCGGCGTGGTCGTAGGCCGGCGCCACCTCGACAACGTCGGCCGACACCACGTCGAGCCCGGCCAGCCCGCGCACGATGGCCAGCAGCTCGCGCGAGGTGAGGCCGCCGGCCTCGGGTGTGCCGGTGCCGGGTGCGTGCGCCGGGTCAAGCACGTCGATGTCGACCGAGACGTACACGGGCCGATCACCCAGTCGGGCCCGGACACGCTCGACGACGGCGGGGACGCCCAGCTCGTCCAGCTCGGTGCTGTGCACGACGGCGAAGCCGAGGTCGGCCGACTCGGGCAGGTCGCGCTCGGAGTACAGCGGCCCGCGGATGCCCACGTGCATGCAGTGCTCACGGTCGAGCAGGCCCTCTTCGGACGCGCGGCGGAACGGGGTGCCGTGCGTGTAGGGCTCGCCGAAGTAGGTGTCCCAGGTGTCGAGGTGGGCGTCGAAGTGCAGCACCGCGATCGGGCCGTGCCGCGCGTGCATCGCCCGCAGCAACGGCAGCACGATCGTGTGGTCGCCGCCGAGCGTGAGCAGCTTGGCCCCGGCGCTGAGTTCGCGCGCGGCCGCCTCGATCTCGGCGATGGCCTGCTGGATGTCGAAGGGGTTGACCGCGATGTCGCCGGCATCGACGACCTGCTGGGTCGCGAACGGGGCGTGATCCTGCGCCGGGTTGTACGGGCGCAGCAGCCGCGAGCTCTGCCGGATGTGCGACGGGCCGAACCGCGCGCCCGGGCGGTAGCTGACGCCGGAGTCGAACGGCACGCCGACCACGGCGACGTCCATGCGGGCGACGTCCTCGCGGCGGGGCAGGCGGGCGAAGGTCGTCAGCCCGGCGTAGCGGGGGACGAGCGCCGCGTCGACCGGGCCGAGGGGGGTGTCGTCGTCAGGCACCCGGCCAGTATCGCGGAAACACGGCGGCAACGCGCCGGACACCGGGTCCGTAAAGAGCCCTCCCATAGTTGTGCGGTCACCGAGTCAGGGAGCCGCATCGTGTCGACCATCGCCGAACAACCGCCCGTCGACACCGACGAGGACGAGCTGGCCGCACTCGGCTACAAGCAGGAATTGAACCGGTCGTGGTCGGGCTTCTCCAACTTCGCGATCTCGTTCTCGATCATCTCGATCCTGGCCGGCTGCTTCACCAGCTTCGGGCTGGGCTGGAACGGTGGCGGCCCGGCCGCGATCGCGTGGGGCTGGCCGGTCGTCGCCGCGCTGATCCTGGTCATCGGGCTGTGCATGTCCGAGCTGGTTTCGGCCATGCCCACCTCGGGCGGCATCTACTGGTGGGCGTCCAAGCTCGGTGGCGCGAAGGCCGGCTACTACACCGGCTGGCTCAACCTGGTGGGGTTGCTGGCGATCGATGCGTCCGTCGCCTATGGCTGCGCCTCGTTCTTCGACACGGTGGTCGGCACCTACAGCGACTCGTGGGCGGCCGACTACAGCCTCAACCGGGTCTTCCTCGAGTTCGTGATCATCCTGGCCCTGGCCGCGGCGGTGAACATCTTCTCGTCCCACCTGCTGGCGATCCTGAACAACATCTCGGTCTGGTGGCATGTGGCCGGCGCGCTGGCGGTCGTGCTGATCCTGGTCGTGGTCCCGAAGCATCACGCCAGCGTGTCGTCGGTATTCACCCACACCGTGAACAACACCGGCTTCTTCGGCGGGCACACCAGCGGCGCCGGCTTCATCCTGATCGTGCTGCCGCTGTCGGCCATCCTCACGCAGTACACGATCACCGGCTACGACGCGTCGGCCCACCTCTCGGAGGAGACGAAATCGGCTGCGAACGCGTCGGCCAAGGGCATCTGGCGCTCGATCCTCTACTCCGCGATCGGCGGTTGGGTGCTGCTGCTGAGCTTCCTGTTCGCGGTGCAGGACGAAAGCGGGGTCACCAAGGCCGGCGGCAGTTCGATCTCGATCTTCCAGCAGGCGCTGAGCAGCAACTGGGGCGGTCTCGTCCTGATCATCTCGACGGCGGGCCAGTTCTTCTGCACCGTCGCCTGCATGACCTCGACGTCGCGGATGATGTTCGCGTTCAGCCGCGACGGCGCCGTGCCCGGGGCGAAGTACCTGTCGCGGCTCAACGCCAAGCGGGTGCCGGTGCAGGGTGTGCTCGCGTCGGCGGTGATCGCGGTGGTGCTGACGCTGCCGGCGTTGATCAAGGTTGACATCAACGGCGCACCGGTGCCGGTGGCGTTCTTCGCCGTCGTCTCGATCGGCGTCGTCGGGCTGTACCTCGCCTTCGCGATCCCGATCTACCTGCGGTGGAAGGCCGGCAGCGCGTTCAAGGTCGGCAAGTGGACGTTGGGGGGCAAGTACCGCTGGATGGCCCCGCTGGCCGTGCTCGAGATCCTGCTGACCTCGCTCGTGGCGATGTTCCCGACCTCGACCGGTGGGGCGCCGTGGTATGACGGCTTCGCCTGGAAGTTCGTCAACTACACGCCGCTCGTCGTCATTGGGTTGCTGCTCATCCTGTGGATCGCGTGGCACGTGTCGGTGAAGAACTGGTTCACCGGCCCGAAGTCGACGCTGGAGACGCCGCCCGTGACTACTGACGCGTCGGCGGCCACGATGACCACGTGACGGTCTACACGCAGCAGCTCGACGGGCACGGCTACCGGTTCCGCGGACTGGTCGAGCTCTTGGCCAAGGCCAGCCCGCAGCGCTCCGGTGACGAGTTGGCCGGTTGCGCAGCCGAGTCGGCGGCCGAGCGGGCGGCCGCGCAGTGGGCGCTGGCCGAGGTGCCGCTCACCGCGTTCCTCGACGACCTCGTCGTGCCCTATGACGATGACGAGGTCAGCCGGCTGATCATCGACACCTTCGACCACCGGGCCTTCGCCGCCGTGTCACACCTGACCGTGGGCGGCTTGCGCGACTGGCTGCTCGAGACCGCGGCCGGGCCGAACGCCGCCGCCGGCTTGGCGGCGCTGGCGCCGGGGCTGATGCCCGAGATGGTGGCCGCGGTCAGCAAGTTGATGCGCAACCAGGACCTCATCGCGGTCGCGCAGTGCGTGCGTGTGACGACGGCCTTCCGCGACACCCTCGGCCTGCCCGGCCGGTTGGCCACCCGGCTGCAGCCGAACCACCCCACCGACGATCCGCGGGGCGTGGCCGCGGCAACGCTCGACGGCCTGTTGCTCGGCTGCGGTGATGCCGTGCTCGGCGTCAACCCGGCCTCGGACTCGCCCACCGCGACCCGCGACCTGCTGCACCTGCTCGACGACATCCGCGCGCGCTACGAGATCCCGACCCAGACCTGCGTGCTCGCCCACGTGACGACGACGCTGGAGCTGATCGAGCAGGGGGCGCCGGTCGATCTGGTGTTCCAGTCGATCGGCGGCACGCAGGGGACGAACACGGCGTTCGGCGTCGACCTGGCCGTGCTGGACGAGGCGCGCGCGGCCGCCCTCGGGCTCGAGCGCGGCACGGTGGGCAACAACGTCATGTACTTCGAGACCGGTCAAGGCTCGTCGCTGTCGGCCAATGCGCATCTGGGCGTCGACGGTCGGCCGGTCGACCAGCAGACGCTGGAGGCCCGGGCCTACGGGTTGGCGCGGCATCTGGAACCGCTCATCGTCAACACCGTCGTGGGTTTCATCGGCCCGGAGTACCTCTACGACGGCAAGCAGATCGTGCGGGCCGGGCTCGAGGACCACTTCTGCGGCAAGCTGCTCGGCCTGCCGATGGGCGTCGACGTCTGCTACACCAATCACGCCGAGGCCGACCAGGACGACATGGACACGCTGCTCACCCTGCTGGGCGTCGCCGGCTGCACCTACGTCATCGCGGTGCCCGGGGCCGACGACGTGATGCTCGGCTACCAGAGCACGTCCTTCCACGACGCGCTCTACGTGCGCCGCGCGCTGGGACTGCGGCCGGCCCCAGAGTTCGAGGTCTGGCTGCGCGGCCTCGGCATGATCGACGACGCCGGGACGGTCCTGCCGGTCGAGGCCTCGCCGCTGCTGGCCATCGGCCGATGACCTCGTTCTGGGACGAACTGCGCCGCACCACCCAGGCGCGCATCGGGCTCGGGCGCTCCGGCAACGGGTTGCCGACCAGCGCCGACCTGCGCTTCCGCGCCGCCCACGCCGCCGCCCGCGACGCGGTGCACGACGAGCTCGACGTCGACGATCTGGTGTCGCAGCTGGCGGCGCTCGACCTGGGCGACCCGGTGGTCGTCGCCAGCCAGGCCGCGACGCGGGCGCAGTACCTGCGCCGGCCCGATCTCGGTCGCGAACTCAGTGCGCCGCTCGAGGCCTCCGGCGACCCGTCCGACCTGGTGGTTGTCTGCGCGGACGGGCTGTCCGCGCGGGCGGTGTCGGCCCACGCGGCACCCGTGATCGCAGCCCTGCGCGAACGGTGGGACGGCACCATGGCCGCACCGGTGATCGCGACGCAGGCCCGCGTCGGCATCGGCGACTACATCGGCGCGGCGCTGGCCGCGCGCGCGGTGCTGGTGCTGATCGGCGAGCGTCCGGGCCTGTCGGTCAACGACAGCCTGGGCTGCTACCTGACCTACGCGCCGCGGGCCGGGCGCAGCGACGCCGAACGCAATTGCGTGTCGAACGTGCACCAGCCTGGCGGCCTGAGCTACGCCAAGGCGGCCAACGCGGTCGCCGGTCTGTTGACTGCGTCGTTCGAGCTGGGGGAGTCGGGGGTCAAGATCAAGGACCGTTCCCAGGCCGCCCTCGAGGCCTGACCGCGCGCCGTCCTAGGCCGGCCGGAACCGCTTCAGCGGAAGTAGTGCCCTTCGTCGAGGTCGTCGATGAGACCAGGATGGCTCGGCTCCCAGCCCATCTGCTCGCGGGTGAGTCTGCTTGAGGCCGGGCTGTCGGCGGCCACGAAGTGCGCCAGCCACGTGAAGTGCGCGGCGGCGTCATCGGCTGAGATCGCCACCACCGGCAGGTCGAGGTGCCGCCCGATCACGTCGGCGATCTCGCGAATCGGCACACCTTCGTCGGCAGCGGCGTGCAGCGTCGATCCCGCCGGCGCCTCCTCCAGAGCCAGACGGAACAGGCGGGCGGCATCGAGGCGGTGGACGGCGGGCCAGCGGTTGGATCCGTCGCCGAGGTATCCGGACACCCCCTTGTCGCGAGCGATACCCACCAGCGTGGCCACGAACCCGGTGTCGCCGTCGCCGTGCACTGTCGGCGCAAGGCGCACCACGGACGAGCGCACGCCGCGCGCAGCGAACGAGAGCGTCGTCTCGGCATTGGCCATCCGGGTCTGCGGGCCACCGGTCAGGGGTGGCGCGTCCGAGTCGGAACCGTGCCCGTCCCGTTCGGTGCTCACTCGGCCGGGAGCGAGCCCGAGCAGGCCGGACGCGATCACGAACGGCCGGTCGGTGCCGGCCAGCACGTCACCGAACGCGTCGATCGCCGCGCGATCAGCGTCGGCCGCGCCCTGGAAGTTCCCGGAGAACGCAAGGTCGTGCTTGAACGCCAGGTGGATGACGCCGTCGGCTGCCGCCGCGGCAGTGCGCAGGCCGTCGAGGTCGTCGAGAGTGCCGAGCTGCACTTGCGCTTCGGCGGCGACGAGGGCAGCAGCTGAGGCGTCCGAGCGAGCCAGCCCGACGACCTGATGGCCCGCGCCGATGAGCTCGGGCACGACGGCCGAGCCGATCCAGCCGGACGCGCCGGTGACAAGTACGCGCATGAGAGAACCTCCAAGTGGCGACCGCGACGGCCGGTGCCCTCAAACTAGCGAGGCAAGTTACTACCGCGCGCGGCGTTCGGGTGCTCAGCGGCGCTCGGGTGCTCAGCGGGCGGGGTACCTGTTTGTGATCGCTTTGCTCTGCTCGGTGTGATCGAGCGCTCGGTATAGGTGAGCAGAGCAAAGCGTCGAGAGGAGGGTCCGGTTGATCGCGGCCGGACGCGGCGGGGCGGGTTGCGCGGACCGAGCGCGGGGCCCAGGTCACTCGGCGAGAGTGTCGCGGGCGATGGCGACGGCGCGGTTGGCGCGCGGCAGCCCGGCGTAGAGCGCGGTGTGCAGTAGCGCTTCGGCGATCTCGTCGGCGCTCAACCCGTTGCGGACGGCGCCGCGCACGTGCATCGCGAGCTCGTCCTCGGCCCCGAGCGTGACGAGACAGGCGAGCGTGAGCAGCGAGCGTTCCCGCTTGTCGAGCCCGGGCCGCGACCACACCTCGCCCCACGCGTAGCGGGTGATGAAGTCCTGGAACGGCGCGGTGAACGGGGTGGTGCCCTCGACCGCGCGGTCGACGTGCTCGTCGCCGAGCACCGCGCGCCGCATGGTGTAGCCGGCGGCCAGCGCCGGGTTGCCCCCGAAGTGGTCGAGCAGCAACGCGGCCAGCGGGCCGCCCTGTTCGTAGGTGGGGATGTGCGCGGCCGGGCTGAGCTCGACGTAGCGGGCACCGGCCACCGACGACGCGACCAGCTGGCCGTGCTCGACCGGCAGCGCCTCGTCCTCGTGTCCGGCGATGACGAGGGTCGGTGCCGCGATGCGGGCGAGGTCGGGCGTGATGTCGAAGGACGCGATCGCCTCGCAGCATTCGGCGTAGCTCTCGGCGTCGATGCCCGTCAGCATGGCCCGCAACGTGCCGTAGAGCACGGGTTCGCGGTCGCGCAGCCCGGCTGTCAGCCACCGGTCGGCCGCGCCCACCGCGGCCGACATCCCTTCGCTGCGCACGTTGCGGGCCCGCGACCAGTAGGCGTCGCGGTTCGGCGGCGCGGCCGAGGTGCAGATCAGCCCGAGCCGCCCCACCCGCTCCGGGTGATGTACGGCGAGCCACATCGCGGTCATGCCGCCGACCGACACACCCGCGATGTGCACCCGCCCCAGTTCGAGCGCGTCGAGGGCATCGAGGACGTCGCGGGCCAGGTCAGCCATGGTGACGCCGTCGGACGGCGGCTGGGGCGCCGACCCGCCATGCCCGCGGGTGTCGATGCGGACAACCCGGAAGCGCTCGGCCAGCGGGCCCAGGCATGGGTCCCACATCTCGGTCGTCGTGCCGAGCGAATTGAGCAGCATCAGCGGTGGCGCATCGCCGGAGCCGTCGATGCGGTAGGCGAGACTCACGGTGTCCTCCCGGAGAGGTAGTCGTCCACGAGGTCACTCGCGTGGCCAAGGTTGGTGACGTCGACGTACCCGGCTAGCAACGCGAGATTGCCAGCCATGGCCGACGGGTCGATCTGCAGGCCGCGCAGTGCGTCGCCCAGCCGTGACGTCGCGCCGCCGACGGCCGTCAGCAGCTCCGTCAGCGTCGGCCACTCGGCGTGCCACGGGCCGGCCGCGCGCTGCAGCTCGTGTGCTCCGGCCGTGAGCAGCGTGGCGACCAGGCCGGGTGCGCGGGCGGCCCCGGCGCGCGCAGTCACCGCCGCGACGGGGTTCTGCTTGTGGGCCATCGCCGACGAACCGCCCGGCGCGGCCTCGCGCACCTCGCCGATCTCGGTCTGGGCCAGCAGCACCAGATCGCCGGCGACCTTGCCGATCGCCACCGAGGCTCCGCCCAGCGCGCCGGCCAGCTCGGCGATGCGGGTGCGCTCGGTGTGCCAGACCGCGTGCGGGTCGGCCAGGCCGAGTTCGTCGGCCAACGCCGCCCGCACCGCCGGCCCGTGCGGGTACAGCGGCGCGAGCGTGCCGGCGGCCCCGCCGAGCTGGACGGGCAGCGTCGCGCGCACGTCGGCCAGCCGGGCGCCGGCCCGGTCGAGCCCGGCGCCCCATACCGCGGCGAGGGCGCCGAAGCTCGTCGCGACGCCCTGTTGCAGCAGCGTTCGGCCGGCCATCGGGGTGTCGCGGTGCTCGCCGGCCATGGTGGCGGCGGCGTCGGCGCACGCCCCGAGGCCGGCGGTGATGACCCCGGTCGCGCGCTGCGCGACGAGCATCATCGCGGTGTCGATGATGTCTTGACTGGTGGCGCCGAGGTGGACGGCCGCGGCCGCGTCGTCGCCGGCGCGGGCGGCCACGGCGCGGCGTAGCCGGGCAACCAGCGCGATGACCGGGTTGCCGCCGGCGACGGCGTCGCGCCCCAGCTCGGCCGGATCGCCGCGGCCGAGCTCGTCGGCAACCGCGGCGATCTCGAGCGCGGTCACCGTCTCGATCAGCCCGGCGCGGGCGCAGGCGCGGGCCAGCGCGGTCTCGACCTCGCACAGCGCACCCAGCCACGCGCGACTGTCGGTGGCCGTCGACACGGCCGTCGCCCCGAACACGGGTGCGAACAACGGATCCATGTCAGCAGCGTGGCAGAACGCTCGGCCCCAGACGTCAGCGGCGGTCTCGACTCACCTCGAGCTGGCGCGGCCTACTCGTCCACCCGACGCAGGACCGTCTCGGTCGGTGCGAACCCGGCGGGCTCGCCCCGCTTGCGCCAGGTGACGGCCGGGGCCCCCAGCGGCAGCCACCGCTCGTCCCAGATACCGAGCGCGAGGTCGAGCTCGTCCAGCGCGGCTCGTACGTCGTCGGTCAACGGAGTACGCAGATGCTCGGCCCAGATGCGCACGCGCAGCTCGCGCACCAGTGAGGTGCTCGTCTGCACGGCCGCGCTGATCTCGTTGTCGACCCCGCCCATCGAGCGGCTGAACATGTTGGCCGAACCGATGCAGGCGAAGGCGTCGTCGATCATGACGAGCTTGGCGTGGACAGTGGCGTGCTCGATCCGGTACACGGCGACGTTGGCGCGGTCGACGCGGTCGAGCGGCTCGACGATCTTGGTGCGCAGGTCGCTGTTGAGCGACCGGTTGATGGGGCGGGGGTGAAAGCCCGGGTCGTCGGGATCACGGGTGCCCGAGCCGACGAAGATCAGCTTCACCCCACGGGCGGCGGCCGCGCGCAGGTGCGGGTACAGCTCGTAGCGTTTGCGGCCGCCGAGTTCTTCGCCGAGGTACTGGTCCTCGATGTAGACGTAGCGCTGCGCGGCGTCGATCGCCGTCGTCAACGTCTCGAAGATCTGCTGGTAGCCCGAGTCGGGGAGGACGTCCCACTTGATGCTGCGGCCCGGTAGCAGGGACTCGAACTTGCGCCGGGCTAGTGAGCGCAGCACCCGCACCGAAGTTCCTTGGGCCACGACGGGCGCTTGGGGCTCGGGTTCGGGGGGTGGGGCGGCGAGGGTGCCGGGGTTGAGCGGGACCAGGTGCAGTGGGTCGGGCCGGTAGCGCTTGCGCGGCAACGTCGTCGCCTCGGCCCAGCGCACCGCGAGGATGCGCCAGACGCGTTCGGCCGCCGGTCCGCGCACCCGTACGACCAGGTCGTGCCAGCCCCACCGTGCGCCCTTGTGACGCAGACGATCGTGGGGGGCGGCGTCGTACCGGTTGTCCTCGAGGTCGATGCCGCCGACGAACGCGGTCAGCGCGCCGCCCTTGGACACCACGACGACCTTCTGGTGGTTCGAACCGGGTAGCGACCCCCCGAAGTCGACGATCACGTTTCCGTCGAGCGGTGTCGAGTGGGAGCCCTCCGGTTGCCAGGACCGCATCAGCCGGGCCCGATGGGTGTTCCCGCGGAAGTCGCCGAGCGCCGAGGTTGGCAGGGACGAGGCGAGTACCCGCCCGGCGACCAGGACGCGCACCAGCGCGCCGCGATCGGCCGCGCGGGCGAGCAGTTCGCCCAATGGCAGGTACCCGTCGTCGCCCGGCCGCCGGCCGTGCAGGTCGATGCCCGGGTCGACAGTCAGGCTGGCGATCAGCACGGCGTCGCCCGCACCCAGGTCGCGCACCAAGGCGTCGAGTTGCCCGAAGTACTCCTCGCCGTCGACCAGCGGATGCCATTCGCTGTCGTCGACGAAGGTGGGGCACTCGTCGCTCGCAGGGGGGAAGTATGCGGGTGGCACGGCTCCAGTCAACGCCGCCCCACCGACAACGCCGGGCGAGCGGTGTGGGAAGGCGAGCAACCGTGGGTACGGGATGGGCATGAGTGAGCCGACCGACGACACCCAGCCGGACCAGAGCCGGACCGACGAACGCGCGACCCTGCTGCCTGAGGAGCAGGCGGTCGGCAGCGACGACCCGCAGGCGCAGGCGCGCGCGGTGCTCGAGGATTCCGATGAGCGCACCGCGCAACCGGAGAAGACAAAGCGCGAGTCGGTGCAGACGCCCGACTGATGCTGGTGACGATCTTGCGCAGCTGCCGGCGCTCGGTCAGACGGCGCGTCGTTTCGGCGTCGATTTCGCCACCGTGGCCGGATCGCGGGTGACCGCGTCGCCGAGTACCTGGTCGATCCGGTTGAGCGCGTCGTCGGGGATCGTGACGCCCGCGGCCTTCGCGTTCTCGCCCACCTGCTCCGGACGGGACGCGCCGATGATCGCGGCCGAGACGTTGTCGTTCTGCAGCACCCAGGCCACGGCCAGCGCCGCCATCGACAGCCCGAGGTCGTCGGCGATCGGACGCAGTTCCTGCACCCGGGTCAGGACGTCGTCGCTCATCCAGCGCGAGATCATGTCGGCGCCGCCCTTGGTATCGGTCGCGCGCGAACCCTCGGGCGCATCCTCGCCCGGCTGGTACTTGCCCGTGAGCACGCCCTGGGCGATCGGCGACCAGACGATCTGCCCGAGCCCCAGGGCGCGCGAGGTCGGCACGACCTCGTCCTCGATGACGCGCCACAGCATCGAGTACTGCGGCTGGTTCGACACCAGCGAGACGCCGAACTGCTGGGCCAACGCGTGCCCGGCGCGGATCTGCTCGGCCGTCCACTCGCTGACGCCGATGTAGAGCGCCTTGCCGGCGCGCACGACGTCGGCGAAGGCCTGCATCGTTTCCTCCAGCGGCGTGAACGTGTCGTAGCGGTGCGCCTGGTAGAGGTCGACATGATCCATCTGCAGGCGCCGCAACGACCCGTCGATGCCTTCCAGGATGTGCTTGCGCGACAGGCCGGTGTCGTTCTTGCCCTTGGGGTCGGGCCCGACCGGCGCGTACACCTTGGTGAACACCTCGAGCGATTCGCGCCGCTCGCCCTTCAGCGCCGCGCCGAGCACCTGTTCGGCGGCGCCGTTCGCATACGCGTCAGCGGTGTCGAACGTGGTGATGCCGGCGTCGAGAGCGGCCCGTACGCACTGCGTCGCGACGTCGTTCTCGACCTGCGAGCCGTGGGTGAGCCAGTTGCCGTAGGTGATCTCTGAGATCTGCAGGCCGGAGCCGCCGAGGTATCTGAATTCCATGCTTCCATCGTGCCCCTCGTGGGTGCGGTCCTCATCCATCGCAACCCTGTCTCGCGCGGTTCGTAACCCGCACGACACAACGCGGGTGAAAGGTATGCGCCATGACGGCCACCTTGCCCATCGTTGATGACCCGGAACGCAACTACGGCAGCAAGATCGTCGCGGTCGAACCGGGCGGGGTCGAGTTCATCCCGCTGGACGAACGCCACGGCTCACCGCTGCAGATGCTGTGGACGTGGACGTCGCCGAACATGGAATTCGCGACCGTGGGCGTCGGCATCCTCGGGCCGCTGTTCTTCGGGCTCTCGTTCTGGCAGTCGTTCCTGGCGATCGTGCTGGGCACGGCGGTCGGCGCCGGCACGCAGGGGATCCTGTCGACGTGGGGTCCGCGCCACGGGGTGCCCCAGATGGTGCTCAGTCGCAGCGGTTTCGGCTTCTTCGGCAACATCCTGCCGGCCGGGCTGAACACCGTGGTGGCCGGCGTCGGCTGGTTCGCGGTCAACAGCATCAGCGGTGCGCTGGCCCTGCACTCGCTCATCGACGCGTTCCCCAAGGGGTTGTGCCTGGTCATCGTCGTGGCGGCCGAACTGCTGCTCGCGTTCTTCGGCCACAACCTCGTGCAGGCGTTCGAGCGTTACGCCTTTCCGCTGCTCACGGTGATCTTTGTCGTCGTCAGCGTGTGGGTGCTGACGAAGGCGCACCCGGGCGCCGCGCACCACACGATCCCGGGCGGCTTCCTCATCATGGTTGGCGCGACCTTCGGGTACGCCGCCGGCTGGAACCCCTACGCCGCCGACTACACGCGCTACCTGCCGACGGACGCCAAGCCGGCGTCGGTGGGGCTGTGGTCGAGCCTCGGGGTGTTCGCCTCCTGCGTGCTGCTCGAGACCGCCGGCTCGGCCGTCGTCACCGCCGGGCAGAGCGCCTTCGAGCCGTCCTCGTTCACGAACCTCGTCCCGACCTGGCTGGGCAAGCTGACGTTGCTCGCGGTCGTCATCGGGGCGATCTCGGCCAACGCCCTGAACATGTACTCGGGCTCGATCTCCTTCATGGCGCTGGGTATCCGGCTGCCCACGAAGGGCTCGCGCGCGGCGGTGGCCCTGGTGCTCAGCCTCATCGGGCTCGCGGTCGCGTTTCCTGGCATCAAGAACGCGGGGACGAACTACGAGGACTTCCTGCTGATCATCTCGTACTGGATCGGGCCCTGGCTCGGGGTCGTGCTTCTCGACCGCCTGCTGCGACGCGGCACGAGCATCCAGGAGCTGATCGGCGATCGGCGCTACCAGAACTGGGCCGGCCCCATCGCCATGCTGGTCGGCGGCGGCCTGTCGATCTGGCTGTTCTCCAACCAGTCCAAGTACGTCGGCCTGCTGGTCAAGGATCATCCTGCGCTGGGCGATCTGACCTTCGAGATCGGGTTCGTCATCGCGGCCGTCGTCTACACCGCGCTGTTCTACGCGCTGCGCCCGAAGCTCGGACCGCCGGTCGACGACGGCGCCCCGGCCACCGAGTCGCCGAGCGTGGGCGCGCGCCTGGCGTGAGCGAGGACTACGACGCCTGGCTGGCTGTTGCCGTCGACGAGGCGCGGGCCGGACTGGCCGAGGGCGGCGTCCCGATCGGGGGCGCGCTCGTCGGCCGCGACGGTGTGGTGCTCGGCCGCGGCCACAACCGGCGCGTCCAGGACGGCGATCCGTCCCTGCACGGCGAGACCGCGGCGTTCAAGGCGGCCGGCCGGCAGCCGTCGTACCGGGGCACGACGATGGTCACGACGCTCTCGCCCTGCTGGTACTGCAGCGGACTCATCCGGCAGTTCGGCATCTCACGCGTGGTGATCGGCGAGGCGCGGACGTTCTACGGTGGGCACGACTGGCTGGCCGAGAACGGCGTCGAGGTCGTGCTGCTCGACGACCTGGCGTGCGTGCAGATGATGACCGACTTCATCGCCGCGCACCCCGACATCTGGAACGAGGACATCGGAGTCGACTGATGACACACGTGCCCGTGATCGACCTGCAACCGTGGTTCGACGGGACCGGCCGCGACCCGGTTGCGGCCCAGGTCGACGCCGCGCTGCAGGACGTCGGCTTCTTCCTGATCACCGGGCACGGCGTGACCGCGCAGGCGCGCACGGCGCTGCGCTCGGCCGCCCGCGAGTTCTTCGCGCTGCCTGCGGCGACCAAGCAGCCCTACGCGGTGACGGTGGCCGGGCGCGGCTGGCTGCCGCCGGGCGTCGAGGCCAACGGCTACGCCGAGGGCACCGAGACGCCGCCGGACCTCAAGGAGTCGTTCTCCGTCGGCGCCGACGACACGACCGCACCGCTGGACGGTTACTGGTTCCAGCGCAACGTGTTCCCGGCCGAGGTGCCGGCCCTCGAGCCGGCGGTGACGCAGTACCTGCACACGATGAAGACGCTGGCCGACGAACTGCTGCGCCTGTGCGGCACGGCGCTGGGCCTGGAGCCCGATTTCTTCACCCGGCACACTCAGCACGCGACGCACACCATGAACATCAACTGGTACCCGCCGATGGGGGTCACCGGCGCCCCCGAGGACGGCCAGTACCGCATCGGTCCGCACACCGACTTCGGCACGGTGACGATCCTCGATCGCGAGCCGGGTAAGGGCGGCCTGCAGGTGTGGACCGAGTCCGACGGCTGGGAGGACGCGCCGTTCGTGCCTGACGCGTTCACCGTCAACACCGGCGACCTGCTCGCCCGGTGGAGCGGTGACCGGTGGACGTCGAACCGGCATCGCGTGCTGCCGCCGCAGGCCGCGGCGCCGGACGAGGACCTCGTCTCGCTCGTCTACTTCTACGAGGCTGACCGTGACGCGACGATCGAGGCGCTGCCGCCCCCCGTCGGCCGGCCGAACCAACACCGGCCGGTGCGCTCGGCCGACTTCCTGCGCGAGCGGCTGGACGCGATCACCGTCGGCTGAGCCCGCGCCTTGTCACCGGCGGCCTGGTGACCGGCCGCCCCGGAGCGCATCGCCGTCCCGTTCCGGGGCACGACTACGTACCGTAGACACGTCAACGGATCCTGCCGAGTGCTGGAGCAAAGTGTGACCGACTCACCGCAAGCTAGTTCGCCAGAGCCCACCGCCGGCCGTCACGAGCACCCGGCCGCACCGGTCTCGGTGGCCGAATTGGTCGAGCGCGAGACCGGCGACGCAACGGCGTCGCCGGCTTCGTCCGCCGGCGGCCGTTCCGCGGCGCCGCCGAAGGCGAAGGGCACCGGACCCGAGCCGCACAAATGGTGGACGCTGGTCGCCGTATGTCTCGGCACCTTCATGCTGCTGCTCGACGTGACGATCGTGAACGTGGCGCTGCCGGACATCCAGTCGGCGCTCGGGTCCAGCTTCTCCGACCTGCAATGGGTCGTCGACGCGTACGCGCTGACGCTGGCCTCGCTGCTGCTCACCACCGGCAGCCTGGCCGACCTGTACGGTCGCCGCCGCCTCTACGTCGTCGGCCTGGCCGTGTTCAGCGCGGCCTCATTACTGTGCGGGCTGGCCCAGGACACGCTGATGCTGCAGCTCTCGCGCGGACTGCAAGGCCTCGGCGGCGCGATTATGTTCGCGGTGTCGCTGGCGCTGCTGGCCGACGCGTTCCGCGGCAAGGACCGCGGCGTGGCCTTCGGCATTTGGGGCGCGATCACCGGGCTGGCGGTAGCCCTCGGCCCGCTGCTGGGGGGCGTGCTCACCTCGGGCCTGTCGTGGCGGTGGATCTTCTTCGTCAACCTGCCAGTCGGTGCCGTGGCGATCGTGCTGACGATACTGCGGGTCGCCGAGTCAAAGGCGCCGCAGGCCCGTCGTCCCGACTGGGTCGGCTTCGTCATCTTCACCGCCGCGCTGGCCAGCCTGATCTACGCGCTGATCGAGTCGTCGGAAACCTCGTTCGGCACCACCCGCGTCGTCGCCTGCCTGATCGCCGCCGGCGTGCTGCTGGCATTGTTCGTCGGCGTCGAACTGCGCAGTAAGGCGCCGATGTTCGACCTCGGCCTGTTCGCTAAACCGACCTTCACCGGCGGTGCGGTGGCAGCATTCGGGCTCAGTGCGTCGATCTTCGCGCTGCTGCTGTACTTCGTGCTCTACCTGCAGGACGTGCTCGGCTTCGACGCACTCGGGACCGGTCTGCGGCTCCTCGTGCTGTCCGGCGGCATCCTGGTCACCGCGACGATCGCCGGCCGGGCCAGCGGGCACGTTCCGGTCCGCGCGCTGATCGGCACCGGGCTGGTGCTTGTCGGCGTGGGGTTGTTGCTGATGCGCGGCCTGGACGCGTCGACGGTCTGGACGCACCTGGTGCCCGGGCTGATCGTCAGTGGCATCGGGGTCGGGCTGGTCAACCCGCCGCTGGCCTCGACCGCGATCGGGGTCGTCAAACCGGCCCAGGCCGGCATGGCGTCCGGCATCAACGCGACGTTCCGGCAGATCGGCATCGCCACTGGCATCGCCATGCTGGGCTCACTGTTCTCCTCGCGCGTCAGCAGCGAGGTGCTCTCGCGGGTCTCGGGGGTGTCGGCACTGCGCGGACACGGCCAGGAGCTGGCGACCGCCATCCAATCGGGGGCGGTAGCGAAGGTGATCACCAAGCTGCCGGACTCGGCCCGCGGGACGGTTCGCAGCATCGCGACGAACGCGTTCGCGTCGGGGCTGAACCTGATCCTGCTGGTGGCCGCGATCGTCGCTCTGGCCGCGGGCGTCATCGCCTTCGTGACCATCCGCGGCCAGGACTTCGCCGCGCAGCACTGACGGTATGCTGGCCAAGATTAGTAGCATCATTTGAATTGAGTTGCATTATGCGCAACAAGACTACTGAGACGCTGCGCCGGCTGCTGACCCACGTCCGCTACGAGGTGCTGCCCACTGCTGCGGCCGAGGCGGCGGTGCTGGAGCACCTGCCGGCCGGATTCACCGTCACGATCACGGCCTCGCCGTCGAAGGGAATCGCGGCCACGCTCGACCTGGCCGAGCGGCTCGCCGGCCACGGGTACCAGGTCGTGCCCCACCTGGCCGCCCGGATGGTGTCCGGGCGAAGCGAGTTGGCCGAGATCAGCGACCGGCTCGGGGCCGCCGGCGTGCGGACGATCTTCGTGCCGGCCGGCGACGCCGATCCGCCAGCCGGTGACTACCACGCCGCCCTCGACCTGCTCGAGGATCTCGAGGCCCTCGGCCGGCCGTTCCCGAACGTCGGCGTCACCGGTTATCCCGAGTCGCACCCGTCGATCCACGACGACCTGACCGTGCAGGCCATGTGGGACAAGCGCCGGCACGCCACCCAGGTGGTCAGCAACCTGACCTTCGACCCGGCCCTGGTGCAGACGTGGTTGCGCCGGATGCGTGGGCGCGGGATCACCATCCCGCTGCTGGTCGGTGTGCCGGGGCCGGTGGATCGCACGAAGCTGGTGCTGATGGCGACGAAGATCGGTGTGGGCGAGTCGACGAAGTTCCTGGCCAAGCACCGGCGCACGCTCACCCGGCTGGCCGCGCCCGGCGGATTCACCGGCGAGCGCTTCCTCGAGAAGCTGGCCCCGGCGCTGGCCGCCCCGGACGCGCGGGTCGAGGGCCTGCACGTGTTCACGTTCAATCAGGTGGCCGAGACCGAGCAGTGGCGCCGCGGCCTGCTGCACCGACTCGGCGCGTCGGTCGACGCCTGAGCCGGGCTCAGCGCAGCAGCGCGGCCAGCTCGCGTTCCAGCCCGTCCGTGCCGGTGTCGACGACGGTCAGCGGCAGGTCGATCCGGGCGGCGGCCGCGGCGGCCAGTGCGCGCAACTCGTCGTCGGGCTCCTGCGCCAGCCATACCACGCGGGTGTAGTTACCGAAGTAGGTGTCGCGCAGCTCGGGATAGCGGTCGAGGCCGAGTTCGCGCTCGACCGTCCGGGCGAAGGACCGCACCAGGAAGTCGGTCAGCACGTACGTCCCCGGCTGCGCAGCGAAGAACGCGCGCAGCCGATCAGCGCCGGCGAACACGTCGTAGCAGTGCAGGCCGCCGAGGCGCTGCAGACCGAGCCGCGCGCACACGTCGTCCAACGCGCCGTACGTCCCGCAGTCGGCATAACCGACCACCACCGAGCGGTAGCGCGGTTGCAACTGCGCCGCCAACGCTTCCACCTGCCCGGCGATCAACTGCGGTTGGTTGTGCAGCAACGGGGGCAGCGGGTGGACGTCGACCGGCCACCCGCGCCGCGCCGCGATCTGCTCGGCCGGCTGGGCCAGCGCACCGCAGGCGATCAACGCGACCCGTCGCCCCGCGGCCTCAGCCCGGGAAGGCGAGCTGGTCGACGAACTTGTCGTTGAAGTCGGTCCGGTCGGAGAGTTCGACATAGCGCACCTCCTCAAGCAGCGCGGCTGCGCCCTCGCGTTCGCGGCGGCTCAGCAAGGCCATCTTCGCCCCTTCGCCGGCGACGTTGCCGGCCGAGACGATGCGCAGCACGGGCAGCTTGGGCACCAAACCGATGCGGATCGCGGACGAGGGTGACAGGTAACTGCCGAACGACCCGGCCAACAGCACCTGCTGCACCTCACGCGGCTCGACCCCGAACTCCTCGACCAGTAGCGCCCAGCCGGTGGCGATGGCGGCCTTGGCGAACTGCAACTCGCGGATGTCACGCTGCGAGAGGTACACGGTGTCCTGCGGCTCGGACGTCGGCGACGGGCGGTACAGGATGAAGACGCGTTCCTCGCCCACCTTGGTCAGCCGATCGGCCAACGCCGGCGCGATGGTGGCGGCAGCGTCTTCGGGGACGAACCGGCCGGACGCGTCGACCAGGCCGACCTTCACCAGTTCGGCCACGACGTCGACGAGGCCCGAACCGCAGAGCCCGACCGGCGTGACGTCGCCGATCACGCCCAGGGTGACGTCGTCACCGAGCTTCACGACCTCGATCGCGCCGTCGGCCGCGCGCATGCCGCAGCGGATCGCGCCGCCTTCGAACGCCGGCCCGGCCGGCGCCGCCGTGGCCAGGATGCGTTCGCCGTCGCCGAGCACGATCTCGCAGTTCGTCCCGACGTCGATGAACAGCCGCAGCCGCTTGTCGCGGTCCATGCCGGTGGCCAGGATGCCGGCCACGATGTCACCGCCGACGTATGCGCCCAGGGCCGGGAACGTCACCGCCCGCGCGCCCGGGTGGACCGGCACGCCCAGGTCGCTGGCCAGCACCACCGGCGGGGTCGAGCACGACATGACGAACGGCGCGACGCCGAGCGGCTCGGGGTCGATGCCCAACGCCAGCGCGGTCATCGTCGCGTTGCCCGCGACCGCGATCTCGTACACCTCGGCCAGGGCCACTTCGCCCTCGGTGCACACCTCGGCCGCCAGCTCGGCCAGCGTGTCGTGCGCCGCCCTCGTCAGCCGGCCCAGCGCCTCGGGATCCATCATCGTCGCGCTGATGCGGGTGATCACATCGCCGCCGAAGGGCTGTTGGCGATTGAGCATCGAGCGCACCGCGACCGGCGTGCCAGTGGTCAGGTCGACGAGCGTGGCGACGACGGTGGTGGTGCCGAGGTCGAAGGCGATGCCGAACTGCCGGGCCGTCGTGTCGCCGGCTTCGACGTCGATCAGCGCCTCGTCCACGATGACGGCGGTGATCTTGTAGTCGGCCGCCCGCAGCACCGTGGGCAGCCGCCGCAGCAGATGCAGGTCGGGCTGCGGTGCGAGGTCGTCGATGGCCGCCAGCAGCCGGGTGAGGTCGGGCCGCTGGTCGGTCAGCGTCGGTTCGCCGAGCTCGACGTAGCGCTTCTGCACGGCCGGGCGCAGGATGACCTGCCGGCCGACGCCGACGGTGGCCGCCTTCGGCCGGGTCAGCAGCGGCGGCACCTCGACGGTGAGGTGCTGCGTCGCCTGGGCCAGGCAGGCCAACCGCCAGCCGGCGCGCAGCTGGTCGGCGGTGAACGCGCGGGTGTCCAGCCGCGATACCGGCACCGACCCCGAGACGATCTGCACCTTGCACTTCTTGCACGTGCCGTGGCCGCCACAGGTCGAGTCGATGGCGATGCCGTTCCAGCTCGCGCCGTCGAACACCGTCACGCCCGGGGGGACCCGCACCGTCCGTCCCGCCGGCAGCAGCGTCAGGTCGACGCGCCCGCTGCCGTCGTGCTCGGCGGCTCGGCTTTCGGCGGCGTTCGCCGGAGGTTCGATCAAGCCCTCGCGCCGGTAGCTGTCGAGGTCGGCGTCGAGGGCCGGTGGCCGCTCGGTCACGTGGGGTGACTCACGTGGCGGCCGCAGCCTGCCGGGCCCGATGCGCCGCGATCCAGGCCATGCCCCACTCGTCGTGACCGAGCAGCAGGTCGGCGGCCTTGACCGCCTCGACGATCTGCGGCGTCCGGGCATCCATGATCGCGCTGGTCAGGCCGGCCGACATCGCAATCGGCAGGAAGGCGGCGCCGAGCTGGTGCCGGCCCGGCATGCCGAACGAGACGTTGGAGGCGCCGCAGGTCATGTTCAACCCGAACTCGTCGCGGATGCGGCGGATCGTCGTCAGCGTCGTCTGCACGTGCGAGGTGTCGGCGCCGATCGGCATGGCCAGCGGATCGATGACGATGTCCTCGATCGCGATGCCGTACTCCGTCGTCGCGACCTCGACGATCTTGCCCACGAGGTCGAGCCGCTTGTCCGACTCCATCGGGATCTCGTCGGCGTCGTTCGGCAACGCGATGATCGCCGCGTCGTACTTCTTCACCAGCGGCAGGATCGCGGCCATCCGGTCGTCCTCGGCCGTGATCGAGTTGACGAGGGCCCGGCCGTGGTAGGCGGCGAGCCCGGCTTCGAGCGCCTCGACGACGGACGAGTCGATGCAGATCGGCAGGTCGGTGAGCTGCTGGATCAACGTGACGGCCTTGGCCAGCAGTTCGGCCTCGTCGGTCAGTGGCACGCCCATGTTGACGTCGAGCACGTCGGCGCCGCCGGCCACCTGCATCGCGACGTCCCGCTCGATGGCCGACAGATCGCCGGCGCGCAGCTGCTCTTGGAAGATCTTGCGGCCGGTCGGGTTGATCCGCTCACCGATCAGGCAGAACGGCCGGTCGTGGCCGATGACGACCTCTTTGGTGGCTGAGCGCAGCCTTGTCTCACGCGTTGTGGTCATACGGACGCCAGCGCGCGGCGCTTCTGGATCAGGTCCTTGGCCTTCTTGACCGTCGCCGAGGCGTCGGCCGCGTAGCCGTCCGCCCCCACCGCGTCGGCGTACTCCTGCGTGACGGGCGCACCGCCGACCATGACGATCACGCTGTCGCGGATACCGGCCTTCTGCAGCGCGTTCATGTTGGCCTTGAACATCGGCATCGTCGTGGTGAGGAACGCCGAGAAGCCGACGATGTCGGGCTGGTGCTCCTCGATCGCGGCCACGAACTTCTCCGGCGCGACCTGCACGCCGAGATCGATGACCTCGAACCCGGCTCCCTCGAGCATGATGTTGACCAGGTTCTTGCCGATGTCGTGGACGTCGCCCTTGACCGTGCCCATGACGAACTTGCCGATCGTCTGCACGCCGGTCTCGGCCAGCAGCGGACGCAGCACCTCCATCGCGCCGGCCATCGCCCGGCCGGCGATGAGCATCTCGGGCACGAAGAAGTCGCCGCGTTCGAAGCGGGCGCCGACCTCTTCGAGTGACGGGATGAGCGCGTCGAACAGCAGCGACTGCGGCTCCATGCCCAGCGTCAGCGCATCGTTGGTCAGCTCGAGCACCGCGGGCGCGTTGCCGACCAGGGTGAAGTCGTAGAGGCCCTGCAGGATCTCGTCGGGTGTCATGTCAGGCCACGCCTTTCTTTCGCATGCGGGGACGGAGCAACTGCGACAGCGAGCTCGCATGCTCGACCAGCAGCTGTCCAATCTCGTCGGTTTTCTTACCGAGGCGCGCGCTCGGGCCAGACACGCCGAGCGCGACGACGACGTCACCCTCGGTGCCGCGCACGGGAGCGGCTACGGCGTCCAGGCCGATTTCCAGTTCCTCGCGGGCGACGGCGTAGCCGCGCCGGCGGATGATCGCGATCTCGCGCGCCAGCACCTGTGGCGTCGGCAGCGAGTGCGGCGTGAGTTGCTCGAGGCGGCCGATCGGCAAATCGAGCGCGCCGAAGGCGTAGAGCACCTTGCCCAGCGCCGAGCAGTGCGGCGGGACGTCGACCTGCATCCAGTCGCGCGCGCTGAGCATGAAGGTCGAGTCGACCTGCGCGATCTGCACGACGGCGTCACCACGCGCGATGGCCAGGTTCACCGTCTCGCCGGTCAGCGCGCCGACCGTGCGCATGATCGGATCGGCCAGCCGGGCCACCTGCGACCACGGATCGTGGCGCGCCGCGTACAGCGCGAACAGTGCGCCCGAGCGGTAGGCGCCGTGGGCGTCGCGCTCGAGGAGGTGATTGGCCTCGAGGGCAGCGAGCAGGCGCGAGGTCGTCGAGCGGGCCAGGCCGGCGTCCTCGACCAGCTCGGTGTAGGTGATGGGCCCGTCGGCCTGGACGACGAGCGTCAGCAACTGAGCCGCGCGGTCGACGGCTTGTGCGCCCGTGTTGGTCATGGTCTCCGGAGTCCCACCGTCGAGGATGCAGTTTCACAATATGGAACTGCACTTCCATAATACGGGGTTAGGATGCGCGACGTACCCAGCCAGGTCAAGGAGGCACCCGATGTTCCGAAACGTCATGCCGCGCTACGAGGTCCTGTCGCAGGACGCGATGGCGAAGCTGGACGCGGGCTGGCGTCGGCTCGTGAGCGAGGTGGGTGTCGAGTTCATGGCCGAGCCGGCGCTCGAACTGTTCCGCCAGGCCGGCCAGCGCGTCGAGGAGAACACCGTCTTCTTCGACCCCGAGTTCGTCCTCGAACAGGTGGCCAAGGCCCCGCGCGAGTTCGATGTCGCCGCCCGCAACCCGGCCAACTCGATCCACATCGGGGGCGACTCGATGGCCTTCGGCGCGGTCTACGGGCCGCCGTTCGTCCGCGCGGGCGAGGTGCGCCGCGACGCGACGATGGAGGACTTCCGCAACTTCACCAAGCTCTCGCAGACCTTCGGGGTGCTCGACTCGGCCGGCGGCGTCATCTGCGAGCCCAACGACACGCCGCTCGACTCGCGCCACCTCGACATGACGCTGGCGCTGCAGACACTGACCGACAAGATCTACATGGGCAACGTCGTGTCCGGGGTCAACGCCCGCGACACCATCGAGATGAGCTCGATCCTGTTCGGCGGTCGCGCGGCCATCGAGCAGACGCCGACGACGATCTCGCTGATCAACTGCAACTCGCCGCTGCGCTGGGACGACCGGATGCTCGACGCGCAGATGGAGTACAGCGCCGCGAACCAGGCCGTCGTGCTGACCCCGTTCATCCTGATGGGCGCGATGTCGCCGGTGACGATCCCGGCGGCGCTGGTGCAGCAGATCGCCGAGGCGCTGACCGGTATCGCGCTCTCGCAGCTGATCCGTCCCGGTTGCCCGGTGGTCTTCGGGTCGTTCCTGTCCAACATCGACATGCAGTCGGGGTCGCCCACGTTCGGGACGCCCGAGTCGGCGATGGGCCTGCTGTGCACCGGGCAGATCGCCCGGCACTTCGGGCTGCCGTTTCGCTCCGGCGGCGCGATGACGTCGTCGCAGGTGCCCGACGCGCAGGCCGGCTACGAGGCGCTGATGACGCTGATGCCGACGTTCCTCGCCGGGGCGAACTGGGTGATGCACTCAGCCGGCTGGCTCGAGGGTGGCCTGGTCGCCGGCTACGAGAAGTTCATCGTCGACATCGAACTGCTGCAGATGATGCGCGAGCAGTTCACCCCGCTCGAGATCGACGACGACTCGCTGGCCTTCGGTGCGCATGTCGAGGTCGGGCACGGCGGCCATTTCCTGGGCGCGATGCACACCATGGAGCGTTTCCGTACCTGCTTCTACCGGCCGCTGCTCTCGTCCTCGGAGAACTACGAGCGCTGGATGCGCAACGGGGGGGTCGACGCGGCCGGGCGCGCAACGAAGATCTACCAGAAGAAGCTCGAGGAGTACGAGGCCCCGCCGCTCAACGACGCGATCCGGGCCGAGCTCGAGGAGTACGTCGTGCGCCGCCGGGCCGAACTCGGCGACTGACCCCGTCGGGCCGGCCGGTCAGCGGAACACAACCGTGCGGTGGCCGTTGAGCAGCACGCGGGTCTCGGCGTGCCAGCGCACCGCTCGGGAGAGCACCTGGCTCTCGACATCGCGTCCGGCCGCTACCAGCTGCGGGCCGCTGAGCGCGTGGTCGACGCGCATCACGTCCTGCTCGATGATCGGCCCTTCGTCAAGGTCCGGGCTGACATAGTGCGCAGTCGCCCCGACCAGCTTCACGCCGCGGTCGTAAGCCTGCTGGTAGGGCCGCGCACCCTTGAACGAGGGCAGGAACGAGTGATGGATGTTGATGGCTCGGCCCTGTAGAGCGGCGCAGGTCTCGTCGGTCAGGATCTGCATGTAGCGGGCCAGCACCACCAGGTGGATGCCGAGCGAGTCGACCAGCGCCATCAGCTCGGCCTCGGCCGCTGCCTTGCTCTCCGCCGTCACCGGGACGTGGTGGAAGTCGATCCCGTAGGAGGTGACGAGCCGCTCGAGGCTCGTGTGGTTCGAGATCACGGCCGGGATCTCGATCGGCAGCGCGCCGATGCTCTGCCGGTAGAGCAGGTCGTTGAGGCAATGGCCTTCCTTCGAGACCAGCACCAGCGTGCGGTACTTCGCGTCGGCCGCCCACATCTGCCACGTCATCTGCGACGCGTCGGCCACCGCCTGGAAGCCGTGGCGCAGCCGGTCGAGGGTCATCGCCTCGTCGTAGACCTCGAAGTGGACGCGCATGAAGAAGCGCTCCTCGATCCGGTCGTCGTACTGCTGGCTCTCGAGGATGTTGCCCGCACTGTGCACGAGGAACGACGCGACGGCGTAGACGATGCCAGGGCGGTCCGGGCAGACGATGGTCAGGACGTACTCGGGGTGCCGCGCGGCTGTCATCTCAGGCCTCTCGTCTGTCGCATGATGCACAACCGAGTGTGCGATACGCAACATGCCTGCGCTAGTGTCGCATAATGAGCAACAGCGACGCCGCGCCGTCCGGGGTGCAGTCCGTGGAACGGGCGCTGACGATCCTCGATATCCTGGCCCGCGCCGGCGAAGAGGGCGTCACCGCGATCGCGGCCGAGATCGGCGTGCACAAGAGCACCGCGTTCCGGCTCGTGTCGGCGTTGGAGAACGCCGGGCTGGTCGAGCAGGCCGGTGATCGCGGCAAGTACCGCCTCGGCATGGGCATCCTGCGCCTCGCCGGTGCGACCACGGCCCGTCTCGACGTCGTCCAGGAAGCTCGGCCCGTCTGCCGTCGGCTCGCGACCACCACCGGCGAGACGGTGAACATCGCCGTGCTGTCGGGCAACTCGGCGCTCTATGTCGATCAGGTCGCCGGCGCGTCGTCGCTGCAGGCGCACAACTGGGTCGGCCAGCACATCCCGCTGCACGCCACGTCCAACGGCAAGGTGCTGCTCAGCGAATTGAGCCCGGGCGAGCTCAACGAGACGCTCGGCACCCTGGCTGCGTACACCGACGCGACGATCACGACGAAGAAGCAGCTGCGGCGCGAGATCGACGAGGTGCGGGGCGCCGGTTACGCGGTGGCGATTGACGAGCTGGAGGTCGGGCTGACCGCGGTGGCCGCGCCGATCCGCAATGCGCACGGCGACATCGTCGCCTCGCTCAGCCTGTCCGGACCGACGTTGCGCCTCGACAAGGAGCGGGTGGCCGAGGTGCTGCCGGACCTGGTCACGGCCGCCGGCGAGGTCTCGCACCGCCTCGGCTGGCAGCCCACCTGACCCGCGTCCCCCCACTGTCCGCCCCTTCTCGGGTGCTGAGCTGACCACTTTCGACGGCGAAAAGTGGTCAGCTCAGCACCCGAGAAGAGAACGAGGGGTTGGCGGGGGCGTTGCTTATGGTGCATGATGTTGTACGATACGCAACACTGGCTGGACGGCAGTAAAGGGGTGGACGGATGGCAACGGTTCCGAGCAGCGCCCGGGTCGTGGTGATCGGGGCCGGCATCGTCGGCAACAGCCTCGTGTACCACCTGGCCCGCCTCGGCTGGCGCGACATCGTGCAGCTCGACAAAGGGCCGCTGCCGAACCCGGGCGGCTCCACCGGGCACGCGTCGAACTTCATCTTCCCGGTCGACCACTCGCGCGAGATCACCGATCTGACGCTCGACAGCATGCGGCAGTACAAGGAAATGGACGTCTTCACCGAATGCGGCGGCATCGAGGTCGCCCGCACCGAGGAGCGCATGCAGGAACTGCGCCGGCGCATGTCCAGCGCCAAGGCCTGGGGGATTGCCTCCGAGCTGCTGACGCCTGAGCAGATCGCCGCGAAGGTGCCCTTCCTCGACCCCTCGGTGATCATCGGCGGTTTCTACACACCGAGCGTGGGCGTCGTCGACTCGCTGCGGGCCGGGACGATCATGCGCGAGAAGGCGCAGGCACTCGACGCCCTCACCGTCGTCCCCAACGTCGAGGTCACGGCCATGACGGTCGAGGGCGGCCAGATCAGGGCCGTGCGCACCAGCGGCGGTGACATCAACACCGACACCGTCGTCATCGCGTGCGGGGTCTGGAGCCCGAAGCTGGCCAAGATGGCCGGCGTGCACATCCCGCTGACGCCCGCGGTGCACCAGATGATCAGCGTCGGCCCGGTGCCCGAGCTGGCCGACAAGCCCGGTGAGATCTCGTACCCGATCGTGCGCGACATGGACACGTTCTGCTACGAGCGCCAGCACGGCAGCGATATGGAGGTCGGCTCCTACGCCCACCGCGCGATCCTGATGGACGCCGAGGACATCCCGTCCATCGACCAGGCCAAGCTCAGTCCGACCGAGATGCCCTTCACCGAAGACGACTTCGACCCCCAGCTCGAGCAGGCCCTCGAGCTGATGCCGCAGCTGCTGGGCAACGAGGCGGCCGAGATCCGCTACGCCATCAACGGCCTGCTGTCGCTCACCCCCGACGGCGCGCCGGTGCTGGGCGAGAGCCCCGAGGTCAAGGGCGTCTGGTCGGCCGCGGCCGTCTGGATCAAGGAAGGCCCGGGCGTCGGACGCACCGTCGCCGAGTGGATGACCGACGGCAATCCCGAGATCGACGTGCACGGCGCCGACATCGCCCGCTTCTACCCACACCAGCGCACCAAGCACCACATCTGGGCCCGCACCGGCGAGGGCTTCAACAAGACCTACGGGATCATCCACCCGGCCGAGCAGTGGGGCAGCAATCGCGATGTGCGTCTGGCGCCGATGCACGCCGGCCAGCGCGAGCTCGGCGCCTTCTTCTACGAGACGGCCGGCTGGGAGCGCCCCCACTGGTACGCCTCGAACGAAGCCTTGCTGGGCGAGTACGGCGCGGCCGTCATGCCGCGCGCGGCCGAGTGGGACGCGCGCTGGTGGTCGCCGATCATCAACGCCGAACACCTCGCGATGCGCGAGCGGGCCGGCTACGTCGACCTCTCGGCCTTCGTGATCTTCGACGTCGTCGGGCCGGGCGCATTCGACGCAGTGCAACGCATCGCCGTCGGTCAGCTGAACGTCGCGCCCGGCAAGGTCGTCTACACGCCGATCATCGACGAGCGCGGCGGGTTCCGCGCCGACCTGACGATCATGCGGTTGGCCGAGGACCGGTTCCGCGTGGTCACCGGCGGCGCGCACGGCAACCTCGACCGCAAATGGTTCCGCGACCACCTGCCGGCCGACGGCTCGGCCCAGATCGTCGACCTCACGTCGTCGTTCACCACGATCGGGCTGTGGGGCCCGCGGGCCCGCGACATCCTCGGCGCGCTCACCGCCGATGACGTCAGCGGCGACGCGTTCAAGTTCGGGACGTGCCGCGATCTCGAGATCGAGTCGCTGGCGGTGCTGGCCTCGCGCATCTCCTACGTCGGCGAGCTCGGCTGGGAGCTGTACGTCCCGATGGAAGAGGGCGCCCGCCTGTGGGACCTCGTCCGGGCGGCCGGCCGGCCCCACGGCGCGGTGCCGGTCGGCATCGGCGTCTACGGCACGACCGGCCGCATCGAGAAGGGCTACCGCGCGTACGGTGCCGAGCTCGACAGTGAGCGGACGATCGTCGAGGCCGGGATGATGCGACCCAAGGTGAAGGACGCCGACTTCGTCGGTCGCGAGGCCTACCTCAAGCAGCGTGACAACGCGCCCGAGGCGGTGCTGTGCTCGCTGACCGTCGACGACCACACGTCGGCTGACGGGACGTTGCGCTACATGCTCGGCGGCGAGCCGATCGTGACCCCCGACGGCGAGCCGCTGGTCGACGGCCACGGGCACCGCCCCTACGTCACGACGGCCGGTTCGGCGCCCTCCCTGGGCCAGCACGTGCTGATGGCCTACCTGCCGCCGGAGACCGCGATCGTCGGCACCAAGCTCGCCGTCGACTACTTCGAGGAGCGCTACCCGGTGACGGTCGCCGCGGCCGACGCGAGCGCGCTGTTCGACCCCGAGAACGAGCGGATCCGGAGCTGAGTTCATGAGCAACATCCTGGTCTGCATCAAGCGGGTCCCGGACGTGTCCGGGGAGGTCCTGCTCACCGCCGACGAGCAGGCGGTCGATGCCCGGCACGTCGGCTTCACCGTGAGCCCGCACGAGGAGTGCGCGGTCGAGCTCGCGACGCAGCTGGCCGAGGCGTCCGGTGGCACGGTGACCGTGCTGACGCTCGGGGCGGCCGAGGCCGTCGAGCAGCTGCGCAGCGCGTTGGCGGTCGGCTGCACCGACGGTGTGCTCATCGAGGCCGACGCCGAGCGCTTCGGCCCGGTCGACGTCGCTGCGGCGATCGCCGACGTGGTGCGCGCCCATGAGGACGCGGGTACGACCTACGACCTGGTCCTGCTCGGCAACGACGCCGCCGATACCGGCGATTTCCAGGTGCCGATCCGGCTGGCCTACGCACTCGACCGCCCGGTGGTCACCGGCATCTCGACGGTCGAGCTCGCAGGCGACCACGCCGTGGCCCGCGGCGAGGGACCCGAGGGCACCGAGATCTTCGAGCTGCCGCTGCCCGCCGTCGTGGCCGTGATGGAGGGCGGCGTCAGCCCGCGCTACCCGTCGATCCCCGGCCGGATGAAGGCCAAGCGCGCCCCGATCGAGACGGTGACCCCGACGCTCGAGCCCCGCGGCTCGCGGCGAGTACGACTCACGCTGCCGCCGCGCCGGCCGAGCACCGTGCAGGTCCTCGGTCGCGGCGCAGCGGCCGCGCCGGCCGTCGTCGACCTGCTGGTCGAGCTCGGGGTGGTGTCGGCATGATCATCGTTCTGGTCGAGACCGACGCGAAGGGCGTCATGGGCGTTTCGCAAGAGGTGCTGACCTTCGCCCGCGAGCTGAGCACGCGCTCGGTCGACGCGGTGCAGGCCGTCGTCGTGGGTGAGGTCACCGACGAGGTGCTGACGCGGCTGGGCGAGCAGGGCGTGGGCGTCGTCCACCACCCTGACGACGAGCGGCTGGCGGCCTACTCCGCCGCGGCGTGGGCCGCGGCCGTCGTGGACGTCGTCGACTCCGCCGCAGCGGATGTGCTGATGGCGGCCGGCACGCCGCGCGGCATGGAGGTGCTCGCGCACGTCGCGACCCGCCTCGACGTCGCGATGGCCGCCAACGTGGTGCAGGTGAACACGCCCGATCCGTTCGTGGTGACCCGCCAGGTGGTCGGCGGGTCGGTGCTGGAGGAGCTGCGGCTGCCCGACCGCGTGGCCGTCGTCTCGGTGGCCGGGCACGCCTGCGACGCGCAGCCGGCGGCGGCGCCGGCCGAGACCGAGGTCGTCACGTACGTCCCGAAGATCGCCGAGCGCGATCTTGTCGCCCGGGTGACCCGGGTGGAGGCGACCGAGACCGACGACACCGGTGCCCTGACCAGCGCGCGCGTGGTCGTCGGCGCCGGCCGCGGCGCCGGCAGTGCCGACGGCTTCACCGACCTGCTCGAACTCACCGAGCTGCTCGGCGGCGCCCTGGGCGTCTCGCGCGTCGTCACCGGCCTGGGCTGGCGTCCGCACAGCGAACAGGTCGGGCAGACCGGCAGCCGCATCGCCCCCGACGTCTACATCCCGTGCGGCATCAGCGGTGCGATCCAGCACTGGGCCGGGTGCCAGTCGGCGAAGACCATCCTCGCGATCAACACCGATCCCGAGGCCCCCATGGTCACCAAGGCGCACTACGCGGTGATCGGCGACCTGCACGAGATCGTGCCCGCGATCAACGCCGAACTGCGCCAACGCCGCAGCTGAGGGGCCGCGCGCCGCCGGGTGAATCTTCCCGGTTGCCATCAGGTTGCGGCGGCATCGGCCGATGTGTCGATGGTGAGGGACCGCGAATCGCCGGACGCGTCGAACAGCCGCGCTGAGCCGAGCCCGCAGTTCGTCCCGCTCGTCGCGCCCCGGCGCAGCCGCCGCGGGTTGTGGCTCGGCTTCATGGGCGTTGTGCTGTTCGGTGTGCTGTTGGGCGCGGTCTACGTCGGCATCACCTGGGCGTCCGACCCGCGGACCGGGCCGAGTGCCGGCGCCGCGGCCCCGACCAGTTCGGCCACGCACCCGACTGCGGCGAAGGCCACGGCCACCCACAAAGCCACGGCCACCCACAAGGCCAAGGCCAAGGGGCGCAGCAAGACCAGGCCGGCTCCCCGCAAGACCACCGCGAAGGCCAAGACCTCAGCCGTCGCCAAGCCGACGCCGTCGCTCGGCGGCCCGGTCGAATCCGCTCTCCCGGAATCGGGTTCGCGCTATGCCTTCCCGGACGCGCACCTCGCGGCGCGCTTCCCCTACCGGCCACAGACGTCGACCGCGAGCACGACCGAGCAGAACGTGCGGTACAGCTACCACACCGTCGCGTGCTTCGAGCTGCACGTCGGCGTCGAATCGCTCGATCTGAGCCAGCCACCCAGCGCGGCTGCGCGTGATCAACTGCTGCGCAGCGCCGGCCTGCACCTTTCGGGCGGCGGGACCGTCGAGCACGCGAAGCGGACGACCTACCGGCATCGGCCGGCCTGGAGCATGGAGGTCGTCACCTCCCCCGGCACCACACTCAGCGTGCTGAGCGCGCTCGACAGCAACGGCCGGGTGTACTCCCTGATGGCACCGACCGGGACGGCCTTCACCGCCCTGACGGCGTCCTTCGCCGCCACCGCCTGAGCCTCACCGGGCCGCGGCGACGAGGCCGGACACGCTGCCCTGCAACTGCTCGGCCGACACCCGCGGGAAGCTGACCCGGGCCAGGATCGCGGGATCGGTGACCCCCGACCAGTCGTAACGGTGAACGATCCGCGTCCGGCCGTCGGGCTCCTCGGCGAGTTCCCACGACCACACAACGCCGGCCGGCGGTTGGCCCTCGCGGGCCGTCGCCCACGCGATGCGGCGAGCGGGCTTGAAGCCGACGATGTGGTTGTCGGTGCGGTAGTCGCCCAGCGACGGGTAGCGCATGGCCATCGTGAACACCTGACCGACGTGCTCGATCGGGACGGCCGCGACGTCAGCCTGCAGCATGCCTGAGCCGTCGATGTCGACATGCCGGCGCGGATCGGCCAGCACCGCGAACAGCCGGGCCGGCGACTCGGGCGCGCTCGTGCGTACCTCGATGCTGGTATCGGTCTGCTCGACCTCGATGTCGGCGCTCACCGTTCGCCGTCCGCACCACGGCGACGAGGCCGGACACGCAGGGTGGCGGTCACGGGGCCGCCACGAGCTGCATCTCGGTGGCGAGCAGTTCGGCCGAGCGCAGCCGGGCGTCGATCGCCGGTGACTGCAGCGCGACCATGAGCTCGTCGGCGTCGGCGTACTTGGTGAAGTCGTCGAGGAACTCCCGGACTTCGGCCGGCGTCCCGACGGCCGAGTGGACGACCATCTGCTCGATCTGCGCACCCTGCGGTGAGGCCAGCACGGCGTCGGCCTGTTCGTCGGTGAACGACAGCCCGGGCCGGGCCAGCGCCCGCACCCGCGCACGCTTCGCCTGCTGGAACTGCGCGGCCGCGGCCGCCGCGGTGTCGGCGGCGATGACGTTGACCCCGGCGATCACGTGGGGCTGGTCGAGCTGTTCGGACGGCCGGAAGTCGCGGCGGTAGATCTCGACGGCGGCCTGCAGGGCGGCCGGCGCGAAGTGCGAGGCGAACGCGTACGGCAGGCCGAGCGCGGCGGCGAGCTGGGCCCCGAACAGCGACGAGCCGAGGATGTAGAGCGGCACGTGCGAACCCTGCCCCGGATGCGCGCGCACACCGGGGACGAGTGATTCGGCGCCGAGGAAGCCCTGCAGCTCCTGCACGTCGTCGGGGAACCGGGTGGCCGAGGTGTGGTCGCGGCGCAACGCGTACATCGTCGCGCGATCGGAACCGGGCGCGCGGCCCAGGCCGAGGTCGATGCGGCCCGGGTGCAGCGCCTCGAGGGTGCCGAACTGCTCGGCGATCAGCAGCGGGGCGTGGTTGGGCAGCATGATCCCGCCGGCGCCGAGGCGGATGCGCTCGGTGTGGGCGCCGACGTGCGCGATCAGCACGCTGGTGGCTGACGACGCGATGCTGGGCATGTTGTGGTGCTCGGCGTACCAGACCCGCCGGTACCCGGCGTCCTCGGCCAGCCGGGCCAGCGCGACGCTCGCGGCGAAGCTGTCGGCCGCCGTCTCGCCGCGCCGCACGGGCGCGAGGTCGAGGATGGACAGCGGCACAGCCATGAGACGACGACCTTTCGATGGGCGGGCAATCTCAGTGTGCAACCCCGGTCCGCCCGTTGGGCATTCCGGGTGCTCGCCGGGACACTCATGGGGTGAGTCGTTCGAACGTCGGGCTGCGCTCGGAGCGCGGACCGATCCTGCTGGCCCTGATGATGTCCACCGCCCTGGTGGCCATCGACGCGACGATCATCGCCACCGCCGTCCCGTCGATTGTCGGCAGTATCGGTGGCTTCGCGCAGTTCCCGTGGCTGTTCTCGATCTACCTGCTGGCGCAGGCGCTCACGGTGCCGGTCTACGGCAAGGTCGCCGACCTGTTCGGCCGTAAGCCAGTCCTGCTGTTCGGCATCGCGACGTTCCTGGCCGGATCGATCATGTGTGGGTTCGCGTGGGACATGACGATCCTGATTGCCTTCCGGGCCGTGCAAGGCGTCGGGGCCGGCGCGATCCAGCCAATGAGTCTCACCATCATCGGCGACCTCTACTCGATCGAGGAACGAGCCAAGGTGCAGGGCTACCTGGCCAGCGTGTGGGGCATCTCGTCGGTTGTCGGCCCGACCCTCGGTGGCGTGTTCAGCGAGTACGTCTCGTGGCGCTGGATCTTCTTCCTCAACATCCCGATCTGCCTGATCGCCGGGGCCATGATCAGCCGGCGCTTCAGCGAGGACGTGCATCGCAAGCGGCCCCAGATCGACTACCTGGGTGCCGGGTTCCTGACCTCCGGGCTCACCCTGCTCATTCTCGGCGTGCTCGAGGGCGGCCAGGCGTGGCCGTGGTCCTCGGCCGCCGGCGTGCTCATCCCGGCCGCCGGCGTCGCGCTCGTCGCCGTCTTCGTCGCGGTCGAGACCCGCGCGCCGGAGCCGGTGATGCCGCTCTGGGTGTTCCGGCGGCGGCTGCTGGCGACGAGCAGCCTCGTGTCGTTCGGCGTGGGGGCGATCCTGATCGGCCTCAGCTCCTACATCCCGACCTTCGTGCAGGACGTGCTAGGGACGGGCCCGCTCGTGGCCGGGTTCGCGTTGGCCATGCTGACGTTGGGGTGGCCACTGGCGGCCGCGCAGGCCGGCCGCTTGTACCTGCGCGCCGGGGTCCGCGCCTGTGCGCTGATCGGCTGCAGCCTGGTCGTGACCGGCGGCGCGCTGCTCCTGTTGCTCGACGCCACGGTGAGTGTGGTGCAGGTCGGGGCGACCTGCTTCCTCATCGGGTTGGGCATGGGGTTGCTCGCCGCGCCGACCTTGATCGCCGCGCAGTCGTCCGTGCAGTGGCGCGAACGCGGGGTCGTCACCGGCGCGAACCTGTTCGCCCGCTCACTCGGCAGCGCCCTCGGCGTCGCCGTGTTCGGGGCCGTGGCCAACGCGACTCTGGGTGGCGCCACATCGGCGATCCAGGCGGCGCACACCGACCGGCTGCGGCTCAGCGATGCCGTGCACCACGTGTTCGTCGCCGTGCTGGTGTTGGCGGTGCTGACGGCGGTCGTGGTGTCGCTGATGCCCGCGCATTTCGCGCCTGCACCGAGTGCGCCGGCGGCCGAACCCGACGAGTCGGCCGTCGTCACCTGAGTGTCGAGGCCCATAACGTTTCGTTGACGGTCGTCAACGAAGGCAACTAGGGTCGCAGGCGTGCCGTTCCACCTCACCGAGGCGCAGCAGGAGTACGCCCGCTGGGTGCGCCGTGTGGCCGTCGACTCGGTCGAGCCGCTGACCCGGGCCGACGACGGTCGGGTCAACCGCACACTGCTGCTGGCGATGGGCGAACTCGGTCTGCTGCGCGGCCTGTTCGGTGGGGCACCGGGCGACCCCGTCCGTGGCGCCGCGGCGTTGCAGCTGTGTCTGCTGCGCGAGTCGCTGGCGCAAGTGAGCCGTGCGGCGGAGACCGCGCTGGCCCTGCAAGGGCTCGGCAGTTACCCGATCCTGCAGTCCGGCTCGGCCGAACTGGTCGCGCGCTGGTTGCCGCCCGTGGTCTCCGGTGAGGCCGTCGCGGCGTTTGCGCTGTCGGAACCGGACGCGGGCTCCGATGCCGCGGCGCTGGCCCTGCGGGCCGATCCTGACGGCGTCGGGTGGCGGCTGTCGGGGGAGAAGTTGTGGATCTCGAACGCGCCCGAAGCCGATATCTACACCGTGTTTGCCCGCACGACGCCGGGCACCCGCGCCAGGGGCGTCACCGCTTTCGCCGTGCCGGGCGACACCCCGGGCCTGAGCGGCGAACACCTTGACCTGCTCTCGCCCCACCCCATCGGTCGGCTCGTCTTCGACGGTGTAGCCGTCGGCCGGGACGCCGTCCTGGGTGAGGTCGATGCCGGCTTCGCGGTGGCCATGCGCACGCTCGACCTGTTCCGGCCGAGCGTCGGCGCCTTCGCGGTAGGCATGGCCCAAGCGGCGCTCGACGCGACCGTGGCGCACGTCCGCGAGCGGCAGGTGTACGGCGCTGCGCTGGCCGCGCAACAGTCCGTGGCCCACAAGATCGCCGACCTGGCGACCCAGCTCGAGGCGTCGCGGTTGCTCGTCTACTCCGCCGCAGCGGCCTACGACGAGGGGGCGGAGCCGGACCAGCAGCCGCGTCGCTCGGCGATGGCCAAGCTGCACGCCACCGAGGCCGCCCAGCAGATCATCGACGGGTGCGTCCAGCTGCACGGCGCCCGCGCCCTGCAGCGCGGGCACCTGCTCGAGCACCTCTACCGTGACGTGCGTTCGCTGCGAATCTATGAGGGTGCGTCGGAGATCCAGCGCTCGATCATCGCCAGGGCCGTCATCGGAAGGGCCGTCATCGGAAAGGCCGTCATCGGAAAGGCCTCGGTGCAATGACCTCGGACTACCGTTTCCGCGCGTCGGCGCCGCTGACGACGGACTGGCAGCATTTCCGCTTCGCCAAGGCCGACGGCGTCGCGACCGTCACGCTCGACCGTCCGGAGAAGCTCAACCCACTGACGTTCGAGAGCTACGCCGACCTGCGCGATCTGCTGGCCGAGCTGCCCCACCACCAGGACGTGCGGGTGCTGGTGATCCGCGGTGAGGGCCGGGGTTTCTGCGGCGGCGGCGACGTCAACGAGATCATCGGCGAGCTGATCAAGATGGAACCGCGCGACCTCATGCGCTTCACCAAGATGACCGGCGACGTCATCCGGGCCATGCGCGAGTGCCCGATTCCGATCATCACCGCGATCCACGGCATCGCGGCCGGGGCCGGGGCGGTCGTCGCGCTGGCGTCGGACTTCCGGATCGTCAGCACCTCGGGCCGGTTTGCGTTCCTGTTCACCAAGGTCGGGCTGTCCGGCGGGGACATGGGTGCGGCCTACCTGTTGCCGCGCGTGGTCGGTCTCGGGCGGGCGACCGATCTGCTGATGCTCGGCGGCACCATCGACTCCGCCACGGCCGACAAGTACGGCCTGGCCTCCCGACTCGTCGCCGACGTCGACCTCGACGCGGCGGTGGGAGAGCTGGCCGCGACACTGGCGGCCGGACCGACCCTGGCCTATGCGCAGACGAAATCGCTGCTGACCCGTGAGCTCGACATGCCGATGCCGGCCGCGATGGAACTCGACGCGATGACCCAGGCGTTGCTGATGACCACGAAGGATCACGCCGAGTTCCATGCCGCGTTCAACGAGAAACGGCCGCCGCGCTGGACCGGCCGCTGACGCCTACGGGGCGTAGGGCACGCGCACGCCGCGGGAGGCGGGCTAGGTGGTCGGAGGTAGGGCAGGTCACCGAACACCCGTCGGAACAGGTTGTGCGTGCCGGATCGTCCAGCCGTCGTCCGATCAGGGCCAGGCCTGCCGCGGGGGAGCCCATCGGACTGCACCAGGAGGCCGCGCCGAGGATCTCGATCACGGCCCACAGGGCGCGACGCGCAAACGGTGCGCGTTGCCTTGCTGCGGTGCGGGGCGCGGTGCGCTCCAGCATTGCGGTCATCGCTATCTCCAATTCATTAGTTGCACTGCTGTGCAATGAATGCATGACGGTATACTGAAGGCTGGGTCCGCGGCTGTCAAGACGCGCGGGGGTGTCGGGACGGGGCGAGCGTCAGTCGTCGAGGACGGCGAAGCCTTGAACCTCGACAAGCGCCTCGGCGTCCCACAGGCGGACGACGCCGATGCCGGCCATCGCCGGGTAGTCACGGCCGACGAGCCGGCGCCACACGCCGCCGATCTCGCGGGCGTGCGCCTGGTAGTCGTCCATGTCGACGACATAGACGGTCAGGGCGGCCAGCTGCTCTGGGCGGCCACCGGCGGCCCGCAGCGCCGTCAACAGGTTGCCGAGCGCGACCTCGAACTGCGCGACGACGCCGTCGCCGACGATGCGGCCGTCGGCGTCGAGCGCGGTCTGCCCGGCCAGGAACACCGTCGTCCCGTGGCCGATCACGGCGTGCGCGAAGCCCTTCGGCTCGGCCAGCTCCGGCGGATTGACGCGCTCGATGCTCATGCCTGAACGGCTCCTCCGTCGACGGTGATCCCCTGCCCGGTCACAGCCCCGTTGTGCACGCAGTAGAGCACGGCCGCGGCCACCTCGTCGGTCGTGATCAGGCGGCCGATGGGCTGTTTGCGTTCGAGTGCTTGCCGGGCCTCGTCGGCACTGCGGCCGGACGCGGCCATGATGGCCTCGATCGTCGCATCGGTCATCGGGGTGTCGACGTAACCGGGGCAGACCGCGTTCACCGTGACCCCGGTCGCGGCGAGCTCAGCCGCAGCCGAACGGACCAGTCCGAGCACGCCGTGCTTGCTGGCGGTGTACGCCGCGATGTACGGCTCGCCGATCCGCGCGGCCACCGACGCGATCACCACGATCCGCCCGTGCCCGGCGGCGCGCATCGACGGCACGGCGCGACGGATGCACCGGAACGGCGCGGTGAGATTGACGTCGAGCATGCGCTGCCAGTCGGCGTCCGAGGTCTTCTCGACCCGGGCCGAGATGCCCGAGCCGGCATTGGCCACGAGCACGTCCACCGATCCCCACGCGGCCTCGACCTCGGCAAAGATCCGGTCGGCCGCGTCCACCTCGGTGATGTCGGCGGCCACGACCATCGTCGGGCCCGGGCACTGCCCGGCAACCGCGGCCAACTCGTCGGCGCTGCGGGCGGTGAGGGCGACGCGAAAGCCCGCGCCGCTGAGTCGCCCGGCGATCGCGGCGCCGATCCCGCGCCCGGCGCCGGTGACGAGCGCCGTCCGGGGCGGTTTGCTCACCCCGGTGCCCAGCGGCGATGCGCGGTGCCGGTCGGCCCAGCCCGAATGAGCTGCAGCCGGGGTTTCGGGCCCTCGAGGCGACCGGCCTGCGGGCGCCGCGCCCCGGCCCGCCACGGCGTCGGCCACGCTGCGGCCGGCCCGTCGTAGTCCTGTTCGGCGGCCGCGTGCAGCGTCCAGTTCGGGTCGTAGAGGTGCGCGCGGCCGAGCAGGCACAGGTCGGCGCGACCGGCGAGCAGGATCGAATTGACGTCGTCGTAGGACGAGATGATCCCGACCGCCATCGTGGCGATGCCGGCTACGTTGCGGATGCGGTCGGCGAACGGCGTCTGGTACGAACGGCCGAAGGCCGGCTTCTCGTCGGCCGTGACCTGCCCCGACGACACGTCGACGATGTCGGCGCCGGCCGCGGCGAAGGCGCGCGCGATCTCGACCGAGTCGACCTCGGTGACCCCGTTGTCGTCCCAGTCGGTGGCCGAGATGCGCACGCTCATCGGCTTGTCGGCCGGCCACACCGCGCGGACCGCGGCGAACACCTCGAGCGGGAAGCGCAGCCGGTTGGCCAGCGACCCGCCGTACTGGTCGCCCCGCTGATTGGTGAGGGGCGAGATGAACGACGACAACAGGTAGCCGTGCGCGCAGTGCAGCTCGAGCAGGTCGAAGCCGGCGGCGTCGGCGCGCCCGGCGGAGTCGACGAACTGCTGCTCGATCGCACGCAAATCAGCGACGCCGAGTTCGCGCGGCACCTGGTTGATCCCGGCGCGATATGGCAGCGGCGATGGCCCGACCACCGCCCAGTTCCCGTCCGGCAACGGCTCGTCGATGCCCTCCCACATCAGCCGGGTCGAGCCCTTGCGCCCAGAGTGCCCTAGCTGTATGCCGATCTTCGCGTTCGACTCGGCGTGCACGAACTCGGTGATCCGGCGCCAGGCCCGCGCCTGCTCGTCGGTGTAGATACCGGTGCAGCCCGGGGTGATCCGTCCGGTGTCGGAGACGCAGACCATCTCGGTCATGACCAGGCCGGCGCCCCCCAGCGCCTTGCCGCCGAGGTGCACGAGGTGGAAGTCGGTCGGCAACCCGCCGACAGCGCGATACATATCCATCGGCGAGACGACCACGCGGTTGACTAGCTCCAGGCCCCGCAGCCGCAAGGGCTGGAACATCGGCGGCCGGACCTCGCCGTCGCCCAGGCCGCGCGCGGCCTCGTGCCCGGCGAACCACGCGTCGACCGACTCGACGAATTCGGGGTCGCGCACGCGCAGGTTGTCGTAGGTGACCCGGCGGCTGCGGGTCATGATGTTGAACGCGAACTGCAGCGGGTCCTGGCCGGTGTACTGGCCCAGGTTCTCGAACCACTCGAGGCTGGCCTGCGCCGCGCGCTGGGTCGAC
>CAXTHY010000008.1:58136-64686 GCA_964244175.1 uncultured Jatrophihabitans sp. | reverse complement strand
CGACCAGTGGTCCGGGAAGACCTTGTTCAGCTGGGTGCGGATCGGGCCGGCGAGCTTCAGGCGGTCGTCGAGGAACTTCCCAGCCTTGCCCTGCGGCGTGCGTGGCTCGTCGGACCGGCGGACCTGCGTAGCAGTCATGGACGCTCCCAGAAGGCGGGGCCGATGGCTTCCTTGTAATCAGAGCGGGCAACGAAGTACTGCCGCCCATCTTCGCCCACCTCGACACCGAGGGGGAGCTTGGGCAGGCTGCGCGAGGCCGGACCGAAGATCGGCTTGGCGTCGTCGAGCACCGCGAACTGCGACTGGTGGCACGGGCAGAGCAAGCGGCCCGTCTGCTGCTCGTAGAGCGAGGCTGGGCACCCGGCATGCGTGCAGATCTTGGAGAAGGCCAGGAACTCGGGGTTCTGTTCGGGCCAGCCGAAGGTGCTCTGACCCTTGCGTGGCTTGACCTTCTGGCCCGGACGCAGCCGGATGATCAGGGTCGGCGACGAGGCGTCGGTGACGCCGTCGGTACCGGTGGCGGTCAGCTCGCGGACGCCCGGGAAAACGGTGGCGATTGCGCCGGGCTCCATGTCGTCGGGGCTGACCCGGCGGAAGTCGGAGTAGACGATCGGCACCATGCCGTTGGACGCCGGGAACAGCTTCTTGTTCGGCTTGTACAGCGTGTGCAGCAGCTGCGTGCCCGGCTTCTTGATCAAGGCGCCGACCAGGGCCACCAGCGGCACGGTGGCCATCGCGCCGCCGGCCAGCAGCAGGCTGCGCAGGATCAGCGAGCGGCGCGGCAGCCCGGTGTCTTCGAGGCCGACGAGCAACGTCGCCTCGGTCATCACCTTGTCCTCTTCGGTGGAGGGGGTGTCGTGCCGGTCCTGGATGACCTCTTCCTCGGGCATCAGCCACTTCGCCCAGAGCACCAGGCCGATGCCCAGGAAGAGCAGCATGATCGCGAGCAGGCCGCCGAGCGCCGGGGTGTAGAAGCGGAAGTTCTGCGGCGTGCCCGGCAGGTGCCAGGTGTAGGGCAACGCGATGAACGCGACGATGAAGCCGAGCCCGGCGAGCGCCGAGATGGTGAAGGCCAGGGCGACGCCGCGTTCGGCCCGCTTCTCGGCCTTGGTGCCGCGGATCGGGAACCGGTTGCGCCGATGGACGATGTGGATGTCGTCGGTCTCGGCACCGGCGATCATCGCTTCTTCCGGCGTCATCTGCCGCAGTTCTTCGACGGTGGCGGCCTCGGCGGACGACTTCGTGTCACTCATCGAGACCTCGCTCCGATCCACAGGATCGCGACCATCAACAGACCAACACCGCCGACCCAGACGACGATCGCCTCGGACACCGGCCCGATGCGGTCGATGCCGCTGCCGCCCGGGTCCTTGGACGCCTTGAGCGTCTGGACGTAGGCGATGATCGAGCGCTTCTGATCCGGTGTCAGCTGGTTGTCACTGAACACCGGCATGCTCTCGGGCCCCGAGAGCATCGCCGTGTACATCTGCTTGTCGGTGGAGGCATTGAGCGACGGCGCGACCTTGCCGGCCGAGAGCGGGGCGCCCTTGAACGTCGTGCCGTGGCAGGACGCGCAGTTGAGGCGGAACAGCGCACCACCGGCGGCGATCATGCCGTCGTCACCGCGCAGCGAGCCGACCGGGATGCCCGGGCCGCCGCCGACGGACTCGACGTAGGCCGCGAGCTGCTCGGTCTGCTTCTCGTCGAACTTTGCCGCCTTGCGGGCGACGTAGGCGCCCTGCACCGCGACCGGCATGCGGCCGGTGGAGACCTGGAAGTAGACCGCGGCCCCACCGACGCCGGCCAGCGGCGGGCCCTGGCCGTTGATGCCCTGCAGATTCACCCCGTGGCAGGTGATGCAGGTGACGTTGAACAGCTGCCGGCCGGCCGCAATGTCTTCCTTGCTCGACGTCGTGTCGGAGGCCGACGAGGAAGCGGCGAACGCGGCGTAGGTGCCGCCGACGGCCACCAGACCGACGAGCAGCACGGCCGCGGCACCGACGCGTCGACGCAATGCCGATCGGCGCCGGGCCGGCCGCCCGATCTTGGCCGGGCGCTGTGAGGATTCGGTGGCCGCGCTGTCGTCGGTGGTGCCGGAGTCGGGGGTGTGGGGGTCGGTGGTGTTTGAGTCGCTGGTGTCGCGGTCGTCGGTGTCGCTGTCGGCGCCGGTGACCCGGACCGCGGGCTCGAAGCCGTACTCGGCCTCGACGTCAAGGTCGAGGCCGCGCTCGAGGTCACGGTCCACGGATGCCTCCCCACCTTCTGCGGTGCCGCCGCAGCGGCGTTTCTCGGTGCTCATCGGATGATGTAGATGACAGCGAACAGGCCGATCCACACGACATCGACGAAGTGCCAGTAGTACGACACGACGATCGCGGCGGTGGCCTGGGCCGGGGTGAACTTGCCCAGCGCCGTGCGGATCAGGAAGAAGATGAACGCGACCAGGCCGCCGATCACGTGCAGGCCGTGGAAGCCGGTGGTCAGGTAGAAGACCGAGCCGTACCCGGTGGCCGAGATCGTGTTCCCGTCGCCGACCTGCATGCGGTACTCGTTGGCCTGGCCGAGCACGAAGATCAGGCCCATGAAGAACGTGATGACGAACCAGCGACGCAGCTTGAACACGTCGCCCTTTTCCGCGGCGAACACGCCCCACTGACACGTGAAGCTGGACGCCACCAGAATGATTGTGAACGGGGTGGCGTAGCCGAGGCTGAGCTTGATGGACTCGCCGTCCGGCAGGGTCATCGGCCAGTCGCCCGGGTGCACCGACCGGACCGTGAAGTACATCGCGAACAGGCCGGCGAAGAACATGAGCTCGCTGGAGAGCCAGACGATCGTGCCGACACTGACGATGTTCGGGCGCGTCAGCGAATGGACTTTGCTCGAGTCAAAGCCGGACGCTGTGGCGGTCGAGGTCACGAAGGCATTATGGCCTGCCCGGACGACACTTTCGCGCCCGGGGTGGGTCGTGTTGCCCGTGTCGAACGGATGGCCCGAATCGGCCGTTCCGGGCCCGGATACGATCTGGCTGTGAGCCCAGTGCCCGAGCGCGTCACCGTCCTCGTCTACAGCAATTCCGCCGAGGTGCGCGCCCAGGTACGTACCGCCGTCGGCCGCCGCCCGGCCCCCGACACCGGACGCATCGACTGGGTCGAGTGCGCCGCCAACTCCGACGTCCAGCGCGAGCTCGACGAGGGGGGCATCGACGTCGCGATCCTCGACGGCGAAGCCCAACCGACCGGCGGCATGGGGCTGGCGCGCCAGTTCAAGTACGAACTCGACGACTGCCCGCCGATCGTCGTGCTCATCGCCCGCCCCCAGGACGGGTGGCTGGCCAGCTGGTCGCTGGCTGACGCGGTGATCCACACCCCCATCGAGCCCGTCGAGAGCGCCGCCGTGGTGGCCGAGCAGCTGCGCCGCCGGCACACCGGCATCCCCGTCGTCAGGTGAACGCACCCGCGCGGGGTTGGCCCGGCGTCCTCACCGCGCTGATGGCCGGCGAGGAACTCGCCGCCGACGACACCGCGTGGGCCATGGACGAGGTGATGACCGGCAACGCCACCCCGGTCCAGCTGGGCGCGTTCGCCGTCCTGCTGCGGGCCAAGGGCGAGACGCCGACCGAGCTCACCGGCCTGGTGCGCTCCATGCTCGACCACGCGGCCCCCCTGGTCATCGAGGGGCGGGCTGTCGATGTTGTCGGCACGGGCGCCGACCGGGCGCACACCGTCAACATCTCGACGATGGCCGCGCTCGTGGTCGCCGGGTCTGGGCGGCGGGTGATCAAGCACGGCAACCGGGCCGCGACGTCGGCCTGTGGCGCCGCGGACGTCCTCGAGGAACTCGGCGTGGCCATCGACCTGCCGGCCGCCGGCGTGCAGCGCACCGTGCACGAGGTCGGCATCGGGTTCTGCTTCGCGCCCGTCTTCCACGCCGGCATGCGCCACGCCGGCGCCCCGCGGCGCGAACTCGGCGTCCCGACCGCGTTCAACTTCCTCGGCCCGCTGACCAACCCGGCCCGGGTGACGGCGGCGGCCATCGGCTGCGCCGACCGGCGGATGGCGCCGGTCATGGCCGCGGTGCTGGCCGCCCGGGGCGACACCGCGCTGGTCTTCCGGGGCGATGACGGGCTCGACGAGCTCACGACGACCACTACGTCCAGTGCTTGGGTGGCGGCCGACGGCGAGGTCGTCGCCGCCACGGTCGATCCGGCCGCGCTGGGCATCACGCCGGTGACCGCCGAGGCACTGCGGGGCGGTGACCGCGTCTTCAACGCCGCGGTGCTGCGCGACGTGCTCAGCGGCGGGGGGGCGGGGGTCCGCGACGCCGTGCTGCTGAACGCCGCCGCGGCCATCGCCGCGTACGACGGTTTGTCCGCCGGCCGGCTGCACGACGCGCTGACCCGGGGCCTGACGCTGGCGGCCGAGGCGGTCGACTCCGGCGCGGCGGCCGCGCTGCTGGATCGCTGGGTGGGGTCGAGTCAAGCGGCGCGCGGGCGCTGAAGCGCGGATAGTGGAGCGCGTGTCGACATCCCGGGTGGCGTGGGTCGCGGTCGTGGCGTGGATCGTCGCCGGCCTCACCTACCTCGTGCTGGCTGGGGCCGTCGCCCATTACCTGACCTCGGGCGCGCACTCGATGCACATGGGGACGGCCGACGCCCTCACCCGCGGCAGCGCGGCCGCCCCGGTCACGCCGCTGTCGGGCTCGCAGCTGCTCACGGCGTGGCACCTCGACGCCATCGCCGTGGCCGTGCTCGTGGTCGTGGCCGCGCTGTACCTCACCGCGGTGGCGTTGGTGCCGCTGCGCTCCCCGGGCACGCGCTGGCCCTGGCGCCGCACCGCCGCGTTCGTGGCCGGGCTGGCCGTGTGCGGCTACGCCACCAACGGCAGCATCGCGGTGTACGACCAGGTGCTGGTCACCGCGCACATGGCCGGGCACCTGGCGCTGGTGATGGTCGCGCCGGCACTGCTCGCCGCCGGTCGACCGCTCACACTTGCGCTCGCCTCGGCACCGCCCCGCCGCCAGTTCCGCATCGAGCGCCGGGCCCGCGGGCGGATCGTCACCGTCCTTACCGCCCCGCCGGTCGCCCTGGCCAGCTACACCGCGGTGATCGTCGGCAGCCACCTCACCGGCGCGATGGACACGATCATGCGTAACACCTGGGCCGGGCAGGTGGAGCACCTCGTCTACGTCCTCGTCGGCTACCAGTTCTTCGTGCTGATCGTGGGTGACGAGCCCATCCGCTGGCGGCTGGCGTCGCCGGCCCGGTGGATGCTGCTCGCCATCGCCATGGCCGTCGACACGTTCACCGGGATCGTGCTCATGCAGGGCACGCACGCCGTCGCCCTCGTGCCGTCCGTCCTGCACGTCGACGGCCTGTCCAACACCCGCACCGGCGGCGCGATCATGTGGTTCGGCGGCGACGCCATCATGGCCTTGATCATGATCGGGCTGGTCGTGCAGTGGCTGCGCCACGTCGACAAGGCACCGGCCGAGAAGGGCTGGCTCGAACAAGCCCGCGGGGCCACGTTCGAAGCGCACACCGGCGGGACGGCGCCGGCCGACCGGATCGACGATGATGACGACGCCGCCCGGGCGGCGTACAACGAGTGGCTCGCCAAGCTCAGTGAGCGACACTGACCCGTCCCAGCCCAGCCCGAGCGAGAGGACCCGCACCGATGGCCGGAACCAAGGACGACCCATGGCAACTCACCACGGCCCCGGGCAGCTCGGCGTACACGATGTACCGCGACGAGGACGCCGACCCGCCCGCACTCGTGTGCCAGGTCGGCTCGACGACGCTGAAGTACCGGCTGAGCGCCGTCGACGACCTGCACGCCTGGTTGCTCGAAGCCGGCGACTGGGTACCGCTCGGTGCGGCCGACGAGAAGAAGCCGGCCGCTGAGGGCACCGTCGAGGCCTGGGGCCGCTCGAGCGACAACCCGGTCGGTGGCTGGTACGGGCTGCGCAACGGCTACCGCGGCCGCTTCGGCATGTACCTGCCGCCGCTGCTCGAGGCGCTGGGATTGGCCGAACTCACCCACGACGCGCGCAACAACCGCGTCCGCGGATTGCCGCGCTGACGCGCAACCGCGTCGGCTACTCGAGGCCGATCGAGAACGTCGACTCGAGGTCGTGGCGCGAATAGGCACGGAACGCGATGTGCGTGTCGGTATGCAGGACGCCATCGACCTTGGAGATGCGTCCGGCGATGACTTCGGCAATGGCGTCGAACTCGCGGACGCGCACGATCGCGATCAGGTCGGCGTCGCCGGCCACCGAGTAGACCTCGCTCACGCCGTCGAGATCGGCGATTGCCTCGGCGACCTCGGGAATGCGGTCGGACTGGACGGCAATCATCACGATCGCTGTGATCACGCGATACCTCCTGCTCCTACGGTGCTCGCTCGCGGAGCCTAGTGCGCGCGGGCTGGCTGACCACCGGCAGCCGCCGCCGATCGGCGAACGGATCGAGGGTCTCGCGCCCGCCGGCGAGGTAACCGCGCAGGCCACCGGCCCCGAACGCCGGCATGGCCCACGGGTCACTGGCCCA
>CAXTHY010000008.1:24389-58126 GCA_964244175.1 uncultured Jatrophihabitans sp. | reverse complement strand
GCCGGGTTCTTCGAGCCAGCGCAGGATGCACTCGCTCTCCTCGGCCAGCGGGACGTGGCTCTGGTCGACGACATCGGCCGTGGCCCGCAGGGCCGCGATCACCGGCCAGGGCGGCGCACCCCGGGCGGCGTTCCCGGCCGCAGCCAGCCGGCCGGCCCGCACGACCGACAGCTCCCACCCCCCGCTGCCGTCAGGACGGGCGGCGACGAGCTCGGCGACCGAGTGCAGGGCCGCCAGCCGCTGCATCCGCGCGCAGGCCCGGGCGACGGTGGCGATGCGGTCGCGGACCACCCCGGCCTGCTCGTAGCGCTGCGCCTGCGCCAGCGCCGCCAGCTTGATCTCGAGGGGGCCGATCAACGGCCGTACGTCGCCCGTCCAGGCCGCAGCCACCAAGCCGACCAGCGCGGCGTACTGCTGCGGACTGGTGCCGCCCTCGCACGGCGCGCCGCAGCGCCCGATGCCGGCGAGCACGCAGGCGGCCCGCACGGCCCGGCGCAGCGAGAGCCGGTCGCTGCACTGGCGCAGGGGCACCGCGTCGTGGATCGCGTCGCGCACCGCCTCGGCCTGCCGCTGCGTGCGCAGCGGGCCGAGGTAGGACGCGCCGTCGTCGCGGCGCTCACGCACGATCGACAGCCGCGGGAACGGCTCGACGGTGAGCTTGAGCCAGACCGAGCGCTCGGGGAACTTTGAACGCCGGTTGTAGCGCGGCTGGTGCGCGGCGATCAGCCGCAGCTCGCGCACCTGAGCCTCGAGCGAATGCGCGCATTCGATGGGGTCGACCCGCTCGGCCAAGCCCACCATCTCACCCATGCGGCTGCGCGTCTCGCTCGCCACGAAGTACTGCCGCACCCGCGAGCGGATGCTGCGGCTCGTGCCGACGTAGAGCGGCCGCCCCTGACCGTCGCGGAAGATGTACACCCCGGGGCCGGTGGGCAGCGCGTCGGCGAGGTGCCGCTTGCGCCGCTGAGCCTCGGTGACCTGCGCGGTGAACGCGCGCAGCTCGGGCAACGAGTGCACGCCGAGGTTGCCCAGCCGGGCGATCAGCCCGTGCAACACGTCGACCGTGGCGCGCGCGTCGTCGAGGGCGCGGTGATTGGGCGTGGTGGCCGCGCGGAAGAACGACGCGAGGGTCGCGAGCTTGCAGTTCGGCACTTCGTCGCGAGTGAGCACGCGGCGGGCCAGCACGGCAGTGTCGAGGACGGGGTAGCCGGGCCAGGCGATGGCGAGCTGGGCACACGCGGCCTTGAGGAACCCGACATCGAAGGGCGCGTTGTGGGCGACGAGCACGCTGCCGCGGGCGAACTCGAGCAACGACGGGACGGCCGCGCCGATCCCGGGAGCGCCGCGCACCATAGAGTCGGTGATGCCGGTGAGCACGCTGACGTACGCAGTGATGGCGATGCCCGGATCGACAAGGGTCTGGAACTCACCCAGCACCTCGCCGCCGCACACCTTGACGGCGCCGATCTCGGTGATGCCATCGGCGCCGTTCGCCGCGCCGCCGGTGGTCTCGAGGTCGACGACCACGAATGTCGTGGCCCGCAGCGGCTCACCCATCTCGTCCAGGCTGAGCTGCTGGGCTATCGACGTCATGCCCGCAAGCTAGGCCGGGGGTCCGACGAAAACGCGCAGACGCGCCCGCCGGGGCTGCCGCCGTACCCTGCGCTCGTGGGCTCGACAGCGAACGCCGACAGCGGTGCCACGGCGCCGGCCGTGGACGACGCCGTGCTCATCGAGCCGGTCCGCGCGCAGGTGATCGCGCTCGCGGCCGTGGTGGTCGGGCGGCTGCCGGCCGACGACGTGCCGGCGACGCTGCGGGCGATCGCGCGCTTCGCGCCGGCGAAGCGACAGCGCCTCGGCGGCCCGGCGCTGGCCGCGGCCCTCGACGCCGACGACGGGTTCCGCGAGTCGGTCGGGGCCACCGTCGCCGAATCGTCGCCGGGGCTCACCGCGGCGGTGCGCGACGGCGCGCCCACCTCGGCGGCTGATCCGGTCGACGTCGCAGTCGTCGCCTACCTGACCCGCCCCGACGGGTGGCAGGACGTGCTGGCCGCCGCCAATCGGCGCGCCGCCACTGAGCGCGAGACCGGCGGCGGATCGCGGCAGGAACTGGACGCCCTGCGCACCGAGTTGGCGCAGCTGCGCAGCCGGGCGCGGGGCGAGGCGGCGCGGACACGGGAGGCGGTGGCCGCGGCCGTCGCGCAGGGGGAGCGGGAGTTCGATGAGGTGCGCCGAGCGCTGCGCGAGCGCGTCCGTGAGCTGCGGGCCGCCGAGCGTGCGCGGGCCGCGGCGCTCGACACCGCGGCCGAGGCGGCGGCCAAGCTCGGAGCCGAGGCCTCCGCCCACGACGCCGAATTGCGTCGCCTGCGCGGCCGATTGGCCGAGGTCGAACGCGCGGCCGAGGCCGCCCGGCGAGGTGCGCGCAGTGAGCGCGATGTCGATGACGCGCGGCTCTGGCTGCTCGTCGACACCCTCGTCCAGGCTGCGACCGGAGTGCGCCGGGAGCTGTCGCTCGCCCCGCCCGACCTGCGTCCGGCCGACACCGTCGGATCGGGGAGCGCGGCCGATGCCGTGGCCCGGGTCGCGGGCGATCCGGCGGCTCTCGACCGCCTGCTCGCCCTGCCGCACGTGCACGTCGTCGTCGACGGCTACAACGTGACGAAGACGGGTTATCCGGAGTTGTCACTGGCCGATCAGCGAGTCCGGCTGATCGGCGCGCTCGCTGCGCTGGTGGCGCAGTCCGGCGCTGAGGTCACGATCGCGTTCGACGGCGGGGCGCGCCCGCCGGCGCAGCCGCCGGTCCCGCGCGGCGTCCGAGTGCTGTTCAGTGCGGCCGACGAGATCGCCGACGACCTGATCCGGCGCCTGGTGGCCGCCGAACCCGCGGGCCGCCCGGTGATCGTCGTCACCAGCGACCGCCAGGTGGTACTCGACACCGGACGCGACGGTGCCTGGTCGGTGCCGTCACACGTCCTGCTCGCGCGCCTCGGGTGAGCGCGACGGAAAACTGTCGGTGGTCGTTCCTAGCGTCCTCGCCGAGCCGGTGACAGCCGGCACTCTGCGAGGGGGTTCGGCCCATGCTGATCGACTGTGACACCTGTGTAGCCCGCTCCGTGGCGTGCGGCGAGTGCGTGATCGGCGTGTTGTTGCGCAGCCCCGCGGTGCCGGTCGCACTCGACGCCGACGAGCAGGCGGCGATCGGCAGCCTGGCGCGGGCTGGTCTTGTCCCGCCGCTGCGCCTGGTCCAGGGCGTTTCGAGCGTTTCGGTTGATTCACCCGGTAATGTTCAGGGCATCGCGTGACCAGGGTCTCACCCGCTCTGTGGGGTTTTCTACCTGCCTGCGTGGGTCGCATTGCACAGGTCGGGGTACGGGCCGTAACCTTTCCGAGACCTTTCGGTTTCATGTCGGCCACCACGGGCGACACCGATTGGTCCCGCCGAATCGCAAGATCTCGTTATGGGCTCGCCCGCGTGCCTGCAACGAGTAGTGAACCGGGGACCCACCGTGATCCCTGGGGTGAATCGGCGTGGCTCCGCGCGTCCCGAGGGCGCGCGTCTGGCTGCGCCGTAGGGCTCCTTCCCGGCCCGAACCCGACAGCTAACCCGGTAGGCGGCCGAGGAAGAAGGAGTTCCGCCGCCTGTGGCGAAGCGTCTTGTGCGTCGTGCACGTCCCCTGATCGCCCTGGCCGCCCTGGTCGGCTCGACCCTGGCCGCGCCGTCGCTGGCCGCGCCGTCGGTGGCCTGGGCGACCCCGCGGCACGAGCCCACGGTCGCCTCGGTCGAGAAGCAGCTCGGGCAACTGGCACTGCGCAACTCCCAGCTGGTGGAGAAGTACGACCAGGCCCAGGTGGCCGTCGGCAAGCGCGACCAGGCCGCCAAGAGCGCCTCGAAGGTCGCGGCGACGGCGGCCGCGACCTACACGCGCACACGCGCCCAGTTCGTGCAGATCATCCAGGCGCAGTACGAGAACGAGTCCTTCGGTGCGGCCTCGGCCCTGCTCGACAGCAACAGCGGCACGAACTACCTCGACCGCCTCACGACCATGGACCTGGTCACGGCCCACACCGCGCAGGTCGTGAAGAACGTGACCGCCAGCCGCAACCAGGCCCAGGCGGCATCGATCAAGGCCAAGCAGTTGCTCGCCAGCGCCAAGCAGCAGCGGGCCGCGCTGGCCAGCAAGCGCGACGACACCCAGCAGCAGATCGACAAGTACAAGGCGTTGCTCGACACGCTGAGCGCGTCGCAGCAGGCCGCGTACCGGCACGCGGCGAATCCGAGCGTCCCGGTGAAGAAGATGCACCTGACGGCCGCCGGCACCGGCACCGGCACCGGCACCGGCACCGGGGCCGCGCGCCGCGCCGTGCTGTTCGCGCTCGACCAGGTCGGCAAGCCGTACGTGTTCGGCGCGGCTGGTCCGGGCTCCTACGACTGCTCCGGCCTGACGATGGCGTCCTGGCGGCGCGGTGGCGTGAGCCTGCCCCACTCTGCCGCCGGCCAGTACAGCTACGGTCACCACGTGGCGCGCAGCCAGCTGCAGCCCGGCGACCTGATCTTCTTCTACCAGCCAATCGGTCACGTCACGATCTACATCGGCGACGGGTTGATGGTGTCGGCGCCCACCGAGGGCGAGCCGGTCGAGGTCGTGTCGCTGGCGCACTACAACAGCGACTACGTGGGCGCGACCCGCCTCACCTGATCCGAGGCCGCATAATCGGCCGATGACCTCGCCGCGCTGCTCGGCGCGGCGCGCAATCCTCGTTCTGGTGGCGCTGGCGGTGGCATCGTGCACGCTGGTCGGCGGTTGCACCTCGTCTGCTGGTTCGCCCCCAGCTGCGTCGGTACGCGCGGTCGCGACGCTGCTCGCCCGCCACGGCGCGGCCGTCCGCGAGCGCGACCGGGCGGCGTTCGTCGCCGATCTGGCCGGCGGCGCACGGTCCGCGGCCTTCCGCGGCCGGCAGCAGGCGACTTTCAACAATCTGGCGAAGGTGCCACTGCAGGCGTGGACATACACGGTCGGCGGCCGGACCGACGACCGATCGGCCGAGCGGGCCGCCTCTGCGCGCTACGGCCGGCCGGCGATCATCGTGCGGCTGAGCCTGCGCTACGCCCTGCGCGGCGTCGACCGGCAGCCCAGCGACCACGACCTGTGGTGGACATTCGTCCAAGTCGACGGGCAGACCCGCATCGCCGGCGACACCGATCTCGCCGACGCCGGCGGACGCAGCTGGCGCGGACCCTGGGACTTCGGTCCGCTGGTCGTACAGCGCACCGCCTCGACGCTCGTGCTCGCACACCCGGCCGACCGATCTCTGCTCGCCGCCGTGTCCGCGACGGTCGAGTCGGCCATCCCCGCGGTCACGGCCGTCTGGGGCCGCACCTGGTCACGTCACGTCGCCGTGCTGGTGCCGGGCTCGGCCCCGGAGCTCGCGGCCGACGCCGGCGACAACTCGGGCGTGACCTCAGACGTCGCAGCCTTGGCCGTCTCGGACGCCGGGGCCACGCCCAGCGGCAGCGTCCCGGGTCAGCGGTTGCTGGTGAATCCGCAGGCGTTTGCCCGGCTCAGTGCCGTCGGCCGGCAGATCGTGATCCGGCACGAGGTGACCCATCTCGCCAGCGCCGCGGCAACCTCTGACAACAGCCCGCGCTGGCTGGTCGAGGGGTTCGCCGAGTACGTCGGCAACCTCGGCAGCGGGCAACCGGTCACCGTCGCCGCCAGCGAGCTGCGTGCTGATGTCCGCCGCGGCCGGATCCCCAGCACCCTGCCGGGCGAGGTCGCGTTCCAGACTGCGAGCACGGCCCCCCAGGCCTACGAGCAGGCGTGGCTCGCTTGCCGGCTCATCGCCGCGCGAGCCGGGCAAGCTGCGCTGGTGCGCTTCTACACCCTCGTCGGCGCGCCGACGGCCGACCCGACCGACCCGGTCGCCGCCGCCCTGCGCGCCGTGCTGCACGAGAGCAGCGCCCGGTTCGTCGCGCAATGGCGCACCTACCTGACGGCGTTGCTGCGATGAGCGACGCTTGCGGAGCGATCAAGGACGCATTCCCGGCGACGAAGGAGCCGGATCGACACGACGACGGACCCGAGCTTGCGAGTGGTCCCGAGGAGTGGCGGTGAGCGACGCTTGCGGAGCGAACAGGGAGGCGATGAGTCCGGACCCGGCCGACGGCCGCCGCGCCCGCACGCTTGTCGTCACGAACGACTTCCCGCCGCGGCAGGGCGGCATCCAGGCGTTCGTCCACGAGCTGGCCCGGCGCCAACCGGCCGGCTCACTGGTGGTCTACGCCTCCGACCATCCGGGATCGGCCGCCTTCGACGCCAAGCAGCCGTTCCCGGTGCTGCGCCACCCGAGCGGTTTGCTCGTCCCCAGCCCGGCGGCGCGCCAGCGGGTCGTGCGGGCCCTGCGCAAATTCGAGTGCACCTCGGTGTGGTTCGGGGCGGCGGCCCCGCTGGGCCTGCTCGCGCCGGCCCTGCGCGCCGCCGGGGCGACGCGGGTGCTGGCCATGACCCACGGCCACGAGGCCGGCTGGGCGATGCTGCCGGGGGCCCGGCAGGCCCTGCGTCGCATCGGCGCGCACACCGATGTCGTGACCTACCTCGGCGAATACTTCCGGGGTCGCCTCGCGCCGGCGTTCGGCGACCATCCGCGCTTCGTGCAGCTCACACCTGGAGTTGACGTCGAGACGTTCCATCCCGAGATCGACGGGTTGCCGATCCGGGAGCGGTACGGCCTCACCGACCGTCCGGTGATCGTGTGCGTCTCGCGTCTGGTGCCGCGTAAGGGCCAGGACACCCTGATCAGCGCACTGCCGATCGTGCAGCGCGCGGTGCCGGAGGCCGCGCTGCTGCTCGTCGGCTCCGGCCCCTATCGCGACGAGCTGGAGCAGCTCGCCGGCGCACTGGGGGTGCGTGCCGATGTCGCGTTCACCGGCGGCGTGCCGCACGGCGGGCTGCCCGAGCACTACGCCGCCGGGGACGTCTTCGCGATGCCGTGCCGTACCCGCCGGGCCGGGATGGACGTCGAGGGGCTGGGCATCGTCTACCTCGAGGCGTCGGCCACCGGCCTGCCGGTGCTGGCCGGCGACTCGGGGGGAGCGCCCGACGCGGTCCGCGACGGCGAGACGGGTTACGTCGTCGACGGCCGCAACCCGAACGAGGTGGCCGAGCGGCTCGTCGAGTTGCTGGCCGATCCCCCGCTGCGCGCCCGGCAGGGCGCGGCGGGCCGCGCCTGGGTCGAGCGCGCCTGGCGCTGGGACGACCTCGCGGCCCGCCTCGCACAGCTGCTCGCCGGCTGACCGGCCGCGTTACCTGCCGCCGCCGGCGTACAGGTCGCTGATCTGCTGCTCGGCCTCTTTGTGTACGACGTTGCGCTTGAGCTTCAGCGACGGGGTGAGCTGGCCGCCCTCTTCGGTCCAGTCCTCGGCCAGGATCGTGAACTTGCGGATCGACTCGGCCTTGCTGACTGCCTTGTTGGCATCGTCGATCGCGGTCTGGATTTCGGCCCGGAGGTCCTCGTCGTCGACGAGGTCGGCGAGGTCGGTGTCGGCCGGTTTGCCGGCCTTCTCCAGCCAGCTCGGGAACGACTCGGGGTCGAGCGTGATCAGTGCCGCGATGTAGGGCTTCTGGTCGCCGACGACCAGGCACTGACTGATCAGCCAGTGCGCCCGCACGCGGTCCTCGAGGACGGCCGGCGCCACGTTCTTGCCGCCGGCCGTGACGATGAGTTCCTTCTTGCGCCCGGTGATGCGCACGAACCCGCCGTCGTCGATCTCCCCGATGTCGCCGGTGTGGAACCAGCCGTCGTTGTCGAGGGCCTCGGCCGTCGCGTCCGGGTTCTGCCAGTAGCCACGGAAGATGTGCGGGGCGTTGAACAGCAACTCGCCGTCCTCGGCCACCCGCACCGTCGTGCCGCCGACCGGGCGGCCGACCGTGCCGATCTTGATGGCGTCCGGCCGGTTGACGGTGACGCCCGCCGTCGTCTCGGTCAGCCCGTAGCCCTCGTAGATCGTGACGCCGATGCCGCGGAAGAAGTGACCCAGCCGGGTGCCCAGCGGCGCCCCGCCGGAGACCGCGGCCTCGCAGTGGCCGCCCAGCGCCGCCCGCAGCTTGCTGTAGACGAGTTGGTCGAAGACGAAGTGGGCGGCTTTCAGCACGAGCGACGCGCCGCCCTTGTCCAGCGCCTCGGAGTACGCGATCGCGACGGATTCGGCCCGGTCGAAGATCGGGCCCTTGCGCTCGGCGTGGGCCTTCTGCTTCGCGCTGTTGAACACCTTCTCGAACACGCGGGGGACGGCGAGCACGAACGTCGGCTTGAACACCTGCAGGTCGCCCAGCAGGTTCTTGACGTCGGCGGTGTGCCCGAGCGTGCAGCCCGACGCGATCGAGCCGATCTCGATCACTCGCCCGAACACGTGCGCGATCGGAAGGAAGAGCAGCGTCGAGGTCTGATGGTTGAAGAAATCCTCGAGCAGCTCGAGCAGTTCCACGGCCTCGACGACGAAGCAGCGGTGCGTAAGCTCGCAACCTTTGGGCCGGCCCGTCGTGCCTGAGGTGTAGATGATCGAGGCGAGGTCGTCGAGGGTGACGGCCCGGCGTCGCTCGTCGAGATCACCGTCGGACACGTCGGCGCCCGACTCGGTGAGAGCCTCGATGCCGCCGTCCTCGAACTGCCAGACGTGCTCGAGGTCGCCGAGGTCGGCCTGCACCGACTCGACGATCGCGGCGTGCTCGGCGGTCTCGACGAACACTGCCCGTGCACCCGAGTCGCCCAGGATCCACTGCACCTGTTCGGCGCTCGAGGTCTCGTAAATTGGGACGACGACGGCACCGGCGGCGAACCCGGCGAAGTCGGCGACGGTCCACTCGTAGCGGGTCTTGCTCATGACGGCGATGCGCTCGCCAGGGGCGATGCCGGCGGCGATCAGGCCCTTGGCCACGCCGGCCACCTCGTCCGCGAACTGCTGCGCGGTGACGTCGCGCCACTCGTCGCCGTGCCGGCGTCGCAACGCGACGTGCGCCGGGTCCTTTTCGGCGTTGTCGAAGACGAAGTCAGCCGTGCCTGACTGGGTCAAAGTGGTGATCTTGCTGGCGACATGCAGCTCGTTCACTGTGCGGCTTCCCCTTTCACCGTGCGCCGGGAGGCTCCGCAGCGCTGCGGTAACGCGTCACGGTAACCCGCGACTCTGAGTCGAGCGAACGGTGGTGGGCGGCACGCGCAGCATCGTCGCGTGCCCGCATGCGATGCTGAGCGCCATGCCTGACGTGGACGTGGTCGACTCGACCTGGCTCCCCGCGCGACCGGCCACCGTGGCCGCGATCGTCGCGCAGCCTGGGAACTGGCGCCGCTGGTGGCCCGGCCTCGAACTCCGCGTCGACCAATGGCGGGCCGAGAAGGGCGTGCGCTGGACGGTGGGCAAGGTCGCACGCGGGCCGGCCGCCGGGCTGTCGGGCACGGCCGAGATCTGGCTCGAATCAGTCGACGAAGGCGTCGTGGCGCATTTCTTCCTCCGCCTCGATCCGCCCGCCGACCGCCCCTTGCCGAACCGCGCCGGTGAACGGATCGAGCACCACTACCGGCGGCTGACCAAGAAGGCCTTCTGGGCGCTGGCCGACCAGCTCGACCCGGGCCGGATGACTCGGCACACCTCTGTGTCGCACGCCGCGATCGGCTGACCGCTGCCGTCTCGCGGCCAGCCGTGGCCCGCACCGCGGCAGGTAACCTTTCGAGCCATGCCGGACGAGTCGACGCAGTCGATCACGATCGACGCCGACCCGGCGCAGATCATGGCTGTGATCGCCGATTTCCCCAACTATCCGACCTGGACCGGCTCGGTGAAGAACGCCGAGGTGCTGGAGTCCGACATCGACGGCCGCGCCCGCCGAGTCGTCTTCCGCCTCGACGCCGGGATCGTGCGCGATCAGTACGAACTCGCCTACGTGTGGAGCGGAGACGATCGGGTCGAGTGGAACCTGACGAGCGGGCAGATGATGACGGCGCAGCACGGCTCGTACACGCTGCGAGCGGACGGACCGGGCCGCACCCACGTCACGTACCTGCTGTCGGTCGAACTGATCATCCCGATGCTGGGGCTGCTCAAGCGCAAGGCCGAGCGGGTCGTGATGGACACCGCATTGAAAGAGTTGAAGAAGCGGGTCGAAGGCTTACGGGTCTGAGCCATGCGCATCGTCCTGTTCACCGGCAAGGGCGGCGTCGGTAAGACGACGGCCGCCTCGGCCACCGCGCTGCGGCTGGCCGACCGCGGTCTGCGGACCCTGTTGCTGTCGACGGACACCGCGCATTCGCTCGGCGACGCGCTCGGCGTGCCGCTCACCGGCGACCCCACCGAGGTCGCGCCCGGTCTGTGGGCCGTCCAGATCGACACCCAGCTGCGGTTCGAGGCGGCCTGGCGCGACGTCCAGTCCTTCCTCGTCGACATGCTCGCGCGCGGCGGCGTCGATGCGATCACCGCCGACGAGCTCACGGTGCTGCCCGGCGTCGACGAGGTCCTGGCGCTGCTGGCGGTCCGGGAGCTGGCCCTGACCGGCAACTGGGACACGCTGGTCGTTGACTGCGCGCCGACGGCCGAGACGCTGCGCCTGCTGGCCCTGCCCGAAGCGCTGACCTGGTACCTGCAGAAGGTCTTCCCGGCGCAACGGCGGCTGGCCCGGGGTATGCGCCCGATCGCCGCAATCCTCGGCCGCGGCGACACCATCCCGCCCGACACCCTGTTCGAGGCGCTGCTGCGGCTCAACGACGAGCTGGCCTCGGTGCGTGAGCTGCTCGGCGACCCCGCGGTCACCTCCGTGCGCCTCGTCCTCACTCCAGAAGCAGTGGTCGTGGCCGAGGCGCGGCGCACCTTCACGGCGCTCGCGCTCTACGGCTACAGCGTCGATCTGGTCGTCGCCAACCGGGTGTTCCCGGCCGGCGCGGACGAGTGGCGGCAGGGCTGGGCGCGCGCGCAGCAGGTGCAGCTCGCCGCCGTGCGCGAGTCCTTCGCCGGGCTGCCGGTCTGCGCGCTGCCCTACCGCACGGCCGAGCCGGTCGGCGTCGGGCCGCTGCGCGAGATCGCCGACGCGCTCTACGGTGAGTTGCCGGGTACCGATCCGGTGCAAGCGTCGTCCGGGGCGCAACTGATGCGGGTCGACAGTGAGGGGGAAGAGTTCGTGCTGCGGATCTCCCTGCCCCTCGCCCAGCGTGGCGCGGTCGACGCGGTCCGGGCCGGCGACGATCTCATCCTGAGCGTCGGGCCGAACCGGCGCGTGCTGACCCTGCCCGCCGTGCTGCGGCGCTGCGAGATCAGCCGGGCCGAGTTCGACGGTGCCCACCTCGCGGTGCGGTTCCGGCCGGACCCGGCCCAGTGGCCCGAGGCCGGGCCGACGCCTTCTGCCCACCGCCGCCCGCGGCCCAAGCCGGGCGGTCAGCCGTGACCGACCAGCGCGACGCGCCTGAGCCGGATCTCGGTGAAGAGGCCCGGCGCCTGGTCGGCGCCGTCCAGGATTGGGCCCGCCGCACGATGCCGGCGCCGCCGAGCGGGCATGCCGGGCCCGAATGCCAGTGGTGCCCGCTGTGCCAATTCGCCAGCGTCCTGCGCGGCGAGCACCCCGAGCTCGCGGACCGGCTGAGCGAGGCCGGTGCCGCGGTGGCCAGCGCGGTCAAGACGCTGGCCGAGACGGCGGCCACCCACGCCCCGACCCCGGCCCACCCGGTGCGCCGCCCGAAGCCGAAGCCCCAACCCGGCCCGCGCGTCCAGCACATCCGCATCGACGACATCGGCGCCGCCCCGCCACCGGCCCAGCCCGATGACGTCACATGACCGGGCTGGCGATCGGTGTCGACATCGGCGGCACCAAGGTGGCGGCCGGAATCGTCGACGAGAACGGTGCCGTGCTCGACCGCGAACGCCGCGACACCCCCGGCAACGACGTCCGGGCCACCGAGACGCTAATCGTGGACGTCGTGAACAGCCTCGCCGCCCGGCATGACGTGACCGCGGTCGGGATCGGCGCGGCCGGCTGGATCGGCAACGACCACGCGACCGTCCTGTTCTCCCCGCACCTGGCCTGGCGCGGAGAGCACCTCAAGGACGCGCTGGCCGGGCGCATCGACCTACCGGTGATCATCGAGAACGACGCCAATGCCGCCGCCTGGGCCGAGTACCGGTTCGGCGGGGCTCGGGGCGAGGCCGTTGTCGTCTGCGTGACCCTCGGCACCGGCATCGGCGGCGGCCTGGTCGCCGGCGGGGTGGTCTACCGCGGTGGGTACGGGCTGGCCTGCGAGTACGGGCACATGACGCTGGTGCCGGACGGCCGGCGCTGCGCCTGCGGCAACCAGGGCTGCTGGGAGATGTACGCGTCGGGGCGGGCGCTGGCCCGCGATGCGCGCGAGTTGGCGGCCGAGTCGCCGGTCGCCGCGGCTCGGCTGCTCGAGCTCGGCGGCTCACCCGAGGGACTCACCGGCCCGATCGTGACCGCGGCGGCAGCGGCGGGCGACCCGGCGGCCCAGTCGATCTGCACGACGATGGGGCGCTGGCTCGGACGCGGCCTGGCCAATCTCGCCGCCGTGATCGACCCTACGATCTTCGTCATCGGCGGCGGGGTGTCGGCGGCCGGCGACCTGCTGCTGCGCCCGGCCCGCGAGGAGTTCGCCCACACGCTGACCGGTCGCGGGTTCCGGCCTGAGCCGAAGATCGTGATCGTTGAGCTCGGCCCGGACGCCGGCCTGGTCGGTGCCGCCGACCTCGCGCGCCTGTTCACCTGACGCCCTGCTCACCTGACGCCCTGCACACCTGATGCCCTGCTCACCTGATGCCCTGCTCACCTGACGCCCTGCGCGCCTACTCTCCCGGCGCACCTGATGCCCCGGCCGGGGCCGACGGTTCGCTGCCACAGGGTGCTCGTTCGAACGCTTGTGGACTGCCCGCACGCATGCTCCGGCAACGATGTCGCCGGCACCGGATCCGGATGTCGCCGGCACCGGACCTGGATGCCGCCGGCACCGGACCTGGATGTCGCCGGCACCGGCCCCGGATTCCGCCGCCGGGTCCGGACCCACTGATGCATACGTGCAGGCAGTCCACAGCGTCGGGACAAGCACACCAGCCGCGCTCGCCGCACCGGCCGAGCATCGGTTTTACCGTGCATCGACCGCGCCCCGTCCAGTCGGTCGCCGCATGGGTAGGGCAGGATTGACGACCATGCGCCTGCTGTCCGTCGATGCCCGCGCGACCGGTCACGACCGCGGTGCTCTCGCCGCGCTGATCGAGTCGGCCGAGGTCGACGTCGCCTGCGTGCACCACGGGCCGCACCTGCTGCGGTGGCGCTCGATCTCGGCCTCGATCGGTCGCCGGTCCGGTCTAGTCGCGGTGGGCGGCGGTCGCCCGGCCGGCGCCAACCTGCTCTTCTCGACGCTCGGCGTCGACTCGCTCGCGACCCATGACGTGCGGCTCGGCCGCGGGTCGACGCGTCACCCGGCTGGCGCGGCGATCGCGGTGCTGCGGCACGGCGGCGTGGAGTTCGTCGTGGCGGTGGCGACCCTGCTCGGCAATGCCGCCGACCGGATGGCCCAGGCGGCCGAGCTCCAGGACGCGATAGCGCATGTCACGCCCGGTACGCCACCGGCGATCGTCTGCGTGCTGGGGGCCGACCCGCCGCGGACCGCCGCCTGGGAGGCGCTGGCCCAGGGCACGGCCCCGACTGCGGGCCGGATCTTCGTCGACACCCGCATCACCATCGCCGAGACGCACGAGCTCGACGGGCACGCCGGTGCAGCCGTGCCGCCCGTCGTCGTCGAGGCGGGATTGCCCCAGGCCGCGCTGCGCTAGATCGCGCTGCCGTCGTCGTCCTCGTCGCCGCGGTGCTCGCGCACGCGGCTGAAGAAGATGCCGGCGGCCAGGACGAGGCCGCTGATGCCCAGCACCAGGGTCAGATTGTTCGCCAGCCCGATCTGGCCGCCGAGGCCGAGCACCAGGATCGAGAGCACCAGGACGCTCATCGCGATGATCGTCGGTCCGGCCAGCCGCGGCAGTGGAGGCGGCGGCGGGGGGATGTAGTGCTCCTCGTCGAGCCACACCTCGTCGGGCGCCACCGGCTTGGCCAGCCGGGCGCGCCATTCGGCGTCCTCGCGCGACAGGTCCCGCTCGGCGTCGCGGACCGCCGCGATGGTGTCGACGTGCCAGTCGGCGACGAGCGCGTCGAAGGCCAGGTCGGTGTCGATGTCGTTGAGCGATTCGGGCAGGTCCGGCGGCGGCGCGCCGAGCGCACGCACGGCGGCGGCGACGATCGTGCGGGCGTCGGCCCGCTCCTCGGACGCGACGAACAGCCGGCGCTGATGCCGGGTCGGGGCCGTGGGGTCGAGGTACGCGGCGATGCGGGCCCGCCCGAGCGCCATGAGCAGGTGGCGGCCGACCTCGGAATCGACATCGGTCAGCGGCACGTACTCGGTGGCCCGCAGCCCGTTGTCTAGACGGCCGGTCGCGCCGTCGCCGCCGAGGTCCGGGCGGCTCATGGCGCGGCCCCGGCCTCGGTCAAGGACTCGATGAACTGGACGGTGCCGGCGAAGATCGCCGGGGCGTCGTTGTCGAGCGTGGCGACGTGATAGCTGTGCTCGAGGATCACCTCGCGCACGCTCGTGTTCACCGCGCCGGCCTTCAGCACCTGCCCGGACAGCTCGTCGACGACGTGGTCCTCGCGTGATCGGTACAGCAGGATCGGCGCGCGCACGGCGGCCAGGTCGGCGCGGGTCACTTTCCACAGCTTCTGCAGGGACGCGAAGGCCACCACCGGGGTGCGGTCACCGGCCGGCTCCTCGACGCCCGGCTTCTTGATGTCGCCGCCGATCGCCGGGCGCGAGCGCACCGCCCAGGAGATGTACGGGGCAAACTTCGCGTCCACGCGCTTGGTGGCGTAGGCGGGATTGACCAGGACCAGGCCGGCGAGGCCGGCCGGGTTCTCCTCGGCCAGGCGGGTGACGAGCGTGCCGCCCATCGACAATCCGGCGGCGAACACCGTCTCGCAGCGCTGCGCGACCTCGCGATAGGCGGATTCGACGGCCGCGTACCACTGCGGCCAGCGGGTCTGGTTCGTCTCGCGCCAAGTCTTGCCGTGGCCCGGTAGCAGCGGCAGCCGCACGGTGTACCCGGCGTCGGCCAGGTGCTGCGCCCAGTCACGCAGGCTCGCCGGAGTGCCGGTGAAGCCGTGGCTGAGCACGACACCGACGGGTCCGCCGTCGGCGACGAACGGCTCGGCGTCGGCCACCTGGTCCACCGGACCTCCACGGAACACGTCGGGACAGCGTTTGCAGCACGTCGTCGGCATCGTCGCTACCTCTGCCATCATGCCTGGCGAGGTGCCCGCCCGACGAGTCGCCCGGCGCTGTTGGTCAGAGCCGGGCCGTCACACTAAAGTTCGGGTGCGGCAATCGTCGGGGTTGCGGGCATCACAGGCGGGGGGCGCAGTGGGGTACTGGCTCGCCAAGTTCGTGTTCCTGGGCCCGCTGCTCAGGCTGCTGTGGCGACCCTGGGTCGAGGGCGTCGAGAACGTCCCGGCCGACGCGCCGGCGATCATCGCCAGCAATCACCTGTCCTTCTGCGACTCGTTGTTCATGCCGATCGTCGTCCGGCGCAAGGTAACGTTCCTGGCCAAGTCCGAGTACTTCACCACCCCCGGCCTCAAGGGCAAGTTAACCCGCGGCTTCATGAAGATGGTCGGGATGGTGCCGATCGACCGCAATGACTCCGACGCCGCCCGCGCCGCGCTGACCACCGGCGTCCGCGTACTGGGCCAGGGCACGCTGCTGGGGATCTACCCCGAAGGCACCCGCTCGCCCGACGGCCGGCTCTACCGCGGCAAGACCGGCGTCGCGCGGCTGGCGCTGGAGGCCGGCGCGGTGGTCATCCCGTGCGCGATGGTCAACACCGCGATCATCCAGCCCACCGGCCGGCTCGTCCCGAAGCTGCGTCCGCGCCCCGGCGTCCGGTTCGGCAAGGCCCTGGACTTCTCGCGCTACGAAGGCATGTCCGGCGACCGGTTCGTCGAGCGCTCGATGACCGACGAGATCATGTACGAACTCATGCTCTTGTCCGGCCAGGATTACGTCGACCAGTACGCGGCGAAGGTCAAGGCGGCCGAGGGCAAGGACATCGGGTTCGGCAGCCGTGAGCGCGCGACCTCAGCTGCCACCGTCCGCGAGCTGGGCGAGCGCGTGCCCGGCACCCGCGCCTCCTGATGCGCTTCTTCTACGACTGCGAGTTCATCGAGGACGGGCGGACGATCGAGCTGGTCTCGATCGGGGTCGTCGACGAGTCCGGGCGGGAGTTCTACGCCGTCTCGACCGAGTTCGATCCCGCCCGCGCGATCGACTGGGTCCGGCGCAACGTCCTCGACAAGCTGCCCGCACCGGCCGACTCGGCGTGGCGGCCGCTGGCGCGCATCCGCGACGACCTGCTCGCGTTCCTGCTCGAGCCCGGAGAGCGAATCGAGCTGTGGGCCTGGATGTCGGCCTACGACCACGTCGTGCTGTGCCAGCTGTGGGGCGACATGCGGGCGCTGCCGCGCCCGATCCCGCGCTTCACCCACGAGCTGCGGCAGCGTTGGGAGGACGCGGGATCACCACCCCTGCCGGCCGCACCGCCTGACCAGCACGACGCCCTGGCCGACGCCAAGCACAACCTCACTCGCTGGCATGCCATCCCGCCGCTCGCTTGACCGGGCACTAGGGTCACCCTCGTGAAAATCGGAGTGCTCACCGGGGGCGGGGACTGCCCCGGGCTCAACGCCGTCATCCGTGCTGTCGTCCGCAAGGGCGTGGGCGTGTACGGTCACGAGTTCGTCGGCTTCCGCGACGGCTGGCGCGGCCCGCTGGAGAGCCTGACGATGCCGCTGGGCGTCGCCGAGGTCCGCGGCATCCTGCCGCGCGGCGGAACGATCCTCGGCTCGTCGCGCACGAATCCGTTCAAGATCGACGGCGGCGTCGAGCGCATCACCGAGAACCTGCATACGATGGGCATCGACGCGCTGGTGGCCATCGGCGGCGAGGACACGCTCGGCGTCGCCACGAAGCTGGCCGAGCGTGGCGTCCAGGTCGTCGGGGTGCCCAAGACGATCGACAACGACCTGAACGCCACCGACTACACCTTCGGCTTCGACACCGCGGTGAACATCGCCATGGAGGCGATCGACCGGTTGCACACCACGGCTGAATCGCACCACCGCGCGCTGATCGTTGAGGTGATGGGCCGCCACGCCGGCTGGATCGCGCTCCACGCGGGGATGGCCGGCGGTGCCAACGTCATCCTGCTGCCCGAGCAGCCGTTCTCGCTGGAACGCGTCTGCGCCTACGTCGAGAGCCGGTTCCAGGCGCACTACGCGCCGATCGTCGTCGTCTCCGAGGGCGCGACACCGGACGGCGGCGAGAACGCCACAATCGACAAGGGCCTGGACGCGTTCGGGCACGCCCGGCTCGGCGGCATCGGTGAGTGGTTGGCCGGTGAGATCGAGAAGAACACCGGCAAGGAGGCCCGCACCACGGTGCTGGGCCACATCCAGCGCGGCGGCACCCCGACGGCGTTCGACCGGGTGCTGGCCACCCGGTTCGGGCTGCACGCGATCGACGCGGTGAGCGAGGGCGACTGGGGCAAAATGGTCGCGCTGCGCGGGACCGACATCGTCCGGGTCCCCTTGGCCGAGGCAACGACCGAGCTTAAGACGGTCAAGCCGGAGCTCTACGCCGAGGTCGAGGTCTTCTTCGGCTGACCCCGAGTGATCCGGCGGTCGATGAGTCGGTTTCGCGCCCTGAATACGCTGATGCCTGTGAGTGCCGCACCCCTCCGCCCGCCCCTGCCCGGTCACGCCGACGGCGAGCCGGATCTCGACGCGTGGCGCGCGCTGCCGGCGGCGCAGCAGCCCAACTGGCCCGACGAGGTCGCGCTGCGCGAAGCCGCGCTCACCCTGGCCGGCAGGCCGCCGCTCGTGGTGGCCTCCGAGGTCGACCAACTGCGCGAGCGGCTCGGTGCCGTGGCGCGCGGCGAGGCGTTCCTGCTGCAGGGCGGCGACTGCGCCGAGACGTTCGCGACCAGCTCGCAGGCCGACATCGCCGGTAAGGTCCGCATCCTGTTGCAGATGGCCGTCGTGCTGACCTACGGCGCGTCCATGCCCGTGGTCAAGCTCGGCCGGATCGCCGGCCAGTACGCGAAGCCGCGCTCGTCTGACATCGACATCACCGGGCAGCTGTCCTACCGCGGTGACATGGTCAACGAGCTCGTCGGTGACCGCACCCCCGACCCGCGGCGCATCGTCCGGGCCTACTCGACCGCGGCGTCGACGCTGAACCTGCTGCGGGCCTACGCGGGTGGCGGCCTCGCCGCGCTGGACCGGGTGCACGCCTGGAACGCCGCCTTCGCCCGCACGACGTACACCGGCGCGCGGTACGAGAAGCTCGCCGCCGAGATCGACCGCGCGGTGCGGTTCATGCGCGCGTGCGGCGTGCACGATTCGGCGCTCGAAGGCGTCGAGCTGTACGCCTCGCACGAAGCGTTGATCCTCGAGTACGAGCGCGCGCTCACTCGCATCGAGGACGGCCGCGCGTACGACCTGTCGGGTCACTTCGTCTGGGTGGGGGAGCGCACCCGTCAGATGGACGGTGCCCACCTGGACTTCGTCTCGCGCATCGCCAATCCGATCGGCGTGAAGCTCGGCCCGACGACGACGCCCGCGTTCGCCGCCGAACTCGTCGAACGGCTCGACCCGGCCAACGAACCCGGCCGGCTCACGCTCATCAGTCGGATGTCCAACGCGAAGGTGCGCGACGTGCTGCCGGCGATCGTCGAGAAGGTCGAGGCGACGGGCCACCGCGTCGTGTGGCAGTGCGATCCGATGCACGGCAACACCGAGGAGACTGCCGACGGCGTCAAGACCCGGCATCTCGACCGGATCATCGATGAGGTGGACGGTTTCTTCGACGTGCACTCCGACCTCGGCACCCATCCCGGGGGCCTGCACGTCGAGCTGACCGGCGACGACGTCACCGAATGCATCGGCGGCACGGCCGATCTCACCGCGGCCGACCTCGGGCGCCGCTACGAGACCGCCTGCGACCCGCGGCTCAACATCGAGCAGTCGCTGGAACTCGCGTTCCGGGTCGCCGAGCGGCTCGTCACCGACCGTCGCCGCCGCGAGCACGGCTGAGATGGCCGAGCCCGTCGTCGATCTGCGTTCGGACACCGTCACCCGCCCGAGCCCAGCCATGCGCCAGGCGATGGCCGAGGCCGTCGTCGGTGACGACGTCTACGGCGAGGACCCCACCGTCAACGCGCTCGAGCGAAGGGTCGCCGAACTGCTCGGCCACGAGGCCGGGTTGTTCGTGGCGTCGGGGTCGCTGGGTAACCAGCTCGGGTTGCGCCTGCTCTGCCAGCCGGGCGATGAGGTGCTCTGTGACTCCGACGCGCACATCGCCCGCGCTGAGCTGGGTGCGGCCGCCGCATTCTCCGGCATCACCTTCCGCACCTGGCACGCGCCACGCAGCGAGGTTGACCCCGAGTGGCTGCGCGACGAGTTCGCGACACCGAACGCCGGGCCCTACCTGGTGTCGACCGCCGCGATCGCGCTCGAGAACACGCACAACTTCGCCGGCGGCGCCGTCATGTCGCCGTGGCGGCGCGAGTCGATCATCTCCGGCGCCCGCTCGATCGGTGTCGCGCTGCATCTCGACGGTGCACGGCTGTGGAACGCGCACGTGGCCGGCGGCGAGTCGCTGGTTCAGCTCGCCGCCCCCTTCGACACCGTCTCGGTCTGCCTGTCGAAAGGGCTCGGCGCCCCGGTCGGCTCGGTCCTGGTGTCCTCGCCGGATCGGATCGCCGAGGCCCGCGTCTGGCGCAAGCGCTACGGCGGGGGCATGCGGCAGGCCGGCATCCTCGCGGCCGCCGGGCTGTATGCCCTCGAGCACAACCTGCATCGCCTGGCCCACGACCACGCCCGGGCGCGTCGGCTGGCCGAGGGGCTACGGGCCGACCCCCTGCTCGTCGACTCCAACATCGTGGTCTTGCACCTCGCGGACGCGCCGTTCATCGCCGCTGCGGCCGCAGCCCACGGCGTGCTGGTGTCCGCCCTCGGTCCGCGCTTCCTGCGGTTGGTCACGCACCTCGACATCGACGACGACGGCGTCGACCGTGCGCTCGAGGTCCTGCGCCCGCTGATCGACGGCAAGGGCGCGCCGTAGGTTCATCGACCGCCGGCTTAGTAGCCTGTCGCGCATGACCTACCCGCCGCCACCGCCGTACCCGCCGCCACCGCCGTACCCGCAGCAGCCCTACCAGTCCGGTCCCGGGGGGAAACCGCGGTTGCGCGGGCGAACGCCGCTCAGGCTGTCGATCATCTTCTTCGTCGTCGCCGTGGCGCTGTTCATCGTGGGCGGCGTGATCGCAGCAACGAAGTCGCTGGGCAAGGTGAACGACTTCAAGCGGGTGAAGCTCGATTCGACGTCGACGGTCAACCTGACCCGTACCGGCAACTACGTGGCCTACTACGAGGCCGCCGACGTCAACAGCAACACCAGGTCGGTGCCGATCGTGCCGGTCGCGATCCAGAGCCCGTCCGGCCAGGTCCGGCAGATCACCACGGCGTACGGCGGCCGCACGGACAACAAGATCAAGATCCTGACCTACCAGTACAACAACCACAACGGGGTCGCGCTCTACCAGTTCAAGATCACCGAGAAGGGCGAGTACCAGGTCCAGGTCGGGACGAACACCCGCGCCGCGTCCGACGCCGACATCGCGTTCGGCGAGTCGATCGCCGGCGGGACGGTCGCGGCCGGCCTGCTCATCGTCCTCGGCGTGCTGTTCGTGATCACCGCCATCATCTTGCTGATCGTGGGGCTGGTGAAGCGCAGCCGGCACAAGAAGGAACTGCAGTCCGGCTACGGCGGGTACGGGGGATACCCGGCCGGGCCGCCACCTGGGCCGCAGTGGCCGCAGCCGTCCTGACCCCGCCCCGTCCGCTTCTCGGCCTCGCCCCGTCCGCTTCTCGGGTGCCGAGATGACCACTTTCCGCGCGCGAAAGTGGTCAGCTGAGCACCCGACAAGAGGGAGGTGGGGGTTAGCCGCGGGTTAGCCGGCGAGGTGCGCGGCGCTCGTACGGCCGAGCAGCGGCGGGATCGTCGTCACCGCCTGGGCAAGCTCGTCCAGCGCCTCGCCGAACAGCGCCTGCGCGCCGTCGCACAGCGCGACTTCCGGATGCGGGTGGACGTCGACCATCACGCCGTCGGCGCCGGCGGCGATGCCGGCCCGGGCGAGCGGGACCACGAGGTCGCGCCGACCGGCCGCGTGTGACGGGTCGACGATCACCGGCAGATGCGACATCCGCTGCATCATGGCGACGGCGGAAACATCGAGCATGTTGCGGATGGCCGGTTCGAACGAGCGCACCCCCCGCTCGCACAACACGATGTCGAGGTTCCCGCGCTGCGCGATGTACTCGGCCGCCATCAGCCATTCCTCGTATGTCGCCGTCAGCCCGCGCTTGAGCATGACCGGCTTGCCCGCACCGCCGACGGCCTGCAGCAGAGCGAAGTTCTGCATGTTGCGGGTGCCGATCTGCAGCATGTCCGCGTACTGGGCGACGACATCGACATCGTTGGCGTCGGTGACCTCGGTGACGATCGGCATCGCAACCTCGTCGCGCACCTCGGCCAGGATGCGCAGGCCCGCCACCCCGAGACCCTGGAACGCGTACGGCGACGTGCGGGGCTTGTAGGCACCCCCGCGCAGCAGGGTCGCGCCCGCGCGCTTGGCCATGCGGGCCGACTCGAGCGTCTGTTCCGGCGTCTCGACCGCGCATGGCCCGGCGATGAGCGTGAACGTGTCCGGGCCGATCGGGACCCCGCCGACCCGGATCGTGGTGCGCTTGCTGTGGTTCTGCGCCGACACCAGCTTGTACGGGGCCGTGATGCGCATCGTCTCGGCAACACCGGGCAGGCCGCTGACGTTGGACGCGTCCAGGGTTTCGAGCACCGTCTCGGTGCCGACGACGCCGACGATGGTGCGCATCACGCCGCGACTGACGAACGCCTGCCCGCCGTGGGCCTCGATGTGCGTGACGATGCCCGATACGTCGGCGTCGGTTGCGGCCGGCGCCATCACGATGACCATGCGGCGCAGCCTATCGAGCGAGAACCGGTCGGCATGCGGTCGCGGGGGTGGGGTGCCGCGACCGCACGCCGACCGCGGTCTGTAGGTCCGCTAGCTGCGCTTGCCCCGCGTACGCATCGGCAGCGGGATCTTGCCCGCGAACAGCAGCACGAGGCCGAGCAGGCACAGCGCGATCCCGGCCACCAGCGAAGAACTGATCTGCTCGCGCGGCCCGGTCTCGGCCAGCGACCCGGACGAGGAGGTCGCCGCGGCGACGCCCGCGGCCGACCCCGACGCCGAGGCCGACGTCGAAGCCGAAGTCGAGGCCGACGACAAACTGGCGGTCGACGAGGTGACGGGCGCGGTTGACGCCGAGGACGACGACGTAGACGAAGACGACGACGAAGACGACGAAGACGACGACGAAGACGACGAAGACGACGAAGACGACGACGACGACGAAGACGAACTGGTGCTCGACGAGGCCTGGACGACGGTGTTGGTGACGGTGACGTCAAGAACGTCTGCGCCCGAGAACGGGATCGTGACCGTCTGGCCCGGGTCGTAGGTCGTCGAGAAGCCGGTGACCGGGGTTTCCACCAGCAGGTACTCGCACGTCGTCGCGTGCCCCGGGTCGGCGTAGATGAACAGGCTCTGGCTCGAGTCGTTGCCGTTGTTCGGCACGGTGACCTCGTCGTTGACGTCGGGGCCGTCCGGCGTCGTGCAGTGGTGTGCACCGGCCGGGGAAGTGATCGTGACCGTCCACGGGTCCGCGGTTGTGCCGTCCGGTTTCGTGACCTCGGTGATGGAGATGGTGCCCTGTGGGCATGAGTTGGATCCGACGACGCCGACGGCGTTGAACGGCTGGCAGGTCGGCTGCTGGTTGCCGCCGGTCGCGTCGTTCATCCCGAGCCCGCCGCCGACGATCAGAACCATGCCGAGGACAAGGCTGAGCAGACCACCGAAACGTCGCTTCATCGTCGTCAACTCCACGCTGTGTTGGGGCTAGGAAGCCGTCTTGCGGGTGCGTACGCTAGCGCAATGCCGCGGCCTGCACAGCCCCGTGCTCTGGTGGCGCGCCACCTCGACGGATGGCTGGTGGGATGGCTTGCGGTATTGGTCTGGATTGTCGCGGCGGTTGTCGCCCATTGGGGCATCTCCTTCGGCGTCAGCATCGTCGGCGCCGTGTATTGGGTCGGCGCCGTCGTGTCCGCCGCGCACTTCGGGCTGTCGTACCACCTGGCCTACAGCGGCGGCGCTCCCGCCCTGCGATCGCGGCCGTTCGTGCTGGTGATCGGTCCCGCCGCGCTCGCGCTCGTGCTGGCCGGGGTCGTCATCGTGTCGCTGCGTTCGGGCCCGGCGTCGGTCGCGAGCACGACCAGCGCGCTCGTCACGTTCGTCTACGTCATGACCACCTGGCACTACATCAAGCAGGTCTACGGGGTCGGCCGCGTGGGTGCGGCCTACGCCGGCGTCAAGCTCGATGCGTGGGACACCCGCATCCTGCGCTACGGGCTCTACCCGCTGTGGTTCCTGGGCGCCGCGCAGGTCCTGGTCGACGGCGCCTCGTACTCCCTCGGCGGCTTCCGCGTCGGGTTCGAGTTGCTGCCGTTCAGCACCATGCAGGTACTGCGGGTGCTGGCGATCTGCGCGGCCGTACCCGTGCTGGCGGTCTTCGTCCGGCTGGCCGTTCGCCACCGCCGCGTTCCCCCGGGCGTGCTAGTCGCGCCCTACCTCGCGGCCTTCCTCTGGCTCGGCCTGCCGACCAACCCGATCCTGACCCTGCTGCTGCTCGCGCCCTTCCACGCGTTGCAGTACCTCGCCGTCGGACACCGGGCCGAGATCGCCGTTGCCGCCGACCGACCCGGTGCGCACGGCGTGCTGTGGTGGCTCAACATCTTCGCCGGGGCGGCCTGCGGCGGCCTGCTGCTCGGTCGCTGGATTCCCAATGCCCTCGACGCCCACGTCCATTCGGGCCGCCTGCTGTTCGCCGCCGCCTTCTTCGTGTTCCTGAACCTGCATCACTACCTGATCGACGCCTCGATCTGGCGCTCGAAGGGCGAGCTGATCAAGGCGATGGGCCGCAAGCCCGCCGCACCGGCCCCGACGCAGTCGCCCCCGCTGCCAGAGCTCGTCCCCGGCTGACCGCGCGAGCTCAGCTCGGGATCGCGTAGACGACGACCGCCGACCCGGTGTGCACGGGCGTCCCGCTGAGCGGTGTCACCGCGACGACGGAACTGGGGGTGCCGTCCGTCCCGGGGAAGATCCGGATGTCGGGTACGAGGTGCGCGTCGGTGATAGCGGTCTTGGCGTCGTCCACGGAGGTACCCGTCGGGATCTCTGGGACCTTCACGATTTCCGGGCCGCGCGACACCACGATAGTGATCTCGCTGAACTTGCGCGCCTTGTCGCTGGGTGAGATGGAGATGACCTCGCCCTCGCCGATGGAGTCGCTGTACTGCTGCTCGACGTTGGTCTTGAACTTCGCCTTGTGCAGCGTCGCTTCGGCCTTGGCCTGCGAGGTCCCCGGCGGCACCGACGGGACGTCGATGACCGGCGGGCCGGTCGAGACGTAGATCGTGATCGGCTGGTCGGCCTTGACCTGCGAGCCGGCCTTGGGATCGGTGCGGGTCACCAGCCCTTCGTCGATCGTGTCGCTGGGCTCCTGCTTGACGTCTTGCACAACGGTGACGGCCCCCGCCGCCAGCAAGGTCTTGCGGGCATCGTCGACCGACATGTCGCGCACCGGTCGAACCGGGTAGTAGTGCGGACCGGCCGAGATGAACACGACGACGCGGGTGCCGCGGATGGCGCGCGTATTCGCATCGGGGTTGGTGCGCAGCACGCGGCCCTTGGCGACGGAATCGTCGACGCCGCCAGGCTGCACCTTGACCTGGTACCCGGCGTCGCGCAGCTGCGCGGTCGCCGAGGACTGCTCTGCGCCGCGCAGCTCGGGCACGCGCGAGTAGCGCCCGGCCGCGAAGTACCAGCCGGCGTAGCCGGCCGCGGCACCGATCAGCAGCACGATCAGCAGCACGATCAGCCCGCGGTGCCGACGCCGCTTGCGCGGCCGCGGAGGCGGGATGACGACGGGGGGCGGGGGGGCGTTGTCGTCACGCGGCGGCGGCGCGCCGCCGGGCCGGCGGTGCCCGTTGGCGGGCGGGCGCTGCTGCTGGCGCGGGTCGACGGTGGTGTCGTGCCAGCCCGAGCGGGCGCGGATCGAATCGGTGGTGGCGCTGTCGGGCGTGCGCGGCCGCGCCTCGGCCGGCTTGGCGATGCGCGGACCGCGCTCGCGCAGTCGCGGCGGGATCGGCGTGACCGGCAGGGCGAGGTCGCCGCGGATGTCGGCGATCTCGGCGAGGAACGCGCCGGCATCCGACGGACGACCCGTCGGGTCGCTGTCGGTCGCGGCGACGACCAACTCGTCGATCTCGTTCGGCACGCCCTTGACCCGCGAGGACGGCGCGGGCACCCGGCTGTGGACATGCTGGTAGGCGACATTCATCGCCGACTCGCCGCGATAGGGCGGCGATCCGGTGAGCAGCTCGAACATCACGATGCCGGCGGAGTACACGTCCGAGCGCGGATCCGAACTGCCCCGGGCGATCTGTTCCGGGGCGCAGTACGCGACCGTCCCCATCATGAGGCCGGTGCGGGTCGAGGCCGCGTCGGTTTCGACGGCGCGGGCCAGCCCGAAGTCGGCGACCTTCACCACACCGTCGTCGGAGAGCAGGATGTTCTCCGGCTTGACGTCGCGGTGGACCAGCCCGGCCCGGTGGGCGGCCGACAAGGCGCTGAGCACCGGCTCCATGACCGACACGGCTTCGGCCGGGGTCAGGCGGCCGCGCTCGCGGATCAGGTCGCGCAGGGTGCGGCCTTCGACCAGTTCCATGACGAGGAAGACGTGGTGCCCGTCGGGGCCGACCTCGTGGCCCTGGTCGTAGACCGACACCGCGTTGAGGTGCGTGAGCCGGGCGGCGGCACGGGCCTCGCGGGCGAACCGGTCACTGAACGCCGGGTCGGCCGACAGCGCCGAGGACATGACCTTGACGGCGACAAGCCGGTCGAGCCGCTCGTCGACGGCGGCATACACCGTGGACATACCGCCGCGGGCGATACGTTCCAGGATCCGGTAGCGACCCTCGAGCGAGCGGCCGACCAGTGGGTCGGTGGTGGCCGTCTGCACTCGGCGATTCTACGGTCGCGACCGCGTAAAGCGTCGGTGGCACACCGTGCATGATCGTTCGGAGGCGGTCCGGAGCCCCCGTTCGGCGGGACTTCGGGCCGTACTGTGGTGATGTGACACGCGTCGAGCCGGCCGCCCTGGGCCGCGCCGAGCTGCTGGCCGACGCCGACCGGCCGGCTGGTTGGCTGGTGCTGATCGACCGGGTCCGCCAGTCCTACGTCGACCTGGACGACCCGACCTACCTCGACTTCGAGTACGTGCAGGCCTTCGCCGACGTCCTGAACGCCCTGCCGGACGGCCCGCTCGCGGTCACGCACGTCGGCGGCGCCGGGTGCACCCTGGCCCGCTACGTGGCCGTCACCCGGCCCGGCTCGCCGCAGATCGTGCTCGAGCCGGATGCCGCGCTCACCGCCACGATCCGAGCCCGGCTGCCGCTGCCGCGCCGCGCCCGCATCCGCATCCGCCCGGTGGACGGGCGCGGCGGCATCGCCGAGTTGGCCGACGCCGCGGCCGACGTCGTCGTGCTCGACGCGTACCACGGGGCCCGCGTCCCGGCCGATGTCACGACCCGCGAGTTCCTCGCCGAAGTCGCGCGGGTGCTGCGTCCCGACGGCGTCCTGCTGGCCAACCTCTCGGACGGGCCGCCCCTGCGCTATATCGCCCGGGTGAGCGCGACGGTCCGCGAGGTGCTCCCGTCGTTGGTGCTCGTGGCCGACCCGGCGGTGCTCAAGGCGCGGCGGTTCGGCAACATCGTGGTGGCCGCGTCGCGGCGCCCACTGCCGGTGGCCGAGCTGCGGCGCGCCTCGGCGCGCGCGCCCTTCCCCCGCGCAGTGGCCCGCTCGCTCGGCGGCCCGGCCGCGCCGCTGACCGACGCCGATCCGATGCGCTCACCGGCGCCGCCGGAGGACACCTGGCGGGTCGCCCGCGACGACGCCCAGGGCGAGGACGAGGACAGGTAGCCGTGCCGATCGAGGATCGCGCGCACACACAGCGCGGGCGGGCCGAATCGTTCGGCTCCGTCGCGGGCGACTACGACCGCTACCGGCCCAGCTACCCGGCGGCCCTGATCGCCGACCTGGTTGCGCTGCGCCCGGCCACCGTGCTCGACATCGGCTGCGGCACCGGCAAGGCCGCGCGGCTGCTCGCTGCGTCGGGCCTGCGGGTGCTCGGCGTCGAGCCCGATCCGAAGATGGCGGCGCTGGCGCGGGGCCACGGGCTCGAGGTCGAGGTCGGCTCGTTCGAGCGGTGGGACGCGCACGGCCGTACCTTCGACCTGATCGTCAGTGCGCAGGCCTGGCACTGGGTCGATCCCGTCATCGCCGCACCCAAGGCGGCCCGCTTGTTGTCGGTCGACGGCACACTCACGCTGTTCTGGAACTTCGACGACGTCGACGACGCGACGCGGGGGCTGCTCGACGACGTTTACGCCCGGCATGCCCCCGAACTCCTCGACGCGGCCGCCACCGGTTCGCAGGCCCGCGACCGTCGCCCCTATTTCGCCGAGCTGCAGGCCAGCGGTGCGTTCGCCCGCCTCGCGACGCGCAGCTACCCGTGGCGGCGGGTCGACCCGGTCGACGACTGGGTCGCCCGGGTCGGCACGCACAGCGACCACATCGCGCTCGGCGCCGACCGGCTGAGCGGCCTGCAGGCCGCACTACGCGCGGCCCTGGCCACCCGCGGTGATCACGTCGAGGTCGAGGGTGGGACCTACACGATCCTGGCGCGGGTCACCGCCTGACACCGCCGACCGGCGGCGTGGCAGGCTCTGCGGGGTGGAGCTGTTGACGATGACGCAGGCCGCCGAGGCACTGGGCGTGCCGCCCAACCGGGTTGCGCAGTACGTCCGCGACGGTCACCTCGTCGCGGTGCTGGACGAGACCGGCAAGCGCCGGGTGCCCGCGCTGCTCGTGCAGGACGGCTCGATCGTGAAGCACCTGCCCGGTGTGATCACGTTGCTGCGCGACGCGCAGTTCGCCGACCATGAGATCGTCGACTGGCTCTATCGCGACGACGACTCGCTGCCCGGTTCGCCCATCGACGCGTTGCGCGCCAACCGGGGGTCGGAGGTCAAGCGGCGCGCGCAGGTCGCCGGCTACTGATGGCGCACGGCACGTACCTGCTGATTCTGGCCGCCTGCGTTCTTGGCACCCTGCCGCTCGAACTCGTCCTGCGTACCCGGGTGTACGCGCGCTGGCGCCGGCTGCTCGCCGTGCTCGTTCCGGTGATCGTGGCGTTCGGGGCGTGGGACGTGCTGGCGATCCGCGCCGGCTGGTGGCGCTACGACGCGGCCCGGCTCGCCGGCGTCACGCTGCCCGGCCGGCTTCCGCTCGAGGAACTGTTGTTCTTCGCGGTCGTCCCGACCTGCGCGATCCTCACTCTGGAAGCGGTGCGTGCGCGCCAACCGCACTGGACCTTCGGTGACGAACCCGTCGGCGGCGAATCGACCGGTGACCGGGCGTGACCTACACGATCGCGGCGCTGCTCGGCGTGGCCGCGGCGGCACTGGTGGATCTTGCCGTGCTGCGGACCGCGCTGCTGCGCCGGCGCGCCTTCTGGACCACCTACGCGATCGTCCTGTTCTTTCAACTGATCGTGAACGGGCTGCTCACCGGCCTGCGGATCGTGCGCTACGACCCGCGCCGCATCATCGGCTGGCGGCTCGTCTACGCGCCGGTCGAGGACGTGCTGTTCGGTTTCGCGCTGGTCACGTTGACGTTGAGCCTGTGGGTGTCGGCCGGCCGGCGGAACGCCCGCGGCGGGCGGTCAGTGAGCGGCGCGCGCCGCTCAGGCCGACCGACGCCCGGCGACGCAGGCCGACCTGGACCCGGCCGCTGAACACGTCGTAGTCGGCGCGTTCGATCTCGACGAGGATCTCGGAGTAGAGGGTCAGGGCGGCCTGCAGGCAGGCCCGCGAGGACGGCTCGACGAGTTCGACCCCAGGCGCGGCGTCGGCGTACAGGCGCCGGGCGCGTTCGACCTCCCACGCCATGAGGTTGCGGATCGACTCGTCGACCACGCCCCGGGCGAGGCGGTCACGGTCGACGTCGAAGCGATTGAGCGATTCCTGCGGCAGGTAGACCCGGCCCCGGCGCAGGTCCTCGCCGACGTCGCGCAGGAAGTTGGTCAGCTGGAAGGCCGTGCCCAGCGCGATCGCCGGCGTCTCGAGCACGTCCCACCGGACGTCGTCGCTCGCCCGGCCGAGGATAGGCACCATTTGCAGGCCGATCACCGCGGCCGATCCCCACATGTAGCGCTCGAGATCGGCGTAGGTCGCATACGACGTCACCGTGAGGTCCATCCGCATGGACTCGAAGAAGTCCACGAAATAGCTGGTCGGGATCGACCAGCGCGCGATCGTGTCGATGGCCGCGCGGGCCACCGGATCACTCGTCGCGCCCCAGTCGAGATCGGCCAGGAAGTCGGTGCCCCACGCGTCGAGCCGCTCAGCCCGCTGCGCCGGCGTCGCCGCCGGGTTCTCATCGACGATGTCGTCGACGTGGCGAGCAAGCCCGTAGAGCGCGTGGACGTAGGGCCGCTTGGCCGGTGGCAACAGCAGCGTCGCGAGGTAGAAGGTGCGGCCGTGGTGCGCGTTGATGGCGCGGCAACGCTCGTAGCCCGCCCGCAGGGCAACCCCGGAGATGCCGGCCGCGTCGAGATCGCGGCGGCCCAACACGTCGATCATCGTGGCCGAGCTCCGGTGATGCGTTCGGCCGCCAGGCGGCCCGACACGAGCACCATCGGGACGCCGACACCCGGTTGGCTGTTGGAACCGCAGAAGACCAGGTTGTCGACGCCGCGCGCGAGCGTGGGATGACGGAACGGGCCGGTCTGGCCGAAGGTGTGCGCGGCGGCGAACGGTGCCCCGGCGGCCAGCCCCTGCGCGCGCCAGTCGGCGGGCGTGACGAGGTGCTCGACCTCGACGGCGGCGCCGAACCCCGGGTAGCCACGCTTCTCCAGCGTCTCGACGACATGCTCGCGGTAGGCCGCACGCTGCCGAACCCAGTCGACCCGGCCACGCGTGTTGGGCGCGGGGAACAGCGCGTAGTACGTATGCCGACCGTCCGGCGCGAGTGACGCGTCGGTGCGGGTCGGCGTCGTGAGCAGGAACGAGGGGTCGCTCATCACCTCGCCGCGGTCGATGATCTCGTCGAACGTCGACTCCCAGGCCGAGCCGAACTCGATGGTGTGGTGCGCCGTGTCGTGGTACTCGGCGCTCGAACCGGCGTGCAGCACGACGGCCGACGGCGAGTAGCGCAGCCGCCTGACCCGCCGCGGGGTGCGCACGGTGGGCAGCAGCTCGTCGAAGGCGGTGGGCAGGTCGGCGTTGAGCACGACGATGTCGGCCGCGATGCGCTCGCCGTCGGTGGTGACCACGCCGCAGGCCCGACCGGCGGCGACGTCCACTGACGCCACCGTGGTGTCGTAGCGCAACGCGACGCCGTGCTTGGCCGCCGCGCCCGCCAGCGCGCGGGGCACGGCGTGCATGCCGCCCGCGGGGAAGTACACGCCCTCGACGCAGTCCATGTAGGTGATCACCGCGTAGATGGCCAGCGCCTGCTTCGGGGCGAGGCCCGCGTACATCGACTGGAACGAGAACAGCCGCCGCAGCCGTTCGTCGCTGACGTAGTCGGCCAGCTTGTTCGCCAGCTTCCGGAACCCACCCATCGCGGCCAGCTGGGCCAGGGGTGCGCCGACGAGTTGCCGCGGCGAGTCGAGATTGCGCTCGATGAAGTGCGGCATCTCGATCCGGTACAGCTCGCGCAGGAACGCCACGTAACGCAGCCACCCGGCCGCGTCCTCGGGGCCGCACGTGCGCGCGATCTCGTCGGCCATCGCGTCGACGTCGGCGCGCACAGCGATGGTCGTGCCGTCGGCGAAGCGGGCGCGGTAGGCCGGGTCGAGCCGGTGCAGGGTCAACCAGTCGTCGAGTTCCTCCCCGACGGCGTTGAGCGGTTGCGCAACGAGGTTCGGCATGGTCAGCACGGTCGGGCCGGTGTCGAAGCGGTAGCCGCTGTCGGTGATCAGCCCGCAACGTCCGCCCGGAACCGACTCGCGCTCGAGCACCGTGACCTGGCGTCCGGCGCCGGCGAGGTGTAGCGCGGCCGACAGCCCGCCCAGCCCGGCCCCGACGACCACCACCCGCTCGGTGGGCCCATCGACGCTGCGCATGCCTCGACGCTACGTGGGTGCCGGCCCACGACCGTCGCTCAGGTGTCGCGCTGCGCGGCCGCGGCGGCCAGGCCGCTCAGTGCCGCGCGGACGTCGGCCGGGATGGCGGGGGACTCGAGCGCGGTCAGGGCCTGCGCGGCGCCCGCGGCGATCCGGGTCTCGACCTCGGCCAGGGCGCCCGTGGCGACGATGACCGTGCGCACCTCGGCCACCTGGTCGGCATCCAGGGTGCGGTCGCCGATGAAGTCACGCAGCAGCGCGGTCTGCGAGCGAGTCGCCGCCCGCATCGCGAGCGCGGTGAGCAGGGTCTGCTTGCCCCCACGCAGGTCGTCGCCGGCCGGCTTCCCGGTCCGCGCCGGATCGCCGAACACACCGAGGACGTCGTCGCGGAGCTGGAACGCCTCACCCAGCGGCAGGCCGAAATCGCTCAACACGGCTCGTAATGCCGGGTCCGCGCCTCCGATTGCCGCGCCGAGATGCAGCGGCCCCTCGACGGTGTACTTGCTGGTCTTGAGCTCGATGACCCGCAGCGCCTCCTCGCTCGAGAACGCGGCGCGGGCCTGCACCAGCACATCGAGGTACTGACCGACCATCACGAGCTGGCGCATCGAGTCGAACACCTCGCGCGTGCCGGCGAGGTACGCCGGCTCGATGTCGGCCGAGGCGAACAGCGCGTCGGCCCACGACAGCAGCAGGTCGCCGAGGATGATCGCCGCGGCCGACCCGAACGATCGGGGGTCGCCGACCCAGCCGGAAAGCCGGTGCAGCACGGCGAACGCGGCGTGTGCCGCCGGCCGCCCGCGCCGCGTCTCGGAGTCGTCCATCACATCGTCGTGGACGAGCGCGCAGGTGTGCAGCAGCTCGAGGCTGGCCGCGGCCGCGATCAGCGCCCGGTCGTCGTCGTCCTCGGCCCGCACCGTGCGCCAACCCCAGTAGGCGAACACCGGACGCAGGCGCTTGCCGCCGTCCAGGACGATGGTGCGGGCGGCGTCGGCCAGCGGTACGACGTCCTCGCCGAGCGCCGCGAGCTCGCCGACCCGGGAATCCAGGAAGGCGGCGAGAACCGAGTCGACGCGCGCGATTACCGCGTCGCGCGTGCCGCTCACCGGCCGGACACTACGCTGCACGTGTGCTGCGTACGGTTCGCGACCACCTGGCTGGGGGCCGTCCCACGATCTCGTTCGAGTTCATGCCGCCCAAGACCGTCGAGGACGAGCGTCGGATTTGGAAGACCATTCGCGAGCTCGAGCCGTTGCGGCCGTCGTTCGTGTCCGTGACGTACGGTGCGGGCGGATCGACCCGTGACAACACCATCAGTGTTACCGAGCGCATCGCGGCCGACACGACGCTGCTTCCGGTGGCGCACCTCACCGCCGTCGACCACTCGGTCGCCGAGTTGCGGGCGATCGTCGGTCGCTTCGCCGATGCCGGCATCGTCAACATGCTCGCGCTACGTGGCGACCCGCCCGGTGCCGTCGACGGCCCGTGGCAGAAGCACCCCGAGGGCGTCGAGTACGCCTCTGATCTCGTCGAGCTGCTGGCCGCGCACGGCGACTTCTGCGTCGGGGTCGCGGCGTTCCCGTACAAGCACCCCCGGTCGGCGACGACCGAGGACGACACCGAGTGGTTTGTCGCCAAGTGCCGTGCCGGTGCCGACTACGCGATCACCCAGATGTTCTTCGACGCCGATGACTACCTGCGCCTGCGCGATCGGGTGACGGCGGCCGGTTGCGACACCCCGATCATCGCCGGGCTGATGCCGGTGACGAACGTGAACACGATCGGGCGGTCCGAGCAGCTGTCCGGCGCACCGTTCCCCAAGCCGCTGCACGACAAGTTCGACGCGGTCGCCGACGACCCCAAGGCGGTGCGCGCGCTCGGCATCGAGCAGGCGACGCTGCTCGCCCAGCGCCTGCTGGACGAGGGGGCCCCGGGCCTGCACTTCATCACCTTCAACTTCTCGAAGGCGACCCGCGAGGTCATAGCCGAGCTGTCGATCCCCACCCACGCCTGATCGAGGCTGATGACGGCGGGCGTGCCGTCGGCCGTAATCACGAGGCCGGGCGCAGCGCGACCCCGCGCAGGGTGGGCCGGACGGTAGGTGGGCTGCGCGGCATGTGGCCGGCCACCAGCTCACTCGACTGCAGGGGCGACGCGGTCAGCAGCTCGGCGAAGCGCCGGCCCTGGGCGGCGAGCGTGAGGTCCTGGCCCTCGCGCTTGTCGGACTGGCCGTAGCCGAGGTGGTCGAACACGAACACCCGTCGTCAT
>CAXTHY010000008.1:20420-24379 GCA_964244175.1 uncultured Jatrophihabitans sp. | reverse complement strand
GGTGGCAGCCGGCGGCCACGACGGTGTGCGGGCGCTCGAGCACGTCTTGGACGGCGGCGAGCAGCCGGTTGTCGGGCGAGCGCACGTGTTCGAGGAACAGGTACTGCCCGCCGGGCCGCAGCACCCGGGCTATCTCGCGCAGGGCGGCGGCCGGGTCGGGGATCGTGCAGTGGACGAACACCGCGACGACCGTGTCGAAGCTGGCGTCGGCGAAGGGCAACTCCTCGGCCCCGGTCTCGACGAGCTCCCACGAACCGACCGGCGGTGCGTGCGTGGTGAGGCGGTCGCGCAGCAGGGCCAGCATGTGCGGGCTGGGTTCGGTGACCACCAGTTCGGTGACAGCGGCCGAGTAGTGCGCCAGGTTGTAGCCGTTGCCGGCGCCGAGTTCGAGCGTGCGGCCACGGGCGCGGCCGACCAGTTCGGCCCGTGTCTCGCGCTGACCGGCATTCTCGGACCACCCGGCCACGATCGGGTACCAGCGTGCGAACAGCCGCTCGCTCAGGCCCATGGCGACCTGCGGCTAGGGCGCAACGGCAGGCGGGCGCCGAGCACGGCGAACGGTCGGGCGTCGCCGGGGAACAGGTAGTTGCGGGCCAGGTCGACGAAGCCGGTGTCGCGGTAGAGCCGAAACGCCCGGGTGTCGCTGTCGGGCGTCGACAGCAACATGTTCGCGTGGGGGATCCCGGCGGCCAGGGACGACAGCAGCTGCCGCCCGATGCCGATGCCGTGGTACTCCGGCAGCACGTGCAGCTCGGAGAGCTCGAACGAGTCGTCAAGCCACTCCTCGGCCGATGCGCGGGCGAGGGCGCGGCGCACCAGGTCGTGCCACCACTGGCCCGGCTGGGTGGTGTAGCCATACGCGAACCCGACCAGCGTGCTCTGGTCGATCAGCGCGGCCCGGCAGGCGAAGCCCTCGTGCGCGACGTGCTTGCGCGCGCTCACCCCGCGCTGCGTCCCGGTGTGGTCGGGGTACTTCATCGCGCGGGTGTAGATGTGCATCGCGTCGTCGATGCGGGCGGCGAACTGCCGCCCGCCCCAATTCTCGATGCGGGCACCCCTGGCGGGCTGCCGCGATGCCGACTGCATTGCTCGATCGTGCCTCACCGGCGGGCGCTCACGCGACATCTGCGGCCGTCCCACCCGTCAGCGTCTACCGCGACGCAGTCGGGCGGCACGGACTGCAACGTTTGGCGATCGGTCACAGCCGATCGTCGGTAGCGGCGTCTTGGACACCGCCGAAATGCTGGGCGAGGACCGCGATGAAGGTGGGCTCGTCCGGCTGGGCCCGCGCGAACAGCGTCATCGACGAGTGCAGCTTCTGGGCGTCGACCCCGCCGAAGATCGCCTCCGGCGGCCCGGGTGTGCCCGCCACCACCGCGGCACACTCCACCAGTCGGGTCCCCAGGATCGGGTGGGCCAGATACGCGCGGGCCTCGTCGAGGGACGTGATGGCGAAGTACTGCGAGGTCGCACTGCGCCCGAGGCCGGCGAGCTGCGGGAAGACGAACCACATCCAGTGGCTCTCCTTACGGCCGCGGCGCAGCTCGGCCAGTGCTCGCTCGTAGGTGCCGTCCCGGTCCTGAGCCTTGACGAAACGCGCGAGGTCGAAACCGTCAGGGTTGCCGGGGATGTCGCCCATGCCCCCGATGGTGCACCAGCGCCGAACGCCCAGCACAATCGACACGGTGTCCCTGATCTCGTTCGCCACCGAACGGCTGCTCGCTCTGGTCGAGCGATCGGACAACGGCCGACCGTTCGACCCGGCGACGCCGATGCGCCCGCCGGCCGGCCGCCGCCGGAGCTGGGCGCACTACGGCGTCATGCTGCCCGGCCTGCCGGATCCACACCGCGCCTTCGGCGTCATGGCCCTGCTGGGGACCCCCGGCGTGCCGGTGATGGCCAACGACGAGCTGATCCGGACCACACCCAACGACACGGCCTATGTCGTGGCGGCGACGTCGAGCATGACCGAGGGCCAATTCGCGGCCTACCGGATGAGCACCGACTGCGAGTTCGCGCCCGACGGCAGCAGCCTGCGCTTCGGCGGCGACGTCCTGATCGAAGGCAGTTACCCCGATTGGACCGTCCGGCGCCAGCACCCGCAGGTGCAGGTCGAGCTCGAGATCCGGGCCAGCGACAAGGTCGCCCACTTCATGCACCTGCCCGGCGTCTACGACCACTGGAGCCTGCTCGGCCAGGCCACCGGCCGGATCGTGCAGGACGGGACGAGTACCGACATCTCCGGATTGTGCACGCTCGAGTACGCGTGCGGCACCGGGCCGCAGAGCGTCACCGACCGCCGGCTGCCGAGCTGGCTGCGGGTGCCGGCGCGGTTCTTCACCTATCAGGTGCTCGACGTCGACGACCAGACCCAGTTGCTGTTCACGCATGTGCTCGGGCCGGGCGGCCTGCGGATCAAGAGCGCCGTGTACGAGCGATCCCTCGGGGCGCACGGCAACGTGCTGACCTTCGGGCACGTGTGGGCCGTCCACGAATACGACGAGGAGCCGCTCACCACGCCCGATGGCCGAGTGATGTGGCTGCCGAAACGCTTCTCGTGGCGCGTGGCCGACGACGATCGGCACGAGGCGGTGCGCATCGACGGCCACGCGCACGGCGACTGGGCCTACGGCCTCGGCGCCGGTTTCGTCGGCACCTACGACTACTTAGGCTTCTATCGCGACCGCGAAATCCGAGGCGTCGCGTATATCGAGTACATCGACTGCCGGTGACTCAATGCAGGCCGCACTCGACCTTGTTGCTGCCGGACCAGCGGCCGGCGCGCGGGTCTTCGCCGGGTGCGATGCGACGGGTGCACGGGCCGCAGCCGATCGAGCCGTAACCGTCGAAGAGCAGCGGGTTGACCAGGATGCCGTTCTCGGCGATGTAGCGGTCGACGTCGTTCTGCGTCCAGGCGGCTATCGGGTTGAGCTTGATCATGCCGCGCTGCTCGTCCCACTCGACGACCTGCACGTCCATACGGGTCGCGGCCTCGTCGCGGCGCAGCCCGGATGCCCAGCCGTCGTAGTCCTTGAGCGCGTTGCGCAGCGGCATGACCTTGCGTAGCGCGCAGCACTGGTCGGGGTTGCGTTCGTAGAGCCGGGCGCCGAACGAGGCGTCCTGCTGGGCCACGCTCTGCCGCGGCTGGATCGAGCGGACAGTCACCGGCAGCGTCGCGGCCACGGCGTCACGCGTGCCGAGGGTCTCGGCGAAGTGGTAGCCGGTGTCGAGGAAGAGGATGTCGACGCCGGGGCGGACCTTGGCGGCCAGCGAGGGCACGACGGAGTCGGCCATCGATGACGCCACGGCCCACTTGGCGCCGAGCTGGTCGTCGGCCCAGCCGAGAATCTCAAGCGCCGATGCGCCTTCGAGCTCGACGCCGGCGGCGAAGGCCAGGGCGCGCAGCTCGTCCTTCGTCCTGGGTCGTGCGGTGCTCAGAGCAACCATGCTTCGTCGGCTCGCGACACATAGGCCGCGAACGCTTCGCCTCCTTCACGGCGTTCGAGGTAACCGCGCAGCACCCGCTCGAGGTAGTCGGGCGCTTCGTCCACTGTCACCTTCAAACCGCGGAACTTGCGCCCGAATTCCGCTTCGGTGCCCATCTGTCCGCCGAGGTGCACCTGAAGTGCTTCGACATCGCCGTCGGCAGTCTTCTGGACCATGCCCTTGAAACCGATGTCGGCGACCTGGAATCGCGCGCACGAGTTGGGGCAACCGTTGACGTTGATCGTGATCGGGGTGTCGAAATCGGGCAGCCGCTTCTCGAGTTCCGCGCGGAACGTCTCGGCCCGCGCCTTGGTCTCGATCAGCGCCAACTTGCAGAACTCGATGCCGGTACAGGCGATGGTGCCGCGCCGGAACGCGGACGGCCGGACGGTGATGCCCTGCGCCGCGAGTTCGTCGACCACTGTCTCGCCGGCAGCGGGCGGCACGCCGAGCACGACGACGCCCTGCTGGGC
>CAXTHY010000008.1:8863-20410 GCA_964244175.1 uncultured Jatrophihabitans sp. | reverse complement strand
GCCCGACACGCGGCAGATCATGCTGGCTTATCGGCGGGTGGACGTGCGCGACCTCGGTCAGCCCGACGCCGAGCACGACGACGCCCTGCTGGGCGGTCAGCCGGACCTGGCCGCTCGCGTGCCGCTCGGCGATCTCGGCGATCTCGCGCAGCGCCGTGCCCGAGGTGCGGCCGGCCTTCGTGGTGCCACCGATGGCCAGCCGGCCGTCGGTCTGCTCCTCGACGCCGATGTGGTCGCGATGCGTGGGTGAGGTGTCCGGCGCCGATCCGTCGGGCAGCGCGCGCTTCAGGTACTCGGTCTCGAGTACCTCGCGGAACTTCTGCGGACCCCAGTCGGCCATCAGGAACTTCAGCCGGGCGTGGTTGCGCTGCCGTCGGTAGCCGTAGTCGCGGAAGATCGAGGTGACCCCGACCCACACGTCGCTGACCTCGTCCGGCCGCACGAAGACGCCGAGGCGCTCGGCGAAACGCGGGTTCGTCGACAGGCCGCCGCCGACCCAGAGGTCGAAGCCGGGCTCGCCGTCGGGGCCGATGACACCGACGAACGAGCAGTCGTTGATCTCGTGATTGGTGCAGTGCCGCGCGCAGCCGGAGATCGAGGTCTTGTACTTGCGGGGGAGGTTCGAGAACGCCGGGTCGCCGAGGTACTTCTCGACCGTTGCCCGCAGGGCGGGGCCGGCGTCGAGCACCGAGTCGGCGGCCACGCCCTCGAGCGGGCAGCCCAGCATGACGCGCGGACAGTCGCCGCACGCCTCGGTCGTCGAGAGGCCGACGGCCTCGAGCCGGCGCCAGATCTCGGGCACGTCCTCGATGCGGATCCAGTGCAGCTGGACGTTCTGCCGGTCGCTGACATCGGCCACGTCGCGCCCGAAGGTCGTCGAGATGTCGGCGACGACGCGCAACTGCTCGCTGGTGAGCGCTCCGCCGTCGATGCGGATGCGCAGCATGAAGAACTCGTCCTCGAGCTCTTCGGGCTCGAGGGTGGCCGTCTGCCCGCCGGGGATGCCCTGGCGGCGCTGCGTGTAGAGACCCATCCAGCGGAACCGGCCGCCGAGATCGGCGCGGTCGATGCTGGCGAACCCACGTTGGGAGTAGATGTCGAGAATCCGCTGTCGCACGTTGAGCGGGTTGTCGTCCTTCTTGCTGCGCTCGTTCACGTTCAGCGGCTCGCGGTACCCGAGGGCCCACTGGCCCTGGGCCTTGGGCCTGCGTGATGTCGCGGTGTTCGGTCGCGCCGGCATGCGGCGTCCCTTCAATGGTCGGAGGCGGCTGGTGAACGCGGGCGACGAAGAGGTGTCGCCGGGGCCTCAACAGGCCGCCGCAGCCACCCGGAGCAGATCGATGTGGCGGCGCGACGTGAGCATCGGGATTGCGTGCGCCATGACTCGATCGTCCCATATCTCGCGCGGCGGACGGTACGTGACCGGAGGGATCTCACCCGTCAGGACAATGGACCGGTGACCGGACTGCCCCTGCTGCTCGACATCGCCGGCCGCCACGCCGTCGTCGTGGGCGGGGGGACGGTCGCCACAAGGCGCGTGCGGGCCCTGCTCGAGGCCGGGGCCGACGTGCTCGTGGTGGCTCCGGCGGTCGCCGACGAGATCACCGCCCTCGGCCCCTCGGTCGCCCGGCGGCCGTTCACGGTCGACGATCTCGACGGCGCCTGGCTGGCCGTTGCGTGTACCGACGACTCGGCGGTGAACGCGGCCGTCGCCGTCGAGGCCGAGCGGCGCCGGGTGTTCTGCGTGCGGGCCGACGACGCCAGTGGCGGGACGGCGCGCACGCCGGCGGTGGTGCGTCGTGACGGATTGACGGTGGCGGTCAACGCCGGTGACGACCCGGGGCGCGCCGTGGCCGTCCGCAACGCGATCGCGGCCGGACTGGACCTCGGCGAGCTCCCCACCCGCCGGGTGCGCACCGCGGCGCTCGGTGTGGTGTCGCTCGTGGGTGGCGGGCCAGGTGACCCGGAGCTCATCACGGTCCGCGGCCGACGGCTGCTCGCCGACGCCGACGTCGTGGTTGTCGACCGGCTGGCTCCGCGCGCGTTGCTCGACACGCTGCCGGCCCACGTCGAGGTCATCGACTGCGGGAAATCGGCGCACCGCCACAACCTCAGCCAGGAAGAGATCAACGCGGTGCTCGTCGACCGCGCCCGGGCCGGCAAGCGGGTGGTCCGGCTCAAGGGCGGCGACCCCTTCGTGTTCGGCCGTGGGGGAGAGGAGTGGCTGGCCTGCGTCGCGGCTGGAGTCACCGTCGACGTCGTCCCAGGGCTCAGCTCGGCCCTCGCGGCACCGGCGCTGGCCGGCATCCCGCTCACGCATCGCGGCGTCGCCGCCGACTTCACCGTCGTTTCCGGCCATCTCGATCCGGGCCGGCCCGCCGAGCACGGCATCGACTGGCCGGGCCTGGCCGCCAACGCCGGCACCCTGGTGCTGCTCATGGCGATGGACCGGCTGGCCCTGATCGCGGCCGAACTCATCGCGCACGGCCGTTGCGCCGCGACGCCCGCCGCGGTGATCCACCGGGCGACGACCGACGGACAACGGGTCGTGCGGGCCCGGCTGGACGAGCTGGCCCAGGCCGCCGCCCGCGAAGGCGTCGGTGCCCCGGCGGTCGTGGTGATCGGTGAGGTCGTCGACCTGCTCGGCTGACCCGATCGATCGGCGCGCATCGACCGGGACGACACGATCCGGGGTGCAAGGTGCTACTATCGAACAAACATTCGAACGGAGGCAGAAATGTCAACGTGGACGGCAAGCACCGCACCGGCGTCGCGGCTGTCGGCAGTCGGCCTGCTGACGCAGGCCCGGGCCGTGCTCGGCGAGGCGGCCGCGACCACCGACAACGGCGAGCGGTTCCGCCTCGCCCACCTGTCGGCGCTGCGTACGGCTGCAGCAGTGTCGGCGCAACGCGGGCGCCCGGCGGCCACCCGGCGGCGGCTAATGAGCGTTTGGGTGCTGCTCGAGCGGGTGGCCCCCGAGCACGCCGACTGGGCGGCCTACTTCGCCGCGGGCGCGCCGGTTCGCGCCGCGATCGAAGCCGGAGCGGTGTCGGCCGCCTCGGCCCGCGCGGCCGACGACCAGTTCCGTGCGGCCACCGAATTCCTGGCCACCGTCGAGGGCTCGTTGGGGTTGCTCGCCGCCTGAACGCCGGCGCACTTCGCTGGCCGGCGGCTCAGCGGGCTCAGCGGGCGCACCCGGCCCGGCCGCTCAGTGGGCGCGCGTCGCCGCGACGACCGGGGGGTCGTGTCGGTACGGCGCACTAGGCTCGCCACCGTGCAGATCGACGTCGGCCGTGAGCGGCCGGGCGCCGGCCGGCTCGCGCTCGTCTACAGCCTGCTGACCGACGCGCTCGGCACGGTCTCGGTCCCCGGCCGTCCCGCCGCCCTGCTCGACTGCGGGGGCGGCAGCGGCACCTTCGCCGTGCCCCTCGCTGCGGCCGGGGCCGATGTCACCGTCGTCGACATCAGTGCCGACGCCCTGGCCACCTTGCAGCGCCGGGCCCGCGAAGCCGGCGTGTCGGCACTGATCCACCCCGTGCAGGGCGATGCCGAGACGATCGGCGAGCTCGTCCCCGCCGGCCGGTTCGATCTCGTCCTCGCCCACGGCATCCTCGAGGCGGTCGATGACGTCGACGGCGTGTTCTCCGGCATCGCGGCGACCATCCGCCCGGGCGGCCTGCTCAGCGTCCTCGTCGGCAATCCGGCCGCGTCGGTCGTGGCCCGCGCGCTCGGCGGCGAGCCGGCCCTGGCCCTGCTCGAACTGCACAATCTCGACGCCGCCACGGCCCGGATCGGTCCCGACACCGTCCAGCGGCTCTGCGAATCGGCCGGCCTGGTGATCGAGTCGCGGCACGGCATCGGCGTGTTCTCCGATCTGGTCCCAGGCGCGGCCCTCGACGCCCCCGACGCGCGGGACGCACTGGCCCGACTGGACGCCGACGCCGCGGGCCGCTCACCCTTCGCCGAGATCGCCGGCCGGGTGCACCTGCTCGCGCGCCGCCCCGGATAGTGCGATGAGACCTGGATCGCGACACGGGACACGCCGATATGGGCCGTAGCGCCGACCTGCCCCGCACCGCCGGATCGTTCGACGGCGACGACGCGGGGTGCCCGATGCTGCACGTCGACATGGACGCGTTCTTCGCCAGCGTCGAGATCAAGAAGCGGCCGGAACTGCGCGGCCGCCCGGTCGTCGTCGGTGGCGGGCACCGCGGCGTGGTGGCGGCCGCGTCGTATGAAGCCCGCCGTTACGGCGTGCGCAGCGCGATGCCGATGAGCCGGGCCCTGCGCCTGTGCCCCCGCGCGGTCGTGCTGCCGCCCGACCGCGCGGCCTACACCGCGGCATCGGCGCAGGTGATGGCGATCCTGCGCGAGGTCACCCCGCTCGTCGAGCCGCTCTCGCTCGACGAGGCGTTCCTCGACGTCACCGGCGCGATCCGCGCCCGCGGCCGTCCCGGCACGATCGCGGCGGCGATCCGCGCCCGGGTCTCCGAGCAGCTGGGCCTGACCTGTTCGGTCGGGGTCGCCCCGACGAAGTTCGTGGCCAAGCTGGCCTCGGCCCGCTGCAAGCCCGACGGCATGCTGGTCGTCCCGGCCGCCTCGGTGCTCGACTTCCTGCACCCGTTGCCGGTCACGGCGCTGTGGGGAGTTGGTGAGCGCACCGCCCAGGCGCTGCACCGCCTCGGCATCCGCACGGTCGGCGACCTGGCCGAGACCTCCCTCGACACCCTGCGCCGCGCGGTCGGTGTCGCGGCGGCCGAACACCTGTCCGCCCTCGCCTGCGGGGTCGATCCGCGTCCGGTGCACCCGGACGAGGTCGAGAAGTCGATCACCGCCGAGACGACCCTCGACACCGACCTGACCGAAGAGACCGAGGTGCTGCACCACTTGCTGCGCCTGTCGGAGGAAGTCGGGACCCGCGTTCGCGCCCGCGGCTTCGTCGCCCGGACCGTCGGTATCAAGATCCGCTACGCCGACTTCCGGACCGTCACGCGAGTTCGGACGCTGCCGGGTTGGACCTCGGCCACGGCTCAGATCTACGACACCGCCGTCGAGTTGTATCGCGGACTCGATCTCGATCGCCCTCGGATCCGGCTGGTCGGCGTCAAATGCGAGAGCCTGCGCGACACGTCCACCGTGGCCGAGCAGCTGGCTTTCGACCTGGATCCCGCCTCGCCGGCGCGGACCCGCGCCGACGACGCCATTGCCGCCGCGCGTGCGCGGTTCGGCGCCGACGCCGTGCGGCCCGGCACCCTGCTCGGGTCGCCGGCCGAGCGCAGTTCGGCCGCCCCACCCGTCCATCGGAGGCTCGGGCGCGAGCCGATTGACCACGAATGAGGATGTTGGCCACACCGTAACTTTCGATCCGACCACCGGGCTCGTATGCTTATGGTGTAACCGGCCGAATCGGCCGGGGACAACAGACAACGTCAACCCGTAATGCCGTCGACCATCCGGTCCCGGCGACGAAGGAGGGCCCGGTGCCGCTCTCCGATCACGAGCAGAGGCTGCTCGACGAGATCGAACAAGCTCTCTATGCCGAGGATCCGAAGTTCGCTGCGTCGGTGCGCTCGGCGCGCACCCGTTCGCGCACTCGACGGGCCGCGGCCCTGTCGGTGCTCGGCGTCGCCGCCGGACTGTGTCTCGTTCTGGTCGGGCTGATCACCAACATCATCGCGCTGAGCGTCGTCGGCTTCGTGCTCGTCGTCGGCTCCTGCGGCTATGCCGCGCAGGTGCTGCGCGGCCGCGACCGCAGCACGCCCACCGCGTCCGATGCGGGTAGTCCGCCAGCCCGGCAGAGCGGCGGCGGCCTGCGCAGCCGAATGGAGGAGCGCCTGCGTCGGCGCGCATCCCCAGGGCTCGCGGGGAAGGTCATCGACGAGAACTGACGCAGCCCGCTCACTGACCCGGCCGACTCAGCGGGCGCTCGCGCCCGGCCGCCGAGTCCTAGCGCCGGCGCCGCCCGCCCGCCCCACGGAGTCGTCCGCCGAGCCTGAGCGACGCCGGCCAGAGCCGCGCCCGCAGCCGGGTGCGGCCGCTGCGTCCCAGCCGCAGCGCGGCCGTGATCCGGGTCAGCCCTTGACTCAGCTCCGCCGTGTCCTGTCTTGGTCCGAGCGGCCCGTACCGGCGCTGTTCCACTGCGACCGCGAGTGCGTTCAGCGCGGCCGGTTCGCGGGCGTCGCGGGCCAGCCACTCGGCGACCTGGCGGGGCGAGCGGGCCGGCGACCACACGTAACCGAGATCGACGGCGGTGTCGGACAGTTCGGCCCACAGCGGGTCCGGGTCGCCGGCCCGCGCTGCGGTCAACCGCCGCCGGCGTCGCAGCAGCCGCGCCGCCCCGGGCGAGAGTCCGAGCGCCACCACCAGCAACACGCCCAGCCCGATCCACAGCGGCGGGCCGGTCGAGCCCGCGGACCGGTCGGCGTTCGCCGCCGAGGCGGACGAGCTGGCCGCGGCTTTGGTCGACGCAGTCGCCGCCGCGCCGGCGCTCGAGCGCGACTTGATCACCTGGTCGTTGTTGCCGCTGGGGTAGACGTGGGGCGCATAGGTGAGGTCGCTCTTGCTGCCCCCGTCGAGTCCATCGACCGGAGTGGGGTCGAACGGCAGCCAGCCGATGCCCTTGAAGTACGCCTCGACCCAGGCATGGGCGTCGAACGAGGTGACGGTGAAGTTCCCCTTGCCGTCGGGCACCGGGTGCATATAGCCGAGCACGACCCGGGCCGGGACGCCGGCCCGGCGCAGCATGACGCCCATCGCGGCGGCGTACTGCTGGCAGAAACCGATCTTCGTGTCGAGGAAGTTCACCAGGTCGTTGTTGGAGTCGCCGTCCTTGGTCTTCAGGCTGTACTGGAAGCCGCTGTCGGGGTCGGCGAAGTAGTCGCTGATCGCGCGGGCCTTGGCGTACGGGGTTTGTTTGTCACGGGTCAGCCGGTCGACGAGGTCGTTGACCTTCTTGGGCAACGACGGCAGCGCCAACCAGCGGCTCATGTCCGCTGGGATGTCGCCCACCGACAGCCGCAGATCCTCGGCCGTTGGCGTCGATTCGGCGAAGGTCTCGGTGTAGCTGTCGCCGTCGCTGACGTCGTGCCCGAGCAGCAATTGGTCTTGCGGGCTCCAGGTCACGGAGTCGTCGAGGCCGGTGAACTCCGTCGGCAACGAGAACAGCGGGGCGTTGCCCGACAGACCGCTGATCGTGATGCGCGCTGTGTAGACCTTGCTGTTGGGTTCGGTGGTCGGCGGGTCGGTGTCGTAGCGGCCGTCGACGTCGCGCGTGTCGCCGTGGTCGCTGACTCGCCAGCCGGACCCGGTGAACTCGTCCAACACGTTCGAGCGCAGATAGAACGGCGGCTTACTCGCTGCACTGCCCAGCACGTGCACCGACAGCACATTCACCGGCTTGTCGCGGTTGAGCTCGCCCTTGAGATTCGCGAACGGACTGATGCCGCTGCCGGCGCCGAACCCGGAGCCGGACCCGCCGCCCTGGTGATCGTGGAACGCGTCGGCGATCAGATTGCGGGGATGGTCGGGCACGGCGAAGGGAACGAGGATCGCCAGCACGATGGCGACGACCCCCACCCGTTGCGCCGAGATGGGGACGGACACCGGCGCCCGGACGGCGCCTTGCCGTCCTATCCGCCGACCCCATCGCTGCAGCTCGTCCTCGCTGTCGATCCCGAGCAACACCAGGAACCCGGCGGCGGCGAATGCGAACCACAGCCACGACACCGGCTCGCGGGGCACCGCGCCGGAGACCGTGAAGACGACGAGCAGCGGTACCCCGGCCAGCGCGCCACGGCGTCCGACGACCGCGATCAGGTCGATCAGGGCCGCCAGCAGGGCGAGCAGCGTGCACAGCACGAGCCGCACGGCGACCGTGCTGTGCACCGGCGCCGTCTCGTCGCGGGTCGTGTGATGCAGGCTGTCCATGAGCGCGAGCAGGTCGTGCCACGTGCGCGTCGTCGGGATGAAGCCGGCGAACGCGTGGGCCGGGACGAACCGGAACGTCAGCCACGGGACGACGAGCAACAACCCGGGCCAGATGTCGAGCGCGCCCGGCGGACGCCGACGCCGCAGCCAGGCCGCGGGGCCGATCGCCAGGAGCATCGTCAGCCAGACGTCGATGAGCCAGCCGTTGTCGCTGAGCAGGCTCTTGAGCGGCATCGCGCCCAGTGCACTGGCGGCCAGCGCCAGCAGCGTGCGCCTGGTGGCCGACGGATCGCGCTCCCGGCCGGCAACGGCGTGCCGCGTGTGCGCAAGGGATCCGGTCGGACCGCCGCCCGTGCCGCCCGTGCCGTTCCGGTGGGTCGTGTTGGCCGTCATCGCGCGCCCACCGCTGTCCGGACGCCGGACGAGGAGCCGGCCAGCAGCAGTTGCCAGGCGTGCGCCGTCGCCTCGCCTCGGCGCACGATCGCTACCCGCCAGCCGGCCCGACGCAGGACGGCCGCGGTGGCGTCGAGCTCGACCGTCGTCGGGGGCAGCTCGCCCGGCGCGGTGTCCAGGGGCGCGGCCCAGCTGTCGACGTCGAGCAGCAGCGCGAACGCCGGCGCCGAACGGCCCCGCGCGTGGGCCTCGGCCAGCGCGCGCAGCGCCTTCGCGTCCAGCCGGCCCAGCACGGCGATCAGGGTCGAGTCGCGCGCCGCGGAGCGCATGATCTCGGTCGCCTGGTTGAGGTCGGACCGGCCGATTTCGGGTACCTCGGCCAAATGGTCGCTCAGCCGCGTCCGATCGCCGAAGCGCAGCCGGTCACCCGCGGCCGGATCGCCGACCAGGCTGAGTTTGCGACCGGCGAGCATCACGTGCGTGCCGATGCTGGCCACCGCGCTGACCGCCCACTCGAAGCTGCTGGTCAGCCGGGGATCGACGTCGATGGCGTCATCGACGTTGGTCACGTGAGCGGGCGCCCGAACGTCGAGCAGGATCGTGTTCTGGCCCTGCCACGGTCGTTCCTCCTGGCGGACCATCAGCGCGCCGGTGCGCGCCGACGAGCGCCAGTGGATCTTGCGCAGGTCGTCGCCGGTGCGGTATTCCCGGGTCGACTGGTCGTCGGCGCCGTGCGAACCGACTGAGCGGCTGCCGGCGTTGTCACCGAGATCGTCGGATCGGGGCGGTTCGATCGGGGGAAGCGGATCGATGACCGGGGCGACGAGGAACTCGCTGGTGGCCGTGAACGAGCGGTTGAGGTCGATGAGCCCGAAGGGATCGGACAACCGCATCTGCAGCGGTCCGACGCGGTAGCGGCCGCGGCCAAGGGACGGGATGCGGTAGGACACCGCCCGTGCTTCATGGCCGCCGAGCGGGTCGACGACGAAGCGGGCCTTGCCGCGGACGCGCGCGGGCAGCGAGTCCTCGAGCATGAGCGCGCTCGTGCGCAGCAGCGCGCGGTTGGTGATGGTGAGGTGGACGGTGACGGACTGGCCGGCCTGCACCAGCGTGGGCTCGACCCGGCGCCGGTTGGCGATGCGCACCCGCGAGCGGTGGACCACGACGGCCGCCGCGCACGGCACGGCGGCCGCGAGCACCCCCGCCCGGATGAGGTCGATCTCGCCGAAGATCAGGCCGCTCAGGATGGCGGTGACGCCGGCCGCGAGCAGACAGGTGGCGCGGGTGGTGAACCCGGTGCGACGCGCGCCCATGGCCGTGGTCCCTAGCGGCCGAGGTCGCCGGCGCCGGCCGGGATGGGGGTGGACTGGGCGACCCGGGCCAGGACGTCGGCGGTCGTCCGGCCGGCCACGTGCGCCTCGGCCGTGAGCAGCAGGCGGTGGCCCAGTACGGGGGAGAGCAGGCGCTGCAGATCATCGGGCAGCACGTACTCCCGCGCCTGCAGGGCGGCCCACGCCTTGGCCGAACGCAGCAGCTGCAGGGTTGCGCGCGGTGAGGCGCCCAACCGGATCTCGCCGGCCTGCCGGGTGGCCTCGGACAGATCGACGGCGTAGGCCTTGATCGTGTCCGCGACGTACACCTCGCGCACGGCGCCGATCAGCGCGCGGATCTCGGTGGCGTCGGAGACCGAGTCCAGCGAGGCGAGCGGGTCGAGGGCGGCGTGCTCGGCCAGCATCGCGATCTCGGCGCGGCGGTCGGGGTAGCCCATCGAGATCCGAGCGGTGAACCGGTCACGTTGGGCCTCGGGCAGCGGGTAGGTGCCCTCCATGTCGATGGGGTTCTGCGTGGCCAGCACCATGAACGGCGCCTCGAGGCCGTAGGTGACGCCGTCGACGGTGACCTGGCGTTCCTCCATGCACTCCAAGAGCGCGGCCTGCGTCTTCGGGGAGGCGCGGTTGATCTCGTCGCCGACCACGATGTTGGCGAATACCGGGCCGGGCTTGAACTCGAAGTCGCGGTCCTCGGAGTTGTAGACGCTGACCCCGGTGATGTCGCTGGGCAGCAGGTCCGGGGTGAACTGGATCCGGCGCACCGAGCAGTCGATCGAGCGGGCGAGGGCCTTGGCGAACTTCGTCTTGCCGACGCCAGGGACGTCCTCGATCAGCAGGTGACCCTCGGCGAGCAGTACCGCGAGACCGAGCGTGATCGTGCTGCGCTTGCCCTCGATGACCTGCTCGATGTTCTTGGCGATCCGCTCGCCGGCCTCGCGCACCGCGTCGACGGGCAGCGCAGCTGGATCGAGATCGGGGCCGGCGTGCCGGGCCGCGGAATGGAGCTCGTCCAAGGTCGGGTCCTTCGTGCTCAGGGTGCCGCGCGGGTGGCGCGGCACACCCACGAGTATGCCGAGCGGCCCTGTCATCGACCACGTTCGCGCGGCGGGTCCGGGGGGCACGGAAGAGCGCGACTTGCCGCAACGTCATTGACGGTGGCGCTATGTGGGTTAGAGTGGGGTGCAGTGGGGGAAATCGGCGGGGGCGGCCTGACGCGGGGGACGGATCGGGGGGAGTGTCGGTGTTTCTCGGCACTCACACGCCCCGACTCGACGACAAGGGCCGCCTCGCTCTTCCCGCCCGCTTCCGACCCGACCTGGAGGGAGGCCTGGTGATCTGCAAGGGCCAGGACCGCTGCCTCTACGTCTTTCCGGTCACCGAGTTCGGCCGGGTCACCGACGCGCTACGCACCGCGCCGGTCACCGACCGCCGGGTCCGTGACTACGGCCGCGTGCTGTTCGCCAGCGCGTCCAACGAGACCCCCGACGGGCAGGGCCGCATCACCGTCCCGCCGACGCTGCGCCAGTACGCCGGGCTGACCAAGGAGTGCGTCGTCATCGGCGCGAACACCCGCATCGAGGTCTGGGACGCTGCCGCCTGGCAGGAGTACCTCGCGGCGACCGAGCCGGCCTTCGCCGACATTGCCGAAGAGGTGCTGCCCGGAGTCCTCTGACGTGCTGAGCGAGCCAATCGATGAGGTTCGGTTCGGCCTCCTCCCGGCCTCCTGGCGCACCTTCCCCGGTGCCAGGCGGGACGGGCGGGGACCTGATCGAACCTCCTCCCCACCACTACCCACCAGCAGGTCGCACGACCGCAAAGGAGCGCAGCGCCGCATGGACGATCGGGACGACCCCGCAGGCGAGAGCGCCGGCTCGGGCCACGTCCCCGTCCTGCTCGA
>CAXTHY010000008.1:0-8853 GCA_964244175.1 uncultured Jatrophihabitans sp. | reverse complement strand
CGCTGTTAGGCCCGGCCCTGGCCGATCGTCCGGCGGTAGCGATCGACGCCACGCCCGGCCTCGGCGGGCACGCCGAGGCGCTGCTGCGGGCCCACCCGCAGCTCACGCTCGTCGGCCTGGACCGCGATCAGGACGCGCTCCAACGCAGCCGCGACCGGCTGGCGCCCTACGCGGCGCGCACGCACCTCGTGCACGCCGTCTACGACCGCATCGCCGACGTCCTCGACGACCTCGGCCTTGGCCGTCCCGACGGGGTCGACGGGATTCTCTTCGACCTCGGGGTCTCGTCGCTGCAGCTCGACGTCGCCGATCGGGGCTTCGCCTACGCTCAGGACGCACCGCTGGACATGCGGATGGACCAGAGCATGGGGCCGACCGCCGAGCAGGTTGTCAACGGTTATTCCGTCCGGGAACTCGCCCGCGTGCTGCGCGAGTACGGCGAGGAGCGCTTCGCACTACGCATTGCCCAAGCCATAGATCGACAGCGCCGGGTGGCCCCGCTGCGGTCGACAGCTCAACTGGCCGAGTTGGTCCGTCAGGCGATCCCCGCCGCGACGCGCCGGGTCGGGGGCCACCCAGCCAAACGCACCTTCCAGGCCCTGCGCATCGAGGTCAACGACGAGCTGGGGGCAGTCCGCACCGCCGTGCCCGCGGCCCTAGACGCGCTGACGGTCGGAGGCCGAATCGCGGTCTTGAGCTACCACTCGCTCGAGGACCGCATCGTGAAACAGTCGCTCGCCGCGCTGGCCACCGACACCACGCCGGTGGGCCTGCCGGTGGAGCTGCCCGAGCACGGCCCCCAGCTGCGCCTGTTGACCCGCGGCGCCGAGCCGGCCAGCGAGGCCGAGGTCGCGGCCAATCCGCGCGCGGCGTCCGTGCGGTTGCGGGCGGCCGAACGCATCAGGCGGGTCGCGTGAGCGCGGTTGTCCGCCGCGGTCATGCGCCGCGTCATGCCCCACGGGTGCCGTTCGCGGTCCTGGTGGTCGGGCTCATCGTCGGGGGCCTGGCCCTGCTGCTGGCCCTGAACACGGCTTCGGCCGCGAACGAGTTGCGTCGCCACGATCTCGCCGCCAAGGACGCCCGCATCGCCGCGCAGCTGCAGGTGCTGCGCAACCAGGTCGCAGCCAGCGCTGCGCCCGACAAGCTGGCCGCGGCCGCAGCGCAGCTGGGCATGGTGCCCGCGAACAAGCCGGCCTTCCTGGTCATCGGCAGCGACGGCGCCGTGCACGTCATGGGTAGCCCGGGCGCGGCCAACGCCGCACCGCTGGTTGCCAAGCAGCCGAAGAGGAAGCCGAAGCCAAAGCCGAGCAAGACGCCGACCAGCACTGCGACGTCCACGACAAGCGCGAAGTCAACCACCAGCGCGAAGGCCAACCGCTCGAAGTCGAGCAGCAAGACGGCCGCGAAGGCGCCGCTCACGAGCACCTCGGCCAAGTCCAGTTCGCAGCCCAAGCCGACGCCCACCCCCACGCCGACCGTGACCCTGCCGGGAGGCGACCGATGACCCCCCGCCGTGAACCCCCCCGCCGTGAGCCCCCCCACCGTCAACCGGCCCGCCGTGAGCCCCCGCGCCGCCAGCCCGTCCAGCGTCAGGTCCCGCAGCGGCGTCCGCCGGCCCGACCGACGCGCCGACGTCGCCAGCCGCGCCGCCTGCGCCTGGGCAAGCTCGAGGGCCGGCTGCGGTACGGGCTGGCCGCGGTCTGCACGCTCCTGATCGTGATTGGTGGCCGGCTCATCCAGCTGCAGGGCATCGACCACGGGAACTACGCCAACGCCGCGGCGGCGCAGCGGGTCGACACGATCGCGTTGCACGCCATGCGCGGTTCGATCCTCGACCGCTTCGGCACCCCGCTGGCCTACACCTCCGACGCGCAGGACATCACGGCCGACCCCAAGCAGGTGAAGTTCGCCGACCGCGGGCGCTACGCCCGCGTGCTCGCCCCGATGTTGAACGTGTCGGAGGCGTCGATCCTCACCGGTCTGGCCAAGCCGGGCCAGTACGCGCTACTGGCCACCGCGCGCTCGCCGGTCGCCGCGCAACGCGTCGTCGCCCTGCATCTACCGGGCATCTACACGCAGGCCACCACCGAACGGCAGTACCCGGGCGGGACGACCGGCGGCAACGTCATCGGCACCGTCCACTCCGACGGCACCGGCGCGGCCGGCATCGAGCAGGAGTACAACGACGTGCTCGCCGGTCGCGACGGGACGATGACCTACTCCGTCGACAACGTGGGCAACGTCAACCCAAGCAGCCGCACGACCGCGAAGCCGGCGCAGAACGGATCTTCGGTCAAGCTCACGATCGATCAGAGCCTGCAGTACGTCACGCAGCGCTACGTCGATCAGGCGGTGCCCGAATCGAGGGCGAAGGACGCGCAGGTCGCGATCCTCGACGTGCACACCGGGCAGGTCCTGGCCCTGGCCACATCGGACACGTTCAACCCGGCCAACCCCAACACCATCGACCCGAACACGCCGAGCAACGCACCGGTGATGTCGGCGTTCGAACCCGGATCGGTGCAGAAAGGCATCACCTTCAGCGCCGCGCTCGAGCAACGGATCATCACGCCGCAGTCGGTGGTGCGCGTTCCGTTCTCGATCCACATGGGCGGCGTCGAGATCAGCGACGCCTGGTACCACCCGACCCAGCGGTTCACGGCCACGGGCGTGCTGGCCGAGTCGTCCAACGTCGGCACCCTGAAGATCGCGCAGCGACTCGGCCCGGACGCGTGGTACCGCTACGAGACCCGCTTCGGTGTCGGCACGAAGACCGGCATCGAACTGCCGGGCGAGAGCAGTGGCCACCTGCCGCCGATGGACACCTGGTCGGACTCGACGTTCGCCAACCTGCCGTTCGGCCAGGGCGAGAGCATGACCGTGCTGCAGATGGCCTCGATCTACCAGACGATCGCCAACAACGGGGTGCGGATCCCGCCGCGCGTCGTCCAATCGGTGACCAAACCCGACGGCTCGGTGAAGACGACCCAACAGCCCAAGGGCATCCACGTCATCAACGCGGCCACGGCGAAGACCGTGCGCACCATGCTCGAATCGGTGACCCAACCCGGCGGCACCGGAGTCAAGGCCGCCATTGCCGGCTATCGGGTCGCCGGCAAGACCGGAACCGCCCAGCAGCCGGACCCGAACCACGGTGGTGCGTACTCGAGCTACAAGAACTGGGACACGTTCGCCGGGATGGTGCCCGCCGACAACCCGCAATTCGTCGTCGCGATCATGGTCGACAACCCGGCGCACGGCCTCGAAGGCGGTGACGTCGCGGCCCCGCTGTTCCACAAGATCGCCACCTACGAGGTGCAGCACGCCAACATCCCACCGACCGGATCGCGGTCGAGGCACGTGCCACTGATGGTCTGCGCCGGCATCAACCGAGCGACGCTGCCCGCTAACGTCTGCTGACGTGGGTCCACGGTCTGACGGCGCAGTTCCCCGTCCCGCCGACGTCGCGCCCGTCCCGCTGGCCGAGCTGGTCAGGGTGCACGACCGCGCCGCCAGCGTCGCGGGGCGCGCCTGGGTCGACGGCGCGGACATCGCGGTCAGCGGCATCACCGCCAGCAGCGACCGGGTTCGCCCGGGTGATCTGTTCGCCGCGATCCCGGGCCGGGTCACGCACGGCGCCGCCTTCGCCGCCGACGCGGTGGACGCCGGTGCCGTCGCCGTCCTGACCGACGGCGCCGGGCGTGCCTCGGTCCCGGCCGGTGTTCCGGTACTCGTCGTGCCCGACGTGCGCCGCGCGGTCGGTCCGGTGTCGGCGCGCGTCTACGGCGACCCGAGCACGCGGATGGCGATGCTGGGAGTGACGGGGACGAGCGGCAAGACGACCACGACGTTTCTGATGCGGGCCGGGTTGCAGGCGGCCGGGCGCGTCACCGGGCTGATCGGCACGGTGGCCACCCTGATCGGCGACGCCGAGGTGAAGACCGGTTTCACGACCCCCGAGGCCCCCGACGTCCAGGCCCTGCTGGCCGTGATGCGTGAGCGCGGGGTCACCGATGTCGCGATGGAGGTCTCGAGCCACGCCCTCGCGATGGGCCGCGTCGACGGCATCCAGTTCGACGTCAGCGCGTTCACCAATCTTTCCGAGGACCACCTCGACTTCCACACCGACATGGAGGACTACTTCGCCGCCAAGGCCCGGCTGTTCGAGCCGACCCGGTCGCGGTCGCGGCTCGCCGTGATCGACGACCAGTGGGGCAAGCGCATCTGCGCGTCGGCGTCCGCGGTGCCGGTGAGCACGACAGACGACGACGCCGCCGGCGGCTGGCGCGCGCGCGACATCGAGGAGCACCCCGACGGGACGACATCCTTCCGGGTCATCGGGCCCGGTGCCGACCTGCGCATGGGGTGTGCGATCCCCGGGCGGTACAACGTGGCGAACGCGGTGCTCGCCGTGGCGATCCTGCGTGAGGCGGGAGTGCCGGCCGAGATCGCCGCGCCGGCCGTCTCGACCGCGTCGGTGCCGGGCCGGATGGAGCGGGTCGACGCGGGCCAAGCGTTCCTCGCCGTCGTCGACTACAGCCACAAACCGGCGGCGGTCGACGGCGCGCTGCGGGCCCTGCGGCCGTTGACCCGCGGCCAGCTGATCATCGTCCTCGGCTGCGGGGGCGACCGCGACCGCGGCAAGCGCCCGCACATGGGCGCAATCGCCGCGCGCGGTGCCGACCTGCTCGTCGTCACTGACGACAACCCGCGCTCGGAGGATCCGGCCGCCATCCGGCGCGCGATGCTCGACGGCGCGCTCGCCGTCGCGCCCGGCGAGCGCGGCGAGGTGCTCGACGTGGGCGGGCGGGCCGAGGCGATCGCGGCCGCCGTGGCCGCAGCCGACCCGCACGACACCGTCCTCGTGGCCGGTAAGGGGCACGAGACCGGGCAGGAGATCGCCGGTGTCATCCACCCCTTCGACGACCGCGTCGTCCTGCGGGCCGCGATCGAGGCGACCGCCCGATGATCGCGCTGACGCTGGGTGAGGTCGCGGCGATCGTCGGTGGCCGGCTCAGCGGCGCCGACGCCGCGACCGTCGTCACCGGCAGCGTCGAGTTCGACTCGCGCGCGGTCACGCCCGGGGGGTTGTTCCTGGCGCTGCCGGGGGAGCGGGTCGACGGCCACGACTACGTCGGCGCCGCGACCGCGGCCGGCGTCGCCGCCAGCCTCGTCACCCGTCTCGTCGACGGGCCGACGATCGAGATCGCGGACGGCTTCGCGGCGCTGGCCGCGCTGGCCTCGGCCGTGCTCGCGCGACTTGGGCAGCTCACGGTCGTCGGCGTCACCGGTTCATCGGGCAAGACGTCGACCAAGGACCTGCTCGCGCAACTGCTCGCCCGCCTCGGGCCAACCGTGGCCCCGCCCGGCTCGTTCAACAACGAATTGGGTCACCCGTACACGGTGCTGCGGGCGACGCCGGAGACCCGCTATCTAGTGCTCGAGACCAGTGCGCGGGGAATCGGTCACATCCGCTACCTGACCGACATTGCGCCGCCCCGCATCGGTGTCGTCCTCAACGTCGGCACCGCCCACCTGGGGGAGTTCGGCAGTCGGGACGCGATCGCCCGGGCCAAGGGCGAGCTGGTCGAGGCACTGCCGGCCGACGGCCTGGCCGTCCTCAACGCCGATGACCCGCTGGTGGTCGCGATGGCCGCGCGCACAGTGGCGCGGGTCGTGACGGTCGGCCAGGCGGCCGGCGCCGACGTCCAGGCAACCGAGGTCGCCCTGGACACCCTGGGCCGGCCCGGATTCACGCTGCATGCGGCCGGCGCCGCAGCGAGCGTGCAACTGCAACTCGTCGGCGCGCACCATGTGGGCAACGCGCTCGCGGCGGCGGTCGTCGCGCTCGAGTGCGGCCTGAGTCTGGCCGACACGGTGACCGCACTCGCCGACGCGCGGCCGGTGAGCCGCTTCCGCATGGAGGTCACCGAGCGCGCCGACCGCGTCGTGCTGATCAACGACGCCTACAACGCCAACCCCGAGTCGATGGCCGCGGCCCTCGACTCGCTCGCGGCCATCGCCGCCAACCGGCCGGCCGCGCGCTCGTTCGCGGTCCTCGGGCCGATGGCCGAACTGGGCCCGAGCGCACCGGCCGAGCACGAGGCGGTCGGCCGGCGGGCTGCAGCGCTGGGCGTCGCGCGCCTGGTCGCGGTGGGGGAACAGGCCCGGCCGATCCAGCACGGCGCCGCTCTGGAAAGCTCCTGGGACGGCGAGTCCAGCTGGGTGCCCGACGCCGACGCGGCGATCGCCCTGCTGCGCGACGAGTTGCGTGAGGGCGACCTGGTGCTGGTCAAGGCGTCGCACTCGGCGAGCCTCGAGCAGGTGGCGCTGGCCATCGCCGAGGATGTGGCGTCCGGCTCGGACGGGCCGTGGCATCAGGACGGGAACGGAGGCGGCGCCGGGTGAAGACGATCCTGATCGCCGCCGTCTTCGCCCTGATGACCTCGATCCTGTGCACGCCCCTGGTCGTCGTGTACTTCCGGCGACGCGGGTTCGGGCAGGAGATTCGCATCGACGGCCCGCAGACCCACCTGGTCAAGCGCGGTACCCCCACCATGGGCGGCGTCGCGATCATCGCTTCGACGGTCGTGGGGTACGCGGTCGCGCACCTGATCATCTTCGTGCGCGGCGGCGGCGGCCCGAACGCGTCCGGCCTGCTCGCGCTGTTCCTCATGGTCGGCCTCGGCCTGGTCGGCTTCCTCGACGATCTGATCAAGATCCGTCGGCAGCGCAGCCTCGGCCTGCGGGCCCGGGCGAAGTTCGCCGGCCAACTGGTCGTCGGCGTCGCGTTCGCGGTCATGGCGCTGATGCGTCCGAACAAGTTCGGGTTGGCTCCAGCGTCGAAGCACCTGTCGTACGTGCGCGACATCGGCACGATCAGCCTGGGGGCGGTCGGCTTCGTCATCCTGGCCTACCTGATCATCTCCGCGACGTCGAACGCGGTGAACCTGACCGACGGTCTCGACGGGCTGGCGGCCGGGGCCGCGGCCATGGTGTTCGGCGCGTACACGCTCATCTCGTTCCTGCAGTTCCGAAATCCGTGCGGCAGCCATCCGCTGTCGGGCTGTTACGACGTGCGCGACTCGCTCGACGTCGCGCTGGTGGCGGCCTCGGCCATGAGCGCCTGCTTCGGCTTCCTGTGGTGGAACGCGCCGCCGGCGCAGATCTTCATGGGCGACACCGGCTCGCTGGCACTCGGCGGCCTGATGGGCGCCCTGGCGATCCTGACTCGGACCGAACTGCTGCTCGTCGCACTGGGTGGGCTGTTCGCGGCGGTCACCCTGTCGTCGATCATGCAGACCGGCTGGTTCAAGTTCACCCGAATACGCACCGGCACCGGGAGACGTATCTTTCGAATGGCCCCGCTGCATCATCACTTCGAGCTCGCCGGCTGGGAGCAGGTCACGATCATCGTCCGCTTCTGGATCATGGGCGGAATGGCCGTCGCCTTCGGGATGGGCCTGTTCTACGCGGACTTCATCGGCAATGGCTGACCTACCGCGGCCGGCCGATTCCTGGGCCGGCCGGCGGGTGCTGGTCTGCGGCTTCGGGGTGGCCGGGCAATCGGCGGCCCGCGCGCTCGGTGCCCGCGGCGCCCGGGTGGCGCTCACCGCCGATCGCCCCCCCGAGGGCCTGTCGCAGGTCGACTGGCTGGGCCCGCGGCAAGCGGTGCCGGACGGCGTCGACCTGCTCGTGGTTTCGCCCGGTTTCCGACCCACGCACCCACTGCTGGTCGACGCACAGTCGCGCGGCCTGCCGGTGTGGGGCGAGGTCGAGCTGGCGTGGCAACTGCGCGGCGCGGGTGCCGCGCCGTGGCTGGCGATCACCGGCACCAACGGCAAGACGACGACGGTGCGCATGCTCGAGTCGATGCTGCGGGCCGGCGGGCGGCGCGCGGTGGCGGTGGGCAACGTGGGCGAGCCGCTGATCGACGCGGTCGTGGCCGGCGCAGCGTACGACGTGCTGGCCGTCGAGCTGTCGAGCCAGCAACTGCATTTCGCCCCCTCGATCGCGCCGGCCGCCGGTGCCCTGCTCAATCTCGCGCCCGATCATCTCGACTGGCACGGCTCGCTCGAGGCCTACGAGTTGGCCAAGACCGCGGTCTGGGCCGGCGGCGTCGCGATCGGCAACGCCGACGACCCGCGGGTCGCGGCCCGACTGCCGCGCGGCGCGGTGACGTTCACACTGGGCCAGCCCGGCGACGGCCAGCTCGGCGTGGCCGGTGACCGGCTCGTGTCCCGGGCCTTCGGTGACGACAACCTGGTCCTGGCCGAGGTCGCGCAGGTGCGCCCGGCCGGTCGGCACAATGTCGCCAACGCCCTCGCCGCCGCTATGCTGGCCCGCTCGTACGGCCTCGGTGCCGACGCGATCAGCGACGGTCTGCACACGTTCGTGCCCGACCCGCACCGCAACGCCTTCGTCGCAACCCGCGACGGGGTCGACTGGGTCGACGACAGCAAGGCCACCAACCCGCACGCCGCGCAGGCGTCGTTGGCCGCGTACCCGAGGATCGTGTGGATCGCCGGTGGCCAGCTCAAGGGCGTCGCCGTCGACGACCTGGTAATCGCCGCCGCGCGCCGGCTGCGCGCGGCCGTGCTGCTGGGCCAGGATCGCGCGCAGGTGGCCGAGGCACTTGCCCGACACGCGCCCGATGTCCCCGTGATCAGCATCGACTCCGTTGACGATGGTGCGATGGTCGAGGTGGTGCGCGCCGCGGCCGGACTCGCGCGTCCGGGCGACACGGTGCTGCTCGCGCCCGCCGCCGCCTCCTACGACATGTTCGCCAACTTCGGCGCACGTGGTGACGCGTTCGCCGGCGCGGTGCGCGCGCTTGCGCAGGACCCCACATGA